>CAVHYW010000026.1:0-33741 GCA_963640475.1 bacterium | reverse complement strand
TCTCGTCCACGATCTTCTTGATGGACTCGTTGACCTTCTTGGGGGCGGGGATGCTGGGATTGCCCAGAGAGTAGTCATACACATTCTCAGGGCCCACGACCTTGGCCTGCTCCAGACCATAGGCGAACAGCTGACGGATAACAGAGGGGGCAGTACCTAGAGTGTAATATTCCTGATTGACCATGATAACAGCTCCTATTCTTCTTTTCCTTATTTATATTGCGCATGCGGCTCAAACACATGCATGACCAACTATTACTATACGAGTGTTTCTTTTGATTGTCAAGTATTTATCAAAGAAAACGGATTTACAGAGAAAATTTATGCAAACGAAACAATCAATACCCTCAGTTCAGCTCCATCCGCTGGGCCAGCACGCTGCCGGCGGCGATGGAAGCCAGCTTGGACTCGGCGCTGTCGGCACGGGACACCAGCACGATAGGCACCTTGGCGCCCAGAATGATACCGGCGTTTTTGGCGTTGCCGAACAGGGAAGCGGCCTTACCGATACCGTTGCCCACCTCATAGTTGGGCACCAGCAGAATGTCGGCATCACCTGCGCCGGGAGCGGTGTAGTGCTTGTGGTGGCATGCCTCTTTGCTGACGGCCAGATCGAGGGCCACGGGGCCGCATACATTCATGTTGTACTTGCTCCAACGCTCGGTCATGTGGACCAGTGCGTCGGCGTCCACCGTGGACTGGATCTTGGGATTGACTACCTCCGCGCCGCAGATGCAGGCGGCATTGATGCTCTCATAGCCCAGGGCGTGCAGCACCATGGCGGCGTTCTCCAGGATCTCGGCCTTCTTGTCCAGATCGGGGAAGGTGTTGACGCCGCCGTCGGTGAGGATCACCATTTTGCCGTAGGCGGGGATCTCATAGAACATGCAGTGAGTGGTGAGATGGCTGGTGCGCAGACCATGCTCCTTATTAAATACGGCGCGCATCAGATCGGCGGTGCCCAGAATACCCTTCATCAGGAAATTGGCCTTGCCCTCGGCGCACAGAGCCACGGCCTTGGCGGCGCAGTCGGTGTCGCTGTCACCGGCGACGATCTCGTAATCAGCGGGATTCTCGCCAAGACCGGACAGCATCTCCTTGATCTCGTCCACATGGCCCACCAGAATGGGAGTGGCGATACCATCCTTGCGTGCTTCCACCACAGCCTCGATCACGGGCTGGTCATGAGCGGCGGCCACGGCGATGATGCCGGTCTTACCGCCCTTGGCGGCCTCTAAAATTCCATTGATCGTATTGATCATGTACGTTTCCTCCTGAATTTCTGTGAAGTGATCAGAAAATTATGGTTACATTCCACATTATACATCCACATTCCACCAGCGTCAACGATAAACCGAAGGATTCAATGAAATATTTTGTAAAACTAAGGTGCAAGAAGAAAATGGTTGAAGAAAAGGGGAGAGTATGCTATGATAACAAATTACAAACACATTATATTACTTGGAAACGAGCGATTATATGAAAACACATGACTTTTATTTTGACCTGCCGCAGGAGTTGATCGCCCAGACGCCCATCGAGCGGCGGGACGCTTCCCGACTACTGGTGCTGGACAAGGATACCGGCGCGTGGGAGCACCGGCATTTCTTCGACCTGCCGGAGTATCTGCGGCCCGGCGACTGCCTGATCCTCAACGATTCCCGTGTGCTGCCGGCCCGCCTGTTGGGTCAGCGTCTGCCGGGCGGCGGTGCGTGCGAGGTGCTGCTGCTGATCGACCGGGGCGACAAGACCTGGGAATGTCTGGTGCGGCCTGGCAAGAAGATGCGTAAGGGCGCAAAGCTCTCCTTCGGCGCCGGCCAGCTGACCGCCGAGGTCACGGAGGAGCTGCCCGGCGGCAACCGCCTGGTGCACTTCGATTACGAGGGCATCTTTCTGGAGGTGCTGGACCGTCTGGGCAAAATGCCCCTGCCGCCTTATATCAAAGAGGAATTGCAGGACCGTGAGCGCTATCAGACCGTGTACTCCAAGGTGGTTGGCAGCGCTGCCGCGCCTACGGCGGGCCTGCATTTTACCAAGGAGCTGCTGGAAAAGGTGCGGGCCATGGGCGTTGGCATCGGTTATGTGACGCTGCATGTGGGCCTTGGCACCTTCCGTCCGGTGAAGGAGGACGAGATCACCGAGCATGAGATGCACAGCGAGTACTGCGTCATCCCGCAGGAGACGGCTGACCTTATCAACCAGACCCGCGCCAGCGGTGGCCGCGTCATCTGCGTGGGTACGACCTCCTGCCGCACGGTGGAGTCCTGGGCGGGGGAGGACGGCACTATGCGGGCCAGCGCCGGGTGGACGAATATTTTCATCTATCCCGGCTACCGGTTCAAGGCCACGGACGCCCTTATCACCAACTTCCATTTGCCGGAATCCACACTTATCATGCTGGTGTCGGCGCTGGCGGGCCGCGAGCATATCCTGACGGCGTATCAGGAGGCGGTAAAGGAGAAGTACTGTTTCTTCTCCTTCGGCGACGCAATGTTTATTCATTAAAGTGTATGAAGATTTATTTCATCCTTTCGCTGGCGGTCGGTGCGGCTGCGCTTATTGCGGCAGGCATATTGCTTTTCGCGCCCCACCGCACAGAGGGAAGGCTTACCGCTGCTGCGATTTTAGGCGGACTGGCCGTCTTTTCGGTGATGTTCGCCCTGTGTCTCGGCTATTTCATGGTTTAATAGGAGAATAAAATGTTCAAAGTCATCAAAAAACAGGGCCGCGCCCGACGGGGACAGTTCCAGTGCGCCCACGGCGGCGTGGTACAGACGCCGGTGTTCATGAACGTGGGCACCCAAGCCGCCATCAAGGGCGGCATCGACGCCTTCGATCTGCGGGATCAGCTGGGTTGCCAGATCGAGCTGAGCAACACCTACCACCTGCACCTCCGTCCCGGTGACGAGACGGTGAAGGCGCTGGGTGGTCTCCACAGGTTCATGGGCTGGGATGGCCCTATCCTGACGGACAGCGGCGGCTTTCAAGTGTTTTCCCTTGCCAGCCTGCGGAAAATCAAGGAGGAGGGCGTGACCTTTGCCTCCCATCTGGATGGCCACCGCATTTTCATGGGGCCGGAGGAGAGTATGCGTATCCAGTCCAATCTTGGCAGCGATATCGCCATGGCCTTTGACGAGTGTGTGGAGAATCCCGCCCCCTACGACTACGCAAAAGCCTCCTGTGAGCGGACGCTGCGGTGGCTGGAGCGGTGCAAGGCGGAGCATGACCGGCTCAACAGCCTGCCGGATACGGTGAACCCCAAGCAGATGCTGTTCGGCATCAATCAGGGCGCTACCTACGCCGACCTGCGCATCTGGCATATGCAGCAGATCGCCAAGATCGACTGTGACGGCTTTGCCATCGGCGGTCTGGCGGTGGGGGAGCCTACCGAGGTGATGTATGAGATCATCGACGCGGTGGAGCCCTACATGCCGGCGGACAAGCCCCGGTATCTGATGGGTGTGGGTACGCCCAGCAATATCATCGAGGGCGTGGCCCGGGGCGTGGATTTCTTCGACTGCGTGATGCCCGCCCGCAATGCCCGCCACGGCAAGCTGTTCACATGGCAGGGGACCATGAACATCAAAAACGCCCAATACAAGCTGGACGACGGTCCTATCGATCCCCATTGCGACTGCCCGGTATGCCGGAAGTTCAGCCGTGCCTATCTCCGCCATCTGTTTACGGCGCAGGAGATGCTGGGCATGCGTCTGGCGGTGATGCACAACCTGTATTTCTATAATAAGCTGACAGAGTGCATCCGCAATGCGCTGGATGCCGATGAATTTGACGCCTTCCGGGCTGAGTACAGCCGCAAGCTGGCGGAAAAAGTGTAAAAAATCCTGGGAAGTGTTGCCAAAACCCTTGCCAAACGGACAAGTCTTTTGTATAATAAATAAGATATTTTTGAAAAGGAGTATCCCCTATGTTTGATCTGATCACTACGGCCTATGCCGAATCCGGTACCTCCACCGCTGCTGGCGGCGGTATGTCCTCCATCCTGATGATCGTCGTCATGCTGGCGATCTTCTACTTCCTGCTGATCCGTCCTGAGAACAAGCGGAAAAAGCAGGCTGAGGAGATGCGCAGTTCCCTGAAGAAGGGCGATTGGCTGACCACCATCGGCGGCGTGTATGGCCGCGTTGTTTCCATTACCGATCGTACCGTGGTCATCGAGACCAGCGAGGATCGCGTCCGTGTCGAGTTCCTGAAGTCCGCGATCGGTCAGGTCGGCACGCTGGACGAGCAGGCTGCCGCCATGCAGCGCGGCGGCAAGAAGGCCAAGAAGGAAGAGGAGGCCCCCGCTGAGGTGGAAGCCCCTAAGGCTGAGGTAGAAGCTCCTAAGGCTGAGACTCCCGCAGAGGATGCCAAGGTCGAGGAGACCAAGACCGAGGAATAAAGCTGTCTGAAAAACATCCGCACGTCTACGACGTGCGGATGTTTTTTTACACCTTTGACTGCCATAAATAGCGCCCCGTGAGAATATAGTGTCAACAGAATGGGAGGGAACAATATGGCATTGGGGAAGCTGTTGGGAAAAAGAACGTGGCTGGGTCTTGGTGTGGCGGTGGCATTGCTGCTGCTTGGCATCATGCTGGGAGCGCTGCTGATCCTAAAGGGAACGCTGCCGCCGGCTATGATGGCGGGATGGGTCTATGGCTCTTGTGCGCTGGCGGCACTGGTCGGAGGATGCGTAGCAGGGAAGGGGAGCGGTGAACCGCTGCTGCCGCTGATGGTGGCGCTGCTGCTGTACGGGATGCTGTGGATCGCGGCGCTGAGTACATCTGCCCCCATCACATTTGCCCCTGACGGATGGTGGATCACCGGCTGCGTGTGGGGCGGCGGACTGCTGGCCTGTGTGCTGTGCAGGGGAAAGAAGCGGAAGAAGCGGGCAAAGTATTCTGCGAAAACGGCGGTAAAGCGGCGAAAGCGCGCGGTGACATAAAGCCGTCAATGGTAAAAATCACGAAATTTACCTTTTGGTCAATATTTTTACGAAAATGCAGAAGAAATGTACCTGATACAGGTAAAAATAGGAGATTTTCAATATGTGGTGCTGAATTTGCAACGTCGCACCATATATGGCCGCAAAAGGTGTAAAAGATCATTCAGTGTACAAAGTTAACATAACGCTGTTTACATAACATTTTGACATAAGTAACAAAAATAAAAGAAATCACGGAAAGTTCTTGCGAATCAGCGGAATTTGCCCTATATTATTTATGGTAACCAAAGTCTTCTATTTGCCCGGCTTGTCTCATAGACTGGAGCGAGGTGAGTGGAGAGCCATGAAAATGCGAAAGGTCTTACATGGAGCACAGGCGTCTCGACCGCATATTCTGCGTTTGCTGACGCTGTGTGCCTTTTTTGCGGTCGGGATCGTTGCCGGCCAGCTTATCGGGCCAATGGCCCTGCGTGATAACGGCAGCGAGCTGACGGACTATCTGCATGGCTACGCCGGGATAGTATCTGAGCTCACCGCCGAGCCGGTGTCCGTGCTGCGGGTGCTTGCCGCGTATTTCCGGGTGCCGCTGTTGCTGCTGCTGTTGGGCTTTTGCACGTTTGGCGCTCTCTTGATCCCCGTGGTTTGCGCGGTGCAGGGCTTTTTGCTGTCCTTTGCCGTCAGCTGCTTTGCCGCGGCGTTCGGTAGCAGAGGGCTTGCGCTGACGCTGGCTGCCTTTGGTGTGCGTGCGGCCATACTGCTGCCCTGCGCACTGGTGATCGCCCAATGGGCCTTTGACCGGACGGTCAACCGCCTGCAAGGAGAGAAGGCGGCTCCGGACGGCGGACAGAGACGTCTTTTCGTGTGTTTTATATTGCTGCTGACTGGCGCGGTGCTGGAACTGGCTGTTGTGCCGAGACTGATCGCCTTGGCGTTGGGCAGCGGATCTTGAGAGAGAGGAGGATGCGTATATGGCAGACCATATTGCGAACTATTGCCGCTATTTGACGGAGGAGAAGCATGCCCAGACCAATACGCTGAACTCCTATGCCCGTGACCTGAACCAGTTCCAAAGCTGGCTTTTGAGCGAGGGTATCACCGACCTGAGAAAGGTCAAAAAGGAAAATGTCAGCAATTACCTGCAATGCATGAGCAGTAAAGGAAAATCACCTGCCACTATTACACGCTCTACCGCCTCTATCCGTTCCTTCTATAACTATCTGATGCAGGCCGGTCTGGTGAAAACCAATCCGGCGAAAGCAGTGACCTCCGCGAAGGTGGAGCGGAAATATCCGGAGATTTTGACCAATAAGGAAGTGGAACTGTTTCTGGAGCAGCCTAAGTGCGTGGACGAAAAGGGCTTCCGGGATCATGCCATGCTGGAACTGCTGTACGCCACCGGAATCCGCGTCTCAGAGCTGATCGGGCTGAACGTGACGGATGTGAACCTGACGGTGGGCTTTATCCGCTGCACCAGCCACGGCAAGGAGCGTATTATACCGCTGTACACTGCGGCGGTCAAGGCGCTGCGGGAGTATATGGAGAGCATCCGGCCCCGCATCATTGCAGACGAAAACGAACCGGCGCTGTTTGTCAATATGAATGGCGAGCGCATGAGCCGTCAGGGCTTCTGGAAGATCATCAAATACTATCAGGAGAAGGCGGAGATCAGCAAGGATATCACGCCCCACACGCTGCGCCATAGCTTTGCGGTGCATCTGCTGGAGAACGGTGCCGACCTGCGCTCTATTCAGGAGATGCTGGGACACGCGGATATCTCCTCCACCCAGATCTATACCCATGTGATCCAGAAGCAGCTGAAGGACGTTTACAACAAAGCGCACCCCAGAGCATAAGCGAATACCGAAAAGGCGGCCAAGGCCGGCTCCGCATAAGAAAACATACGGTTTTGCCTGCGCCTATTTGGCTAAAATGCGACCGAAAAAATCACCCCATACGTCAGTATGGGGTGATTTTTGCAGCCGATTTTATCGCAAATATTCATTGGCAAAACTGCTTCGCACCGAAAAAGAGTAAATTTTGCGCGGGGTCAAGGCTCGATGATGAAGGCATGCTGACGCATGGCAAACCAGCGCAACAATGACAACCGTGCAAAATTTGCCTTTTGCGGCGTGTGTTTTCTTATGTGGAGTCGGCCTAGGGCCGCCTTTCTGCATAAGGTGCGGCTTGAAGCGGATACTGCTATTGTCTGTTTTTCCTTGCACGGCCCGGAAAAATGTGGTATACTATTTCACAATCAGTATCAGAAAGGAGCACGCTCAATGCGAGTTATCGACCTGGAAAATATCAACAGCGCCATGCGGAACGAAACACAGTTTGTCCTGCGCTGTGAGGAGGTCTTTCACGATAAGATCAGCGCGGCGGCGGCCTCGATCCTGTCCACCCGTCAGGAGCGCCCTGTGGTGGCGCTGACAGGCCCTTCCGGCTCCGGAAAGACCACCACCGCCCTGCGGCTGGAGGACTATCTGAAGAACCTCGGCGTAAAGGTCTGCGTGATCCATATGGATAATTTCTTCCTGCCGCTGGATCGCCGTCCGCCGGAGGCCACCGACTGGGAATCCCCCTATTGCGTGGACGTGGACAGTCTGATCGGCTGCATCAGCCAGCTGATGGACGGCAAAGAGGTGGATATCCCGTGGTACGATTTCAAGACCGGCTCCACAGGCGGCTATACGAAGATGCAGGGCTATACGGATGCCGTCATCATCGCCGAGGGCATCCATATGCTCAACCCGCTGATCTTCGATAAGATCCGGGGTGTGGCCAACGGCGTATATGTGGCGCCCCGTACCCGTATCATCACCAATGATGATAAGATCGTCCGGCCGGAGCAGCTGCGGGTGGCCCGCCGCATGATCCGCGACTATAACACCCGCGGCCACAGCATCGCCGAAACGGTAGAGCGGGCACAGAGCGTTGACCGGGGCGAGATCAACTATATCCAGCCCCACAAGGGAAACGCCGCTATTCACATCGACACCTTCCATGACTACGAGCCGTGTATTCTGGCCAAGTACCTGAATGAGATCCCCTGTTTCCGTGAGGAGATGACGCCGGAATTTCTGGAGGATCACGGCCTGACCGACCTGATGAAGGTGGTTCGCGGTGTACCGCCGCTGCATTGCCCCTATGTGCCCCAAAACTCGCTGGTGCGTGAGTTTGTGGGCGGCAGCTGCTACGAATATTGATCTCAATTCAAAAGGAGTGATATTATGATTATTACCATCAGCCGTGAATTTGGCAGCGGCGGCCGTGAGTTGGGCAAGCGTCTGGCGGAGGCCCTGCACATCCCCTGCTATGACCACCAGATCATCGAGATGATCGCCAAGGAGAACGGCTTGAACGCCGACTATGTGGCCAACGTAGGGGAGAAGTGCATCGAAGCCGCCTACCCCATGACCATCGGCCACCGTCTGGCCATGATGCCTGTTACCGTGATGGATCAGCCTATCCGCGTGGCGGTGGCGCAGAGGCAGCTTCTGGAGAAGTTTGCCCAGCAGGGCGACTGCGTGATCGTGGGCCGCTGTGCCGATGTGATCCTGAAGGACTATCATCCTTTGAACCTGTTCATCTACGCCGACATGGATGCCAAGGTGGAGCGCTGCATGAAGCGCGCGCCGGAGGGTGAGCACCTGACCCGCTCCGAGATGGAGAAGGCCATCCGCCGCATCGACAAGGAGCGTGCCCAGAACCATCTGATGTATGCCGATACCAAGTGGGGCACCAAGGAAGCCTATCACCTGTGCGTCAACACCACCCACCGCGAGATCAAGCAGCTGGTTCCTGCACTGGCACAGTTCTGCAAGGATTGGTTCGCCGCCGAGTGACCGGCCGTATACGAAGGAGACGCTATGAAGATCCGCTTCAATGACGATCCGAAGATCGTAGAGACGGTGCGGGAGGGGCTGCGGCGCAAGGATGGCTACTGTCCTTGCCGCCTGCAGCGGACGCCGGAAAACATCTGCATGTGTCAGGAGTTCCGGGATCAGATCGCAGACCCCGATTTCGAGGGCTACTGCCACTGCCGCCTCTACTATAAAGAGAAATAACAGGAAAGCCTCCGCTCTGCGGAGGCTTTCCTGCGTGTGAAAAGGAGTAGAGAAAGAACCGCCGCCCGTGATAAACGGGCGGCGATCCTTTTACCGGGAAACTATGAAAAATTGGAAACTGTCAGTTACAGAGTCGCATGCAGCTTGGTGGCACGCTTCTTACCGTACATGCAGCAGGCGACCACATAGGCGATAGCGCAAACCACACCGATGATGTAGGCGGGGGTCCAGGGAATGTTGAAGCCGATGTGAGCGTTGGCAATGTAGGTCACGCAGATGAAGGTGTAGAAGCCGCCGGGGATCATGGGCATCCAAGCAAACTTGCTCTTGCCGTTCTCGAACATCCATGCAGTGATGCACAGGAAGGCGAACAGGGACAGAGTCTGGTTGGCCCATGCGAAGTAACGCCACAGGATCATGAAGCCGTTGCTGTTGGTCTTGGCGAACACCAGAATGGCGATGACCAGAACGAAGATAGGCACAGCCAGCTTGATACGCTTGCCGTTGGTGGACTGGTCGATGTGCATGGTCTCAGACAGGCTCAGGCGCAGCGCACGCAGTGCCGTATCACCGGAGGTGATGGGCAGAACGATAACGCCGAGCAGGGCAATGATGCCGCCCACGTTGCCCAGCAGGTGCTTGCAGACCACGCCGACAGTAGCGGTGGCCAGAGTGGCATTGGGCTCCTGCAGAGCCAGGTTGTAAACGCCCATGGCGCCGGCAGCCCAGACCATGGCGATGAAGCCTTCCAGCACCATCATGTTATAGAAGGTGTTGCGGCCCTGACGCTCGCTCTTCATGGTACGGGAGATGATAGCGGTCTGGGTGGAGTGGAAGCCGGACAGGATGCCGCAGGCAACCGTCACGAAGAAGATGGGCAGGAAGTGGCCGTTTGCGAAGTAGTCCGCATAGGTGAAGGTGCCGACCTCGCCGGTGGCGGCGTTGGTCAGGCTCAGCACGGGAGCGGACCAGCTCTCCCAAACATTGATCAGAGGCATCTTGGTAACAAAGATACCGATGAACACGCCAACAGCGGAGAACAGCAGGATGGCACCGAAGATGGGGTAGATCTTACCGATGATGGCGTCGATGGGGAACACGGTGGCGATCAGGTAGTACAGGAAGATCACACCGTAGATGACCCAGGTGGAAACGGAAGTGGCCTTGCCGTCAAAGCCAAAGACCTGAGTGGCAGCGATGTCGCCGGGGGTGTAGATAAACACAGCGCCCACCAGCAGCAGCATGATGCACACAAATACGTTGTAGAACTTATAGATGCCCTTGGGGGAGTACTTGCGGATCATCTCGGGCATCTGGGTGCCGCCGTCACGCAGGCAGATCATGCCGGAGAAGTAGTCGTGCATAGCACCGCCGATGATGTTGCCGATAGGAATGGTCAGGAACGCGATGGGCCCGAACAGGATGCCCTGGATCGGCCCGATGATGGGGCCGGTACCTGCGATGTTCAGCAGGTTGATCAGGCTGTTTTTCCAGCCGCGCATGGGAACGTAGTCCACACCGTCCTCTTTTGTGTAGGCGGGGGTCTTCCGGTCGTCAGGGCCAAAGACCTTTTCGCAGAACCGTCCGTACAGGGCGGCGCCGCCGATGAGGATCACGAGACCAATAATGAATGTTGTCATAATCTCATACTCCTTTTTACCGGTTTTTATTCATCCAAAGTTCCCGGACAACTCTGGATTTGATTGCACTAGTATAACAGAAAATTCATAAGATGCACGTCAAGAAAACGTTTTCAGTCATAAATTGTTCATAAATAAAACGCCGTTTTTCGACAAGAAATTCCCCCTCGGTGGGGGAGTTAATCATCACAGGAAACTATCTTATTCGCTTGTTAAAAAAATCTACATATTCGTTCGAGTGCATGAATATTACAATGTATAATGGTACTCATGCGAACCTCTAATGATGCGCTTATTTCTGCTATCTGTGACGGCGGCGCTTGATGGAGAAACCGAACACCAGACCGCAAACGCCGCCTACGATGTGCGTCAGTTGAGAAACATTGTCTGCGGTGGTCAAACCGTCCATCAGTTCGCCGCCCAGATAGAAAATGACCACCAGGATCAGGGTGATAGGGATGCCTTCCTTGCCCATCTCGGTAAAGGAGGACAGCACGATCATCATGAATACTACGCCGCTGGCGCCCAGCAGGACGGTGGTGGGGAAGAAGATGAACTGCACCAGTCCCGTCACCAGCGCCGTGACCGCAATACAGAGCGCGGTAGTCTTGTGGCCGTATTTTTCCTCGCTCCCCGGCCCCACCAGCAGGAGCAGCAGCATATTTCCCATGTAATGCTCATATCCGGCGTGGCCCAGTACATGGCCGAAGAAGCGTACATAGGTCAGCGGATCGGACAGGGAGGAGCGGTATACGCTGAAAAACCGGTATGTCGTAGCGTCGTTGGTCAGCGTTCCCAGCACCAGTGCCAGCAGCGACAGCAACGCAAAGCTTAAAATCATCGGCGCGTTGAACCGGATCACAAGGCGTCGTTTCAATAGAAATTCCTCTTTTCAAAACGTAATGAAGCCATTATAATAGTTTTAGTTCGATTTGTAAACGGGAGGTTTCTCCATGAAGAAGATGAAGCGATGGGTAAAGGTGTTATTATGCATCGTGCTGGCATTCGTGCTGGTGGTGGGCGCATACGTGGCCTATGTTTTTATTGATTATCACCGCATTGGCGACATGGAGCTGACGCCGGAGGGCGATGCCGCCGCGACGGAGCTGGCAGCAGGGAAGCGCTATACCGTTCTTTCCTATAATATCGGTTTTGGCGCCTACGAGGATGACTACGGCTTTTTCATGGATGGCGGTACGGAGTCCTGGGCGTGGAGTGAGGAGCGCCTGACAGCCAATGTGGATGCCATCGCGGCCTTTCTGGCACAGCAAAAGGCGGACTTTTATCTGCTTCAGGAGGTGGATATCGACTCCACCCGCAGCTACCATGTGGACGAGCGGCAGCCCATCTATCAGGCGCTGCCGGGCATGAGCCATGTGTTTGCCCAGAACTATGACTCGCCCTTTCTGATGTATCCTCTGACCCAGCCTCACGGTGCGTCCAAGTCCGGCTTGCTGACCTTATCTCCGGCCGCCATTTCCTCTGCCGAGCGGGTGGAGCTGCCCATTGAGAACAACGTTATGAAGCTGGTGGATCTGGATCGGTGCTATTCCGTCAGCCGGATACCGGTGGACGGGGGTAAAGAGCTTATCCTTTACGACCTGCATCTTTCCGCCTATACATCCGACGGTACCATTGCCACCGAGCAGCTGAAGCTGCTGCTGGCGGATATGCAGGCGGAATATGAGGCCGGTAACTGGTGCGTGGCAGGCGGAGACTTCAATAAGGACCTGCTGGGCGATTCGGCGGTGTGGTTCGGCGAGGCGGATCAGGAGTATTCGTGGGCGCAGCCCATCCCGGACGGCATTTTCGATGGCTATGATATCACACTGGTGGCCCCGCTGGATGAAAATGACCCCGTACCCAGCTGCCGCAATGCCGACAGCTCCTATCACGAGGGCCAGTATGTGTTGACGGTGGACGGCTTCATGGTGTCGAAGAATGTGACGATGGAAAGCGCCGAGGTGATCGACACCGGCTTCAAATGGTCGGATCATAATCCGGTGAAAATGGTTTTTACTTTACAGTGACGAAAGCACAACGAAAAGGCTCTGCGGTCAATGACCGCAGAGCCTTTTCTACATTTCACGCTTGATGCAGGCGATAGCGCCCTTTTCCAGACGGCTCACCTGCGCTTGGGAGATACCAATTTCGGCGGAGACCTCCATTTGTGTCTTACCCTGGCAGAACCGCAGCGCCAGAATGTTTCGCTGCCGCTCGTCCAGACGGGCGATGGCGTCCTTCAGGCTGATCTGCTCCAGCCAGTGCTCGTCGCTGTTGGCGTTGTCCTTCACCTGATCCATCACGCATACGTTGTCGCCTGCGTCGGAGTACACCGGCTCATACAGGCTGACGGGATCCACGATGGCGTCCATGGCCATGACGACCTCATCGCGGGGAATGCCCAGATGGGCGGCGATCTGCTCTACAGTCGGCTCCCGCTGGTTCTGGGACATCAGCTGCTCCCGCGCCTGCAGGACATGGTACGCGGTGTCCCGCATGCTTCGGCTGACCCGGATAGCACTGTTGTCCCGCAGATACCGGCGAATTTCTCCTATAATCATCGGAACGCCGTAGGTGGAAAATCTCACGTCCTGATTGATGTCAAACCGGTCAATGGCTTTGATAAGACCGATGCACCCTACCTGAAAAAGATCGTCTACGTTCTCGCCGCGGCCCAGAAAGCGCTGGATCACCGACAGTACCAGCCGCAGATTGCCGCAGATCAGCTGCTCCCGCGCGTACTGGTCGCCGTCACGGCTGCGTTTCAGCAGCGCCATCATTTCATCGTTTTTCAGCACCTTCAGATCTGCCGTGTTGATGCCGCAGATCTCAACCTTCCCCCGCATGACCGCGCCTCCATCCTTTGTTTGCATCCAGTATTTCCGGCGTTGGCGGCGGTTATTCCACGCCGCGAAATATGCGTGGAATCGACGGAATGGGACAGCCCGCAAACTGCATATACTTCTCCCGAGGTGGGAAATATGCTTGTGAGATTTTGCCAATTGCGGCGCAAGGAGGTCATCAATCTCTGCGACGGCTGTAAGCTGGGCTATGTGGGCGATCTGGAGATTTGTCTGCCGGAGGGGACGGTGAAGGCCATCATCGTATTCGGCCCCTGCCGCTTCTTTGGATTGTTCGGCAGGGGAGAGGACTACTATATCCCGTGGGACTGTATCCAGAAGTTTGGCGACGACATCGTGCTGATCGACAAGCCCTTCCAGCGGCGGGACGGCCCGCAGAATCAGCGAAAGCGGCGAAAACCGTAAAAATACCCCGCTCAGCACGGAAAAAACAAAGAAAAACAGGAAAAAATACCTTGCAATCGGGATATTCTTATGGTATTATATTTTGGTCGGAATCCGCACAGCTCCCGATCACCGGCCAGTGCTCCTTACGGAGTTAGCCGGCGAGATGACAGGGCTGGAGGTAAAGAACTAAACATTTAAAGGAGAAACAAAAATGGCAAACGTCGTATCCATGAAGTC
Organism: bacterium; assembly: GCA_963640475.1. Classification (GTDB taxonomy): domain Bacteria; phylum Bacillota; class Clostridia; order Oscillospirales; family Oscillospiraceae; genus Vescimonas. The sequence goes on along the minus strand of CAVHYW010000026.1, from coordinate 19,601 downwards.
CCTGCTGGAAGCAGGCGTCCACTTCGGTCACCAGACCCGTCGCTGGAACCCCAAGATGGCTCCCTACATTTACACGGAGCGCAACGGCATCTATATCATCGACCTGCAGAAGACCGTGAAGAAGCTGGAGGAGGCCTATGCCTTCGTGCGTCAGCTGTCCGAGAACGGCCAGACCCTGCTGTTCGTCGGCACGAAGAAGCAGGCTCAGGAGGCCATCAAGGATGAGGCCACCCGCTGCGGTCAGTACTATGTCAACGCCCGTTGGCTGGGCGGCATGATGACCAACTTCAAGACCATGCGCACCCGTATCGACCGTCTGAACCAGCTGAAGACCATGCAGACCGACGGCACCTTTGATATGCTGCCCAAGAAGGAAGTCATCAAGCACCTGGGCGAGATCGAGAAGCTGGAGAAGTATCTGGGCGGCGTGAAGGAAATGAAGAAGCTGCCCGGCGCTCTGTTCATCGTTGACACCCGCAAGGAGCGCAACGCCATCGCCGAGGCGCACCGTCTGGGTATCCCCGTTGTGGCTATCGCCGATACCAACTGCGATCCCGATGAGATCGATTACCCCATCCCCGGCAACGATGACGCCATCCGTGCCATCCGCCTGATCGCTTCCATCATGGCCAACGCTATGATCGAGGGCCGTCAGGGTGAGCAGATGGAAGAGACTGCTGAGGAAGCCAAGGACGCCGAGTAAGTCAATTTCAGAATAACACCGCGTAAACTGACGGGGCAGGGAAGTGTCCCTGCCTCGTTTTCATTACACTATATTTTAATGGAGGATTAGATCATGGCTTTTACTGCTGCTGATGTTAAGACCCTGCGCGAGATGACCAGCGTGGGCATGATGGATTGCAAGAAGGCGCTCGTCGAGACCGACGGCGATATGGACAAGGCTGTTGAGTGGCTGCGTGAGAAGGGCCTGGCCAAGGCTGCCAAGAAGGCCGGCCGCATCGCTGCCGAGGGTATGTCCTATGCTCTGACCGAGAACGGCGTGGGCGCTCTGGTGGAAGTCAACTGCGAGACCGACTTCTGCGCCAAGTCCGACCTGTTCGTGGCTTTCGTCAAGGATATCGCCAAGGCTGTCGCCGAGAACGATCCCGCCGATGTGGATGCTCTGCTGAACAGCAAGTATCCCGGCTCCGAGCTGACCGTTTCCGAGACCATGCCCGAGAAGGTCATGTCCATCGGCGAGAACCTGCAGGTTCGTCGTTTCGTCCGCTTTGCTGAGAACACCAGCGTGGGTTACGTCCATGCCGGCGGCAAGATCGGCGTGCTGGTAAACCTGGCTGTCGAGGGCGGCATTGATGCCACCGAGATCGGCAAGAACATCGCCATGCAGATCGCTGCCCTGAATCCCCGTTTCTGGGACAAGGCTCAGGTCACCGAGGACGTGCTGGCCGAGGAGAAGAAGATCGCTCTGGCCTTGATGGATACCGATCCCAAGATGGCCAACAAGCCCGCTCAGGTCAAGGAAAAGATCGTCATGGGCAAGATGAACAAGTTCTACGAGGAGAACTGCCTGATGCAGATGGAGTTCGTCCGTGGCGATATCTTCCAGGGCAGCGTGGAGAAGTACGTGGCCGACGCCGCCAAGAAGCTGGGCGGCAGCGTCAAGTTCGTGGACGCCGTTCGCTATCAGACCGGCGAGGGCATCGAGAAGAAGCAGGAAGACTTCGCTGCTGAGGTCGCTGCTCAGATGAACATGGGCAAGTAATTTCCCAGGAAATGCATAAAAAAGTTCCGTGAGCTTTTTGCTCACGGAACTTTTTTCATGTTTACATGCCGTGCTTTTCCTTGCCGAAGTGAAGCTCCTTCATGCCCTCCACCTCGTCGCAGATGGCTTTCAGGTTGCAGGAACCGCAGTCGGTAGGCATGCCCTCCAGGATCTTACTGAGACTCATGGTGATGTCATGGACGTTCTTGCCCTGCTTTACCAGCTCGGCGTAATCCGCGTCGGGGGCGGTAATGAAGATCATCTTCACCGCCAGAATGTTGGGATTCGTCTTGTACTGGCGGATGAAGTCATTGCCCACCTTTTCAAAGGTGATACCCTGCCGCACCGCCTGACGGCTGATGCGCACCTGCTCGCGGTTGCTCTCGGAGCTGGTGCGGATCATGTAGCCCTTGGGAAACACATGGTACTTGACGAAATCCATGTCCTGAATCGCCCGGAAGGCCTGCTCCGTATCCTCCACATCGTCGCTTTCGATGTCGCCTACTCGCAGCAGCGTAATACGGGCGTAGGGGGAGGAGGCTTTCAGCTGATCCAGATCTGGGCCGTAAACCACGATCTCATCTTTGGCGACCAGTTCGGGGGAAGTGGTCACGCAGGTGAAATTCACGGCGGGCTTGTTGTCGCCGCCCAGCTCGTAGGCAGCGTCCCGCAGCATCACCAGCTCAAATTCACCGGTATCCTCCCATGCACGGTTAGCGGCGTAGTCATAACGCCGGGGCGCGGAGGAGCCGACGTGCTCCTCCACAGCCCGGATGATCGGATTAAATAACTCCATATTTTAGAACTTGATATCCACGTTCTTGCGGTCAAAGATGGTGTTGACCTGCTTATAGGCCCAACCCAGCAGCTTCTGATCCAGATTCCAGAAATAGACCACAAACAGCACGCCGATAACGGCAGCTAAAATGGAAAGCACTTTAAAAAACACTTTGCAGAACTTACACATGCGTTTGACCTCCTGTATGTATGTGTTTTTGCATCATATTGTAAAGAGGGACTACTTTACGCCTTGGCCATACCCTTCTGGCGGGCATATTCGGCAGCGCCCAGTGCGCCCATCAGCTGAGGATCGGTCTTGAGGTCGATGACCTTCAGCTTCAGCACATGCTCGATGGCCTGTTTCAGACCCGCGTTCTTGGCGCAGCCGCCGGTCAGGGTGATGCTGTCGGTAGCGCCGGCCTTCTTGCTCATGACGAAGCAGCGCTTGGCCACCGCCATCTGGATACCGGCTGCGATCTCGTCCATGGGCTTGCCCTCACCAACAAGGGTGATGACCTCGGACTCGGCGAACACGGTGCACTGTGCGGTAATGGGGATTACGTTCTTGGCCGTCAGGCTCAGGTTGGAGAACTCCGGCAGGCTCATTTCAAAGCTGCGGGCCATGGCCTCGTAAAAGCGGCCGGTACCGGCAGCGCACTTGTCGTTCATGGCGAAGTTTTTCACGGTGCCGTCGGTGTCCACGCTGATGCCCTTCACGTCCTGGCCGCCGATGTCGATGATGGCCTTGACGCTGGGATCGGTGACGTGGACGCCCATGGCGTGGCAGGAGATCTCGGAGATGTTCTCGTCAGCGAAGGGCACCTTGTTGCGGCCATAGCCGGTGCCGATCAGGTAGCCCAGTTCCTCGGAGGACTTGAGACCTACCTTGTTCAAGACTTCCTCCATGGCCATCTTTGCGCTGACCTCGGAGTTGATCTTGCTGCGGATGGTGGTATCGGCGCAGATCTTGCCGGTTTCATCTAAAATTACTGCCTTCGTGTAGGTGGAGCCTACGTCGCAGCCGCCAAAATATTTCATGTCGTATTACTCCTTTAAATGATAGATTCAATGGGAAATGCTTACATGCAGATGTCGTCGTCGAACTCCAGCAGGGAGGGATCCACAGGCTCCGCCTTCATGACGGTGCGCATATATTCGTTGACCTTGCCGCGCATGGTCTTGCGGGACACGGTACGGGGATCCATCAGGTCGTGCTCGATCCAGATCATATGGCGCTTCTGCTCGCGGGCCTGATCGTCCAGAATACCCTGCAGCGTCGCCATGTTCTTGCAGGCCACGTTCTGGTACATGATGATGATGTCGATGTTCCAGGCCTCGCACTGACGCCACAGCTCGTCCACCACGTTGCGGTAGCCGCCGTTGGTGTGACGGCGCATGACCATGCGCTCGTACAGACGGGCCAGATCCATCAGGGCCTTTTCCTTATCCTCGGTCTCCAGCGGCTTGGTGAAGTTCAAAGACTCCATTTCCACCAGAATATCCACGCCCCAGCAGTTGGCCAGCCAGTTGGAGAAGTTGGCGTAGTAGTGAGCGGGGCAGGACCACACGATGCCGCGGTACTTCATCTTGCCGCGCCAGGCTTCCTCGCCGCGGTCATAGGCCTGCAGCATCAGCTTGTTGACCTTCTTGCAGGTCTTCATCACGCGAGGATCGGCACCGCCGTCCATCTCATAGTTCCACTTGCGGAACAGCTCGTAGCAGGGGCCAAGGATCTGGGGCTTGGCGGTCTTGTTGACCTCCCACTTCTCCAGCTCGTACTTGGTCTCCTCATTGAACCGCTTCATGGCGGTGAAATAGGCATCCCAGTTCCACTTGGCGCCGGTCTGTTCCTCCACGAACTTGATGCAGGCCTTGATATCCTCGGCGGCGTCCTCCACCGTCTCCTCGTACTCGTAGCGGACGGGGAAGGTCAGGTGGAACACAGGCAGCTTGGGGAAGCGGCGGGACATATAGCTGGAGGCCATAGTGGAGCCGTCGCAGGGCATGGAGGAGGAAATGAAGCACTTGCCCATATGGGGCAGGGCATCGATGACCAGTGCGCCGCACTCGGAGGAGGGCACCGGGCAGGTATCGGCGGGCAGGCCGAAGGACTCCACCGCGTCGATATAGGGCACGCAGGTCAGCTGGTCGATCTCGGACACCAGGAACACGGGCATCAGCTGATAGGGGATACCCAGCAGGTCGGGGAAGCCCGCCATGATCTGGCCCATGGTCATCTCGTCAAACAGCACGACCTTCTTGTTCAGCTCGGCGCTGTTGCCGTTCTTCTTGTCGCACTTGGCGAGGAACACCAGATTCTCGGCCACATAGCGGAAGATGTCGTAGATCATCAAATGGCTCATCTTCAGCGCCCGGCCGCGCTGGCCCATGGTGTTCTTGTCCATGAAGCTGACGCAGCAGATGTAGGAGATCATCCAGCGGTAGTAAAGCGTGGTGTTCAGGGCGGGAACCAGATCCTTGGAGAAGGTGCCCAGCAGCATGCCCCACATCTTCAGCCAGCCGGCGAAGTCGATGGCGGTGCTCTCCAGACCGCGCCACTCACGGCGGACGGTGACCATGTCGCCCTTGCGGTACAGGTCGCCCAGACGCTTTTCGCCGTTCAGCAGCAGATCCTTTCGCTCGGCGCAGGTCATATTGCAGATGTCCTTGACCTCGCGTGCCACGCGGCGACCGTCATCCTTGATACACTCCCACTGGCGGCGGAAGAAGGCTTTATAGTCGGCCTCCTTGGCCATACCGGCAATGATGCCGCCCACTTCCTTCAGGTTTTCCAGCTGGGCCTTCAGATCCATATTATCCTTGGCCTTGAAAAAGGCGGGATTGGGATACTTGTTATTCTTTTTGGCCATTAGTTGCTACCTCCGTTCTTCTGGATGCGCTTGATCTCCAGCGACTCCACAAACGCCTGGAAGCGGGTGCGGAGCTGACCGGAGGAACGGGCGTTATAGGGACGGTCGATGGACAGCACGGGCCAGCCCATTTCGGTGGACATGATGTGGCTGGCCAGCGCACGCTCGAAGCCCCAGTAATCACAGAACTTCATCTGCTCATAGATGATGCCGTCGGCATTGTACTCACGGGCCAGACGGTCGGCGGTCTGACGGCGCTGGGCCACCTTTTCGTCGCTGATGTAGCGGGCGCACTCGCTGACCTCCATGTAGTGGCGGCAGATCTGATCCAGCGCGGGCTCGTCATCGTTCAGCTCGATGACCTCGCGGCCGGGGGTAGAGCCGAAGCAATAGCGGTCGGACACCACCAATGCACCGCAGTCCTCGATCAGCTTGGTGAGGCTGGGATCGTCGATCTCGCTGCCTACCACGGCCACCTTGGCACGGAATGCGGGCTTCTCGTCCGGCTCGCGGTGCTTTAACTCCTCCAGCGTCTCACGCAGATAAGGGAGGATCAGATACTTGGGACATGTATAGGTCACCAGATTCAGCACATGGAACTCATAGCCGGTGATAACGGGATTCTCTGCCTTGCGCATCTGGCCGATCTCGGAGATGATGCGGCAGACCTCGTTGTGCTCCTTCACGGCCTTGCGGATGGCCTTGTCGGAGGTATCCACGCCGTAGTTCTTCTCCATGATATCCAGCAGACGAATACGCATCTGCTTGGTGTAGTGGCGCACGGAGTAGTCCACCACCTTATAGGGCATGTCGGTGTGGGTGACAAAGAAGTTGGGCTTCTCGTTCATCTTCAGCAGCTCAAAGTGCTCGTAGAAGCGGTTCATCATGGAACAGGCATCCACGCCTGCCAGACCGTCAAGGAAGTTGTAGCCGCCCTCGATACCGCGCTCTACCAATGCCCGGGCATACTCGCAGGTATAGTTGGACATGTAGTAGGTGGCGATGTCGATGGAGCCGGTCCTCGGTGCGCGCAGACGCACGGAGAAGCAGTTCCCCACGTTCAGCAACACCTCGGGAATGTGGAAGCAGGTGTAACCGATGGCCAGCTTGCCGTCGGCTTTCGCCTTCTCCACCAACTCGTTGTCGGCGTTCTCCAGCAGGTTTTCAAAGTAGATCAAATGCTTCAGGTCTCTCAAGTTATCAACACCTCTCTCCTAGTTTTTCAAAGGATCGCCAATTTTGTCAGCGCCGTCCGCGCGCCCTGCATAATGGGGGAGTCGTCCGGCAAATCAAAAACACTTCGGCCCTGAATATCGTTGGCGGCGTGGCTGGCGTCGCCGGGGATATAGGCAAGAACTTCCGTGCCTTCAATATGGATACAGGGGATCATGCTCTCGTCCATGACCCGGTTCACGATAGCGCCGCAGCGCTGGTACATCACCAGCTCGTCCGCCACGCGCTTGATGGTATCAATGACCTGCGTGCCCTTGCGGCTGGGGTCGGTGATCAGCACCAGATGGGTGACCTTTTCCATCACCCGGCGGTTGATCTGCTCGATCCCGGCTTCACCGTCGATGACTACATAGTCGAAGTCACGGCTTAACAGGCTGATGACCTCTTTCAGATAGGCGTTTATCTTACAGTAGCAGCCGGCAGTCTCCGGACGGCCAATGGCAAGGAAGGAGAATTTTTGCTTCTCCACCATGGTGTCAAAGATCCGGTAGCGGGCCTCGCTGAGCAGCTCGATGGCCTCTCTCGGCGCGCCGTCCTCAACTGAAGCGACGATGCTCTTGCGGATATCGTCCAGTGTTTCCTTGACCTCTACGCCCAGCGCGGTGGAAAGTCCCACAGCGGGGTCGGCGTCGATGGCGAGGATGCGGCTGTCGGGGTAGTGTTCTGTCAGCAGCCGGACAAAGGCCGCAGAGATGGAGGTCTTTCCCACGCCGCCCTTACCGGCCACGGCAATGATCTTGGTGTCTCTGTTCAACGGGGGTCACACGTCCTTTCCGTATAGGGTACGATAAATGAGTCCGTACCGCGCTGTACCACGCGGAAGGAAAAATGAACGTTACTGTACAAAAGGAAATATTTTTGTGCATTATTGCTATTTTTCCAATATCATTTTACCATGAAACAGGGCAAGTTGCAATGAAATAATTTGATTTTTTGCACTTTTTTTGTTGATTCTGAAAAGATTATGTGATATGCTGGGTTTGTCAATGAACGCCTGCCGCCGGCAGGTGATAACAGGAAAGTGAGGGAATATCATTGAAGAAAGACGCATTAGTTCAGCAGCTGGTCAACAGCTACGGAAACTGGGTTCGTACCGACTGTGAGAATCGCGAGGGCGGTACGTCGCGGATGACCAAGGAGTATTATCCGTATACCTCCCTGTTTTCCCCCATTCAGATCAATAAGCTGACGGTGAAGAACCGTCTCGTCATGGCGCCCATGGGCAACTGTCAGATGGCCGAGGAGAGCGGCCGCCCCAATGACAAGATGCTGCAGTACTTTTTCGCCCGTGCCGAGGGCGGTATTGGCCTACTGACCACCGGCCTGATTCCCATCAGTCACCACATCGATGCCTCCGTTACCGAAAAGGGCAACTATTCCTACTTCCCCCGTATCGACGGTACCCGCACCAACTTCATGGGCTGGCGCGATCTGGCGCAGGGCGTCCACGCCCGCGGCAGCCGCATCTTCATCCAGCTGACCCCCGGTCTGGGCCGCGTGGGCAATCCCCAGTGCCTGCTGACCAAGCTCCAGTTCCCTGTATCCGCTTCCGTCAACCCCAACTTCTATCTGCCTGACGTGCCCTGCCGTCCGCTGACGGACATCGAGTGCGACCGCATCATCAAGAACGCCGGTCAGGCCTCCATCGATGCCAAGACCATGGGTCTGGACGGCGTGTACCTGCATGGTCACGAGGGCTATCTGCTGGATCAGCTGACCAGCCCCGCCTTCAACCGCCGCAAGATCGGCAAGTACGCCGATTGGCAGCACTTCGGCATTGAGCTGATCAAGACCATCCGCAAGCGCGTCGGCCCTTATTATCCTATTATGTACCGTATCGACCTGAGCCTGGCGCTGGAGGAGACCTACGGTGAGCGCATGAACACCGTCAAGACCCTGAAGCATTTCAAGAACGGCCGCTCTATCGCTGATACCCTGAACTACATGGAAAATCTGGTGAAGGCCGGTGTCGATATGTTCGACGTTGACCTGGGCTGCTATGATAACTGGTGGCTGCCGCATCCCCCCGCAGGCATGCCCGCCGGCTGCTTCCTGGATGTCAGCAAGGTGGCCAAGGAGTATTTTGCCGCCCGCGGCATCAAGTCCAACGTGGGCGTGGAAGTGCCTATCGTGGCCGTCGGCAAGCTGGGCTATCCCGACATCGCCGAGAAGGCGCTGCGTGACGGCAAGGCCGACATGATCATGCTGGGCCGTCCCGTGCTGGCCGATCCCGACTGGTGCAACAAGGCCTACGCAGGTAAGGTGGAGGAGATCCGTCCCTGCATCGGCTGTCAGGAGGCCTGCGTCAACGAGTTCGTGGAAGGCGGCCATCCCCAGTGCGCCGTCAACCCCCGCACCGGCTTCGAGGATGTGCTGCCCGCCATCCCCGCCAGGGCCGAGAAGGTCAAGAAGATCGCCGTGGTGGGCGCAGGCTGCGCCGGTCTGAACTTTGCCATCACCGCCGCCCAGCGGGGCCACACGGTGGAGGTCTTTGAGAAGTCCGACAAGATGGGCGGCAAGATGCACGCCGCAGGCGCACCCCTGAGCAAGTACGAGCTGAAGAACTACATGGATTGGCTGGTGGCGCAGGTGGGCAAGACCGAGGGCGTTACCGTCCACCTGAACACTCCCGTGGACAACGCGCTGCTGAAGAAGGGCAATTACGACGCCGTGGTGTTCGCCAACGGCAGCCGTGAGGGCGTACCTCCCATTCCCGGTCTGGACACCGTTCGTCATATCGACGCCATCCACCTGCTGACCCACCCCGAGGAGCTGGCGGATACCGATAAGAAGATCATCGTCATCGGCGGCGGCGCCGTGGGTCTGGAAACCTCCTTCTGGCTGGCTACCGAGAAGCTGCGCAAGGTTACCTGCCTTGAGATGCTGGAGCACTTTGAAGAGGGCGCCTGCACCGCCAACCGCGGCCACCTGATCCATTACTTCGAGGCCGACGGCGGCGAACTGGTGAACTGCGCCCGCGTGCTGCGTATCGAGGATGGCCATGTGGTGGTGGCTCACAACCGTTCCAAGGCTGTGCCCGACCCCTACTGCACCTGGTCTCCCATCATCCCCAAGAACATCGAGAACCCGCTGGCTCCCAAGATGACCAACGAGGAGTATATCGAGCAGTATGACGCTGATCTGGTGGTCATGGCCATCGGCGCCAAGGGCGACGACCGTCCCTTCCTGTCCGCGCAGGCGGAGATGGTGGCGCCCGAGGTCCACAACATCGGCGACAGCTACAACACCGAGAAGCCCGGCAATATGTGGCAGTGCACCAAGGCTGCCTACAATCTGGCCATCCGCATCTAACTTCCACGATATCCGGAAAGCCTTCCCGCTTGGGAGGGCTTTCCTTTTTGCCGTCACCGCGAAGGCTGCGGCGACATAGGATGGTACAGAAGCCTGGCAGGGAGGAGGGAACCACATGAGAGGGAACGGAGAACATTGCCTTGGGATCTGTGCACTGGCCTTGGGGCTGGGTATTTTCATCGCCGCCGTGTTTCCGGTGGGCTGTCTGATGTTTCTGGTGGCCTTCCTGCTGATCGCCTGTGGGATCGCCTGTTTGAAAAGGAGGTAGCAATATGAAGATCGTGGTCTGGAAAGCGCCCAAAATGCTTCGCGGCCTGCTGCGCAGTATTTTCGGTATCAAGGAATAAACGGAGGAGCGCCCTCATACAGTGGACTAACAATACCGATTGAGAGGGCTGAACATATGGAATTGGGCTTGCAATTTGAAGATATTCTCTGCTATGAAGCGTCGCCGAAGGTCGTATCTACCCATGAGGAATCGCTGGAGACCGCCATCCCGGAGTACTGCCCCGACATGGCCCGCATTGTGGATACCGCAGGACGCCTTATCATCCGGGAGCGGCAGCTGACCGGCGAGCACTGTACGGTGTCCGGCAGCGTGAAAGTAACAGTACTTTACACCTCAGAGGAGACCGTAGGACTGCGGAGCCTGACGGTCTCCGTCCCGTTTTCCTGCGCGTTGGATGACCGGTCGCTGTCCGCATGCGGCACCATCTGTGTTGAGGGGCGCGTGCTGCTGGCGGAGGCCCGCGCCGTCACGTCCCGAAAGCTATACATCAAGGTCATGCCGGAGATCACTGTGACCGGCTACCGTGCCGTCAAGCGGCGTCTTGCCTGCGGCGTACAGGAGGAGCCGACGATCCGAAAGCGCTGCCGGCAGCTGGAGCTTGATCTGTTGACTGCAATATCCGAAAAGGGATTCTCCTTTACAGATGATGTGATGTTAGATGCCGACTGTGCGCCGGAGGATCTGCTGCTGCACCGCATGTGCCCCGTGATACTGTCCGCCCAGCGTTTGGGCAACAAGCTGATGATAAAAGGAGAGATGCAGCTTTACGCGCTCTACCGGGATGAGAACCATACGCTGCGGCAGTATGAAGCCGCCGTGCCGTTCTCGCAGATCCTGGATGTGGCAGAGCTGCCGGACAACGCGGAATATACGCTGTCGCCACAGATCGGTGAGTGCGATGTTCGTGTCCTGCGGACGGACGGCGGCAGCGGCTTTGGCCTGACCGCCCGTGTAGATGTCTGCCTGATGGCATACCAGCACCGCACCGTTACTTACCTTGACGATCTATACAGCACGCATTTCGATACAATACTGGAGCGGCAGAATATCACCATTCCGCTGGCGAAGCCTGACAGCAGGGTCCAGCAGGAAGCCCGCATCCAACTGGAATTTGAAGGCGGGGAGCCGTTCATCAGCGTCACCGCCATTGACTGTGCACCGGTCGAGGTATTTCCCGATGAGGAGCAGGTCACGCTGCGTGCCGCCCTGCATGTGCATCTGTTGTATCTGGATGAGTCCGGCGCGCCGGTCAGCACTGAGCGGACGGTGGAATGCAGCGCTGGCGTTCCAGAGGTCACAGGGCATGTATCCGCTTGCTGCTGCCGTGCGGTGCTTCAGTTCACCGGCAGCACATGTCAGGTATCGCTTCCGGTGAACTTTATGATCGCCAACAACAGCGAGACGGTTATCAACGGCATCACCGCCGTGACAATGACGGAGCCTGCCGACGCCGTCTCCAACCGGCCCAGCCTGATCCTTTGCAGGCTGGGAGAAGGGGAGACGCTGTGGGATGTTGCCAAGCGGCATCACACGGATGAAGAGGCCATTCGCAGCGCCAATCATCTGGAGCAGGACGAGGATATCAGGTGCCATATGCTGCTGATCCCCAAAACGAGGTAGCATCCCACCAAGTCTGATACATTGAGAATCATAAAACGAGAGCGTGATGCTCTCGTTTTATGATTGGATACGAAAAGGCAGACGCATGGAAGTTTTCCGTGCGTCTGCCTTTTGCACATAATTCTATTAGAAGGGAGTTTGCTTTATTTCTTCTTACTGTTCTTGCTTTTCTCTGCCAGAGGGCCCTTGCCGTTGATAGCGCGATACTGGTTCAGCTTATCCACCCGGGCCTGACGCTTTTTGGTCTTTTCTTTCTCCTTGGCCTTCTTGATGGCGGCTTCCTGATCCTGCTTTTTCTTCTTCCAATATTGCTCCTTCTCGTAGTTTTCTACGTCTTTTTGGTACTTTTCCGGGTGCCGTGCCCAGTCAATGCGTATTACGGTCAGCGAAATAACGAGGATCGCACCAACGGCGATCAGACCGTAGAACAGGAACGAATAGAAACCATCCATAGAAAGAGCCTCCCACATAAATCAGTAAATACAGTATACCGTAAATCGGCCGCAAAGGCAAGAACTGTTTTTCATAATAGAAAATCATGGAAAAATGTTGTACTTTTAGTTGTTTTTAGAAAAGCAGGAGTGTATAATAATCGGGTAAAATGTGGTGAAGAGATAGAAGGAAACAAATTATACTTTTCGGAGGAACAAAACATGTTTACTACATTCAAAGAAATGGAAGCCTATGTGCTGGGCCAGAACCTGAAAAAGCGTATCGCGCTGGCGAACGCCCATGACGAGCCCGCTCTGAGCGCCGTTGTCCATGCCAAGCGCAAGGGCGTAGTGGAAGGCACCCTGATCGGCAAGAAGGACATGATCATCGACATGCTCCATGAGATGGGCGAGAACGATGCCGATTATGAGATCGTGGATTTCGACGGCGAGGAGCTGGAAGCTGCCAAGATCGCTGTCAAGCTGGTGAAGGAAGGGAAGGCCGACATCCCCATGAAGGGCATCCTGCAGACCTCCAGCTTTGCCAAGGCTATCCTGAACCGCGAGACCGGCCTGATCCCCGATGGCGCACGCCGTCTGGTGAGCCAGGTGGGTATGTTCGAGTATGAGGGCCGCTTCGTGATGATCACCGACGCCGCCATCAATATCGCTCCCGACGTTGAAACTCAGATCGGCATCGTGGAGAATGCTCTGCCCGTGGCCAAGGCGCTGGGCAATGACTGCCCCAAGGTTGCCGTCCTGTCCGCTGTGGAGAATGTCACCGAGAAGATGCCCTCCACCGTCAGCGCCGCCGCTATCAAGGAGCGCGGTATTCCCGGCTGCGTCGTTACCGGCCCTCTGGCTCTGGATGGCGCCATCTCCATGGAGTCCGTGAAGCACAAGGCCATCAAGGATCCCGTCGCCGGCCAGGCCGACATCCTGCTGGTGCCCTTTATTGAGATTGGCAATGTGCTGTACAAGGCCGTAACCTACATCGCCGGCAAGACTGTGGCCAGCACCATCTGCGGCGCTTCCTGCCCCGTGATTATCACAAGCCGTGCCGACAGCCCCGACAGCAAGTATTATTCCATTCTGCTGGCTGTCCTGCGCTGCCTGAAGGCGTAAGCACCGATTCAACAAAATTTTGCCCGGTGGACTTGTCATCCGCCGGGCATTTTTGTATAATGAGAGGGAAGGGGACATATCCCCGCGGGAGGTAAGCATGGAACAGAAAACCACGGGAACCGTTATTGATGTCTCCGAGCAATGGTGGTTCAAGCTCAATACCCGTGCATTGCGTACTCATTCAATGGATGGCGCAATCTTTCCGCATATTGTCAAGGTAAGCTATACGGTGGATGGCAAAGAATACATCTGCAAGCAATGGTTCAGCGCCAGAACGCTTTGTCCTGCCGTCGGACAAACGGTGGAAGTTGTGTATGATACCAGAAAGCCATCCCGATGCTATTTGGCTTGACGCAAAAGTGTTATGGTTGCAGCTCACATGAAGTCTGGGCAATAACAGGGAAGTTCAAACGAGCCGATTTTATTCATGGGGTTACGATTCAACAAAATAAAAATTTTGTTGAATAGAGTGGAGGCAAAAAACATATTTTCGCTCCGTGGACAGCATATCACCGTGCTATGCGGCTAACTGCTGCACATGAATGTACGGCACCTTTATGACACAGTTTCTATCGAATCAACTACAGGACCAGAGGATCAAAACTATGGCGATTGATTACCGTTCACAATCTCCGCGAATACTGGCGGACTTTCTCAGCTATCACGAGACCATCAAGGCGCACTCACAGCGCACGGTGGATGAATACTTTCTTGATCTGCGGAATTTCTTTCGCTATATCAAGCAGCTGCGTGACCCGGCGCTGCGGGATAAGCCATTTGAGCAGATCGATATTATGGACGTAGATCTACCGCTTATCAAGACGATCACGCTTTCGGATATTTACGGCTATATGACCTATCTGAGCCGTGACCGTGTGCAGCACCAGAATTGTGAAAATTCTAACAAAGGCCTGAACGCCGCTTCCCGCGCACGAAAATTGGCTACGATCCGGTCATTTTTCAACTATCTCTGCAATAAAGTACACCTTTTGGAGGAAAACCCCTGCAAGGATATCGACTCTCCCAAGCAGATGAAGTCTCTTCCCCGCTATCTGACGCTGGAGGACTCCCTTTCCCTGCTGGATGCCGTGGACGGCAAGCATAAGGAGCGGGATTTCTGCATCATTACACTGTTTTTGAACTGTGGTCTGCGTATTTCCGAGCTGATCGGCCTGAATCTCAGCGATATTCAGGGTGACGCCATGCGGGTGCTGGGCAAGGGCAATAAGGTGCGTGTGGTGTACCTCAACGATGCCTGCAAGGACGCGCTGGAGCGCTATCTGGCGGTGCGCCATCCCATCAGCGGCAAGGATCGTGACGCGCTGTTCCTTTCCGAACGTGACCAGCGCATCAGCCGCGCCATGGTACACTCGCTGGTGAAAAAGCATCTGGCAATGGCGGGACTGGACAGCACACAGTATTCCAGTCACAAGCTCCGGCACACAGCCGCCACACTGATGCTGCAAAACGGCGTGGATGTGAAGGCGGTGCAGGAGGTTTTGGGCCATGAGCACCTGAATACCACCGAAATTTATACCCACATTGACAACGAAGCTCTGCGCGTGGCTGCAAAGGCAAATCCCTTGTCACATGTGAAGATGAAAGGAAAAATCGACAATACGACCGATAAAAACGAGGCGGAGTAAGCTCCGCCTCGTTTTATGCTTCCGGATAGTAGCCCAATATGTGCAGCACGCGGTATTGCTGATAATTATAGCTGCTCAAGGGGCGGCAGTTTGCGTCATAGCTATGTGCGGCGATTTGAATACCTGATGCCTCTCCGCTGCCGTCATTGGCAATGACAACGGGAGAATGCTGAAATACCTCGCCCTGAAAAATCAGCTGTATCACATCTCCCGGCAGTGCCAGCGTCAAGTCCTGTGTCACCGTACATACCGGCCCGGGTGAGACTTCCGGTCGGACGAGAAAATTGTGGAGATACTCCACGCCCGTCCACGCAGGGGCCTTGTCATCGGCACTGATGTAGTACCAGCCAAAGGTAGGCGTATAGTTCATGATGCCAGTGCCGGCATAGATGCACTGGGAGGCAAAGTTGGTGCAGTCGCCGCCGATGGTCTCATAATCATAAAAGGCCGGGTTGCGGCCATAGGCCCAGAATCGCGCGTAAGCCTCCGCCTCCTCCCGACGATATGGCAGCAGATCCATACCTCTCCCCTCCTGCTCTCATTCTATGCGGCGGTTTCTCCACTGTTCGCAAGCTGCTGCAAAATGTTTTCTTGTTTTTTCTCCACTTTTTTCCACTGTTCATTGACTTTAGCGGGCAAATGCATTAACATAGCATGTGGAATAAAATTGATTTGGAGGTCTCTCAATGAATACGGCAGAACTTTCCAGCGTATGCAAGCAGGTGCGCCGTGACATCATCACCATGATCGCCAACGCAGGCAGCGGCCATCCCGGCGGCTCCCTGTCCATGGTGGAGCTGATGACCAGCGTATTCTACAACCACATGCGCATTGATCCCAAGAACCCCAAGGATCCAGACCGTGACCGCTTTGTGCTGAGCAAGGGCCACGCAGCCCCCTGCTACTACGCGGTTTTGGCGGAGCTGGGCTTCATCAGCCGCGACGAGTTCACCAACTTCCGGCAGCTCCACAGCATCCTGCAGGGCCACCCCGACTGCAAGAAGGTCCCCGGTGTGGATGCTTCCACCGGCTCTCTGGGGCAGGGCTGCTCCATTGCGGTGGGCATGGCGCTGGGCGCAAAGCAGCTGAAGAAGGACACCAAGGTTTACACCATTTTGGGCGACGGCGAGTGTCAGGAGGGTCAGATCTGGGAGGCCTTCATGGCGGCCAACCACTATAAGCTGGACAACCTGACCATCATCATCGACAACAACGGTCTGCAGATCGACGGCAGCAACGACGAGGTCATGAGTCTGGGCGACCTGCCCGCCAAGCTGCGGGCTTTCGGCTTCGACTTCTACGAGATTGACGGCCATGATCTGGACGCCATCGAGGCGGCGCTCAGCGCACCGGTGGTTCCCGGCAAGCCCCGTTGTATCCTGGCGCACACCGTCAAGGGCAAGGGCGTGTCCTACATGGAAAATCAGGCCGGCTGGCACGGCAAGGCGCCCAATGCGGAGCAGCGTGACCAGGCATTGCAGGAATTGGAGGGCTGAAACATGAGTGAAAAGATCGCGACCCGTGAAGCCTACGGCAAGGCGCTGGTAGATCTGGGCAATCAGAACGATAAGGTAGTGGTGCTGGATGCCGACCTGGCTGGCGCCACCATGACCAAGTATTTCAAGGCGGCCCATCCCGACCGCTTCTATGACTGCGGCATTGCCGAGGCCAACATGATGAACATTGGCGCGGGCCTGTCCACCATGGGCCTTATCCCCTTCTGCTCTACCTTCGCCATGTTCGGCGCAGGACGTGCCTATGAGCAGATCCGCAATTCTATCGCCTATCCCAAGTTCAATGTGAAGATCTGCTGCTCTCACGCCGGTGTTTCCGTGGGTGAGGATGGCGGCAGCCACCAGTCCATCGAGGATATCGGCCTGATGCGCATGATCCCCGGCATGACCGTCATCGTCCCCGCCGATGCCAACGAAGCCCGCAAGGCCACCTTTGCGCTGGCAGAGTTCCAGGGCCCCGTGTATATGCGTCTGGCCCGTCTGGCTACTCCCGTGTTCGAGGAGGACTATCCCTTCGAGATCGGTAAGGCCAACGTCCTGCGGGAGGGCAAGGACGTGGCGGTGTTCGCCTGCGGTCTGATGGTCAACAAAGCGTTGGAAGCCGCCAAGCTGCTGGACGCCGAGAGCATCGAGATCAGCGTCATCAACATGCACACCATCAAGCCGCTGGATGCCGAGTGCGTGGTGAAGTACGCCGAGAAGTGCGGCAACGTCATTACCGTGGAGGAGCACAGCGTCATCGGCGGTCTGGGCGACGCGGTGGCTGACGCGCTGATGGGCAAGGTCTGCTGCAAGTTTAAGAAGATCGGCATTAACGATCAGTTCGGTCAGTCCGGCAAGGCTGCCGATGTGCTGCGGGAATACGGTCTGACCGCCGACCAGATCGCGGCCAGGATCAAGGAAACACTGTAAAAAGGAGATAAAAAGCCATGGATATCACTTCCCTGCTGGGTAATGTTATGGACAAGGATATGCTGGAGAAGCTCAGCAAGTCCGCTAACGTCAGCACCACCGACGTGTCCAACGTGCTGAAAAACGCCGCGCCCTCCGTGATGAAGCATCTGGATGGCGACAGCGATGTGGCTAAGGCCGTCAAGAAGCTGCTGGGCAGCGACGAGGTAGAGAAGATCGCCAAGAAGGTCGGCATCAGCGGCGACAGTGTCAAGGACATTCTGAACAAGGCCGTCCCCATGCTGAAGGAGCTGCTGAGCAAACAGGGCGGCAATGTGACCGATATGCTGGGCGGCATTGCCGGTAAGCTGTTCAAGTAAGGTGGCGGGCGATGACACCGAAGTGCCCCTATTGCTCCGGCGAAATGCGGCCGGGCGTGCTGCGGACAGCCCAGAGTACCGGTGTCTGCTTCGAGCCGACGCCGGGTCTCAGCGATGCCGTTGATCTGGCCGGGCCTTATATGTTCCGCCGGGACATTCAGTTTCAGGCGTTCGGTTGTCTCAAGTGCCGGGCCATCGTCCTGCGCTATGAAGAAGATTGACCTATCAAAATATCCGGAGCCTTTGCACCGGATATTTTTTGCGCGAAATCTGTAAGAGGCTGCTGTCTGGTGCGTCTTATAAGGGAAAGGAGGTGGCAGCGAATGGAGTTTGAACAGGTCTATGACCTGTATTTTCAGGATGTGTACCGCTACATCCTGAAGCTTTCCGGCAGCGAACATATCGCCGAGGAGGTCACCAGCGAGACCTTTTTCAAAGCCCTGCACAGCATCGGAAAGTTCCGCGGCCAGTGCGATATCCGGGTATGGCTGTGCCAGATCGCCAGAAACTGCTACATCTCCTCGCTGCGCAAGGAGAAGCGGACTGCGCCGCTGGACGAGCTGCCGGAGCAGGCGGACGGCAGCGCGTCTCCGGAGGAGCTGCTTACCGTCCGCGAGGAAGCTCAACGGATCCAGACGATTCTTCACGACCTGCCGGAGCCGTACCGGGAGGTATTCATGTGGCGGGTATTCGCGGAGCTTTCCTATAAGCAGATCGGAGAGATCTTCTCCAAGACGGACAACTGGGCCTGCGTGACCTATCACCGGGCCAGAAAAATGATCAAAAACAGATTGGAGGACAGCAGCCATGAAAAATGAATGTCATATCATCCGGGATCTGATGCCGCTGTACACGGAGGGCATGCTCAGCGACGAGAGCGCCGCCTTTGTCAAGGCGCATCTGGAGACCTGCGAGGACTGCCGCACAGCATACGGCAGCGAGGAAACGTCCTCTACCCCTGAAGCCGACGCCGCGCAGCAGCGCGCCGGTGAGGCTGGCGTACTGCGGACGCTGAAAAAGAAGCTGCGGAAGCAGACCTGGTGCGTCATCGCCATCACGGCGGCGGTAGTGCTGCTGGTGACACTGATGCTGCGGCTGAATTCCATCGACTATCTGGCGGACATCAGCGCCACCAAGGGATATACCTTCAGCGACCGCATGGCGCTGCTGTTCAAAGGCGGTATTTCTGACCGCGCCGAGGCACAGCGTGTTCTAAACAACAATGGTTACGCGGCGTTTGTATATTCGGAGAAAGAATTGTGTGAAATAGACAAAGTAGCAGAAGAGGATGTGCCCTCTTACTACGGCGCACTGCGGCACTACTTCGTCCGTGAGGATCATGCTGGCGAGACACTGACCACCTATCACATCGACCTGCTGTCGGCACATTTCAGCGGTGATTCCGGAAAAATGTGGGTCAAATATGAGTATGATCGCTATGATAAATCAGATAATCTCAGATGGTACGAAGGAACCTGTGGAATAGGCCGCATCGCGCTTTGGAAGCTGGAAAAAAATGACGACGGCTATTGGTGCGTTGTGGAGATCGTAAACACCGTTACGCTCGATTTACGTGAGTACTTCTTAGATGCAGATGAGTACGATGAGTTCATAGGAAATACGTCCTGGTACGCCGAATGAAAAAACTCCCGGCTCCGCAGAGCCGGGAGTTTTTTATGTGGCTATTTATGCCTTGCCGGCGCAGCCCAGCACGTCCACCAGCTTGTGGCGTACCAGCTCCTTGATGTTGGCGCGGGCGGGCTTCAGATACTCGCGGGGATCGAACT
>CAVHYW010000025.1:0-33991 GCA_963640475.1 bacterium | reverse complement strand
TGATTTGAAATGGACCGACTCAGTGAGTGCGGTCCATTTTTGCATTCATTTGACGCTTACTGGAGTACAATTTATAATTTTTGCATGTTGTGGGACTGCAAACTTTTCGAAGAAATACGTAAAGCAGTCTGCACTGTTTGCTCTACGGCTTGCGACAGTAGAGGGAGCTGCTACTGCATATAGCTGAGTTCCGCTGATCGCATTGAAGTGACGAATAGTTGCGCAGAAATTGGGGTTGGGGGAATGGATGACCTCATCGGTATAGTCTTCATTCAAGTGAAAAGCAATGCGCATACCAGCACTGACTGCATCAAACTCCGTTAGTGCGTCGGGGGCATAGGTGTCAACATATCCAATTCGCTCTGATTCAGATATTGGACGCATACCCGACAGCGCAACTACGGTCGTGCTTCCGTGAATGCGATCCACAGTCTCACGAGCTAACTGGCAACGTCTAAGATTTGACAATCTGGCTCCGCCTAAAGGCAGAATGTAGTCAGCGTGATCATATACGGATCGTTCGATACCTATCAGCCCCAGTTTCTTTGCTGCTTCGTAAATGAGTTCCTCATTGTACACGGCAATTTCGTCATTTTTGAGCAGCCATCTTGCAGCTTCACCTTCTTTTGTTAAAGCTTCGGCCTGCTTTTTTCTGTAGTCCCACACGGAAACAAACGACTTCATCCATTTGATTTTTTCAATGGGAGAGTATGAAGCGAACGATGTGGTATCGCCGCCAAAAATATCGACAAGCTGGATAAGTTCATTTGCAGAAAGCCAACGGTCAAATTCATTCACGATCGCATGGATCCGCTCGGGTCTCGACAGATTTGACGCGGGACAATTGATTCGCTGGGTATCATTCATTTACAGTTTCCTCCTGAATATGGGGCGATGCAATTCGGCGGATAGCGGAGATGGGACGGAGCCATTCGGCTTTTTTGTCTGAAACAATGCTGGAAATCAGGTCAGCAATGCCTGCCAGTTTATAGAGATGATCTGTGTCATAACATTTTATGCTATCCAGATAATTCGCCAATCTTTCTGCGTTTGATACGCAGATGGAGATTTCAGAAACAATGGGGTCTATGGAACACAGATACCCAGCGACAGAAAACGCTTTGTCAATATACGCCGCTATTACTGCCTGAGGATCGGCAGACCGAGACAGCGCAGCCTCAACTGTGAGACAAGCGATTCCTGTACTGATCAGGCGGTTATTTGCAATACAGGCATCTAAGCTGTTAACGGACAGGACTTCTTCATATAAAGCCACGGCATGCCGATGATTTTCCAAAGACAGCTGCAGCAAAGACAGTGCGGCGTGTTGTTCTTGCTGCTTTGAGAGATAAAAATAGTCAGTTCCAACGCCTTTGTATGCGGCGGCTAAAAGAAGCTTCATGCGGGGAGAGGGATCGTCTTTAACCAATTGCAGCCGTACATTCAATGCTGAGGTGTGTAGATCTAACGCTGTATCATAGTCTTTTTTAGTAATATAGAGCGCTGCTAAGTTTCCTTCGATCTTTGTGCGCTCAATTTTTGCGAGCAGAGAAATAGCCGGATCATTATTCTGGTTGGGGATAGACAAATCGTCTGCTATTGCTTTGGCGGCGAGGAGGGCCTGCTTTGCGATATCCTTCGAGTCAGGCTGCGTATATGCGTGAAGAATGGCGTAGCCAACCATATTGTAACACGTTGCAAGCGCTAAATGATCGTCAAAGGCGTTGTTTGCAGTGGCCGTCTGCAATAGATGCATCGCCTGTTTAGAATAATAGTACGCCGAATCTGTGTTTTTGATCAGGTCATAGGTGGAGGCAATATTGGAGATAAGCATTGCCACGTCCGGATTAATGACGGCGAACTTTTCGCACACCTCATACGCAGAGACCGCAAGTCCCAGATCAAAGCATGTATGGTCAGTATAGGTCTCGGTGAACAATTTGTCGTTGAGAGAATGAATATACTGCTGAATATATGAATAATCGAAGCGGTTCACAGCGCTGATAATGATTTCCCTTATCATGGGGTGTATGCAAACCTGCCTGCGCCGGAGGAATACCCAGAAGCTATCTCGTAGTTGTGAAAAAGCCAGTTTCATCGGTTCTTGCTCTTCTGGGAGGAATGAAGATGAAAAAAATCGCTATAGGGCATTCCGTCGATGGGTAATAGCGCAAGATTATATAGCAAGCGCGTTTTACGGATGTCATCCTGTACGGAAGAAAGGTTAAACATCATTTTATACTGAGAGAAGAGACTTGCCGAGAACTGCTTTGTCCCGTCTTTTTCTGCAGATATAGGATCTGCCATCTGAGCAATAGACAGATTCTTAAATGCGTGCAGTATATCATCAAGTGATGCTGTTTCGGTGAGTTTTGCAGCGAGAATGACCAAGTATGTGTTGCGGTCAAGATATTTTTCAATCAGCTCGGCTGCCTTTTTCCGGTTATCCTTGGTATCCTCTTCGCTGCTTAATTCCCAGAACAGAGAATGAAGATAGTCCTCAGGCAAAGGTGGTATTTCTGTTTGCCGGACAGCATAGCAGCCACTCAGATTAACCTTAGATGTGAATAATATATGGCACCCGCACTGCAATAGCTCCTTGTATACAGGAGAACTGCTGGATAATTCCTCCGAGAATGAGAGTTCGTTATCATAATTATCGACAACAAGAAGGCAGGGCTTTTTCATCTCAGATAATACCGGAGTTTATCACTGCACAGTTGATTATCAACAGCCTTTCCTGAGTAACTTAATTTAGATATCGTATCCTCAAGACCTTTTTCGGAATAAGCGGTCCAAACCACTGCATTATATTTAAGCTTATCACGACAGCTTGTGCTTTCGCAGCATATCCGGGAAAAGCAGCGTGCCAATTCACTTTTCCCCATACCGCGCTGGCCGGAAATAACGTGAATATTGGAGTCCTGAAAAGCGGTGTCTAAGAGGTACTTCAGAGGCGCCTGCGGGACGATAAAATGATCGGGAAGGACGAATACGTCATTCGGGTCATCCCGTCCCCGCACGAATACGCATGAAAGCGAAGGAGCAGATGGCTCTTGATAAGCGGCTTCAGAGGTCGGTTTGGTGACCGGCATATACGCTGGCTCACTCAAGGGCATCACTTCGTCAAGAAGGATCTTGTGTGATGCGTTGCTATCTGTGCTATCGGAAGGTATGCGGCCCTCCTCATGGGACTCCGATGGTGTGTCTTCATTTTTGTAGAATGTGTACAAACCATATCCGGTGTTTGTGACCAAACTGTCTATTAGCGCTGGATTTAATTGGACCAATTTTTTACGAATACGTGAAATGTGGCCTCTCAGGCTGGAGGGATCTTTGTCGTCTGCACCATAGTTGCTTCCCCAGATGTGGTTGGCCATAGATTCCAGTGAAACAGGCTTGCTGGCATTGTCGACCCAATAACGAAGCATCCTATACTCTGTTCTTGTTAAGGCAATATGTGTATTGGTATCTGGCCGTACAAGCTTTGCTTCGGATGAAAAAGAAATATAGCACCCTTTTCCTATTGAGATTTTATCCGGAATTTTATCGGTCATAACATACTGCCCCCTTCAGTGATATGGAAATTAAACATTGCTGCAACCATATTGCAACAATTGCAACAAGCTCAACAAACCCAACTTGAACGCACTTTCGATACAACGTTTCCCTGCTATCTTAGTAGCCAGAGGGGAAGAAAGCCTTCCCTCAAAAGCTGAGAGAGAGGAACTTCATTTATGAAAAAGACTAGCTGCACCGCGATCGACACCTTCGCTGACGTCCTGAATACCATCCACGAGACGGGCACTACCACCAGAGCCGCACTGATGACTGATCCGGATCTCTACAGCAAGCTGTGGTTCACATTGCAGGACTTCTCACATTCAGCGCTTTTGTCCAGAACGAGTGGTAAAAATGCTAAAGGCGAAAGCCGGCCCGGCAACGCCCAAAAGGTGGATTTTCTGGAGAGATCCGGCGTAACTGAAAGAGAAGATCTGGAGATGGAGTGTGTTGCGAAAATCGTAGAAAAGCTTGATCTTGTATTGCGTCAGCCGGTCGGGAAACAAAAGAACTATTGTTATACTATTTGCAATCATCTCGTCGATGATTACTGCAGAAAGTTCCGCCCAGTTACTTCTAAGAAGGTGGTTTCGCTTGAAGACTTCGTCAAGGGGAGCGCAGTCACCGGCGAGGAAAAGGCATACACCTACGGAGACATTATCCCCGACGACAGGTACGACCCACAGCGCATGCATATCGAGTTCGAGACGGTTTCTCATCTGGAGAAGCAGCGTCAGGAAAAACAGGCTAAAGAGCGTGAGGAAAAAAGACAGAATATTCTCCGTGAACTGCCGATCATTGCGCCTCGAGCACCTGAGGTATTTGCTCGTCTGGCATGTAACTACCTCGGCATGAAGCCGAATGCGCTCGCTAAGCGCATTGTCTGCGACGGATATGAACGTGTGTGCGAGCAGCTCATCCAGGACGTTACGGCTGCATACGGCGTCGATGTTGAACTTGTCCGTCAGAGTACATCCCTGAAGGAGACCAAGGATAGGGGATTGGTGAGACTCTTCTCAGCCGACCTTAAGGTATCCGCAGATCAAATTTCCAGGTATGCGAGCCGTGCCAAAAAACGCACGATGGCCGACAATCAGGGGGAAAAATAAGCTTTCTAATGGCCGCCCGTCAGTTTGAACGCATGGGCGTGCTGATGAGCATTTGCTTATTACATTACTATTTTAACCATGATCAGCTATTTTTTCAAGGGATTCTAACGAATCTTTTTTTCACCCCGGCGGAGATAAAAGAGCTGACCGGTCTTTGACCGGTCAGCTCTTTGTCTGTTATTCAGCGGATTCTTTTCCCTTGGCGATCTTGGCCATTTCCTCTTCCTCCAGCACGCGGTAGGCTACCTTGCCCACCAGCGTCTTGGGCAGCTCGTCACGGAACTCGATGTCGTAGGGCATGGCGTACTTGGCCACATGCTTGCGGCAGTAGCCCAGCAGGGCGTCGCGGGTGCCCTCATTGGCCTCGACGCCGGGCTTTAGCATCACAAACGCCTTCACCTTCTGCATCTTGTAGGCGTCGGGCACGCCGATGACGCAGCTCATCTGCACCATCTCGTTGGCGTCCAGAATGTTCTCAATCTGACCGGGATACACGTTGTAGCCGGAGGAGATGATCATGCGCTTGGCGCGGCCCCGGAAGTAGATGAAGCCCTGATCGTCCATGATGCCCAGATCGCCGGTATAGACCCACGTCAGGCCGTCATCGTGCTTGCGGAGGGTCTTGGCCGTCTCGTCGGGGTGGTTCATGTATTCCTTCATGACGGTGGGGCCTGCCAGCAGGATCTCACCCTCCTCGCCGTAGGGTAGCTCCTCGTCGGTGCCGGGCTTGACGATCTTGATATAGGTGTCGGGGAAGGGCAGGCCGATGGAGCCTTCCTTGTAGATATGGGTAGGCGTCAGGCAGCAGGCGGTGACGGTCTCGGTGGTGCCGTAGCCCTCCCGTACCTGAATGACGGCGTGATGATCGTACAGGAACTTGTCGAACTTTTTCTTCAGCTCGATGGACAGGCTGTCGCCGCCGGAGAACACGCCCTTCAGGCTGCTGAGGTCGGCGTTGTCCATGCTGGGCAGGCGCAGCAGCGCCTCGTACAGGGTGGGCACGCCGGCGATGAAGTTGCACTTATACTTGACGATCTGCTTAGCGTAGCTCTTGGCGGTGAAGCGGGGGATCAGAATGCAGCGGCCGCCCTGAGAGAGCATGGAGTGAACACACACGCCCAAGCCGAAGCCGTGGAACAGGGGCATGGCGGCCAGCATCCGGTCGCCGGGCCGGAACATGGGGTTGGTGGCGATGATCTGCTGGCCCAGAGCGTTGAAGTTGCCGTTGGTCAGTACGATGCCCTTGGTGGTGCCGGTGGTGCCGCCGGAGTACAGGATGACGGCGGGATCGTTGTAGCCACGCTCTACCCGGTAGTTCTTGTAGAAGCAGAACCGGGACATATCCATAAATTCCTTCCAGCGGATGACAGGGGCGTCATCGGGGATCTTCTGGATCTTGCGGCCCTCGGTCAGCATATAGCCCGCCCGGATGGTGCGGCTCAGCGCGTCCTTTACCGAAGCGATGATGATGTTGATGATGCCGGTGTTCTGGCGGATATGCTCGAACTTGTCATAGAACTGATCCAGCGTGATGGCGGTGGTGGACTGGGACTCGTTGAGATAGAACTCGATCTCCTTCTCCGCCGACAGGGGGTGGATCATGTTGGCGATGCCGCCCACCAGATTGACGGCATAGAACATATAGATGGCCTGGGGGCAGTTGGGCATGGCGATGGTGACCTTGTCACCGGGCCGCACGCCCAGCGTTTTCAGACTCTTGGCGCACTTTTCGATCTCCTGCACCATCTTGCGGTAGGTGGTGGACTTGCCCATGAAATCGAAAGCGATGTTATTGGGATACTGCTCGGCGATCTTCTCTACCGCGTCGAACATGCTGCCCTGAAAATACTCCAGATGCATGGGCACGTCGCCCAGATAGTCCTTCCACGGGGTCTTGACTTCACTCATATTGTACTTCCTCCTTCAAAGGCTTCTCCAGTTCTTCGGGGTGCTCCAGCAGGTATTTCAGCAGCCGCACCGACTTGGAATAGTAATACCCGTCGGCCAGCCGCTCATCGATGGTCAGGCCCAGATCCAGCGTCTCATGCATGGTCACATTGCCCTGCGCGTCGTAGATGGGGGACAGCTTCTTTTCGCCGATGATGCAGAACAGGGAGCAGGTGCCCCAGTTGGTCAGGTGGTGATAGCCGCACTTGAGCTTGATGGAGCCGAGATTGGATAGGGTAACGGAGCTATAGTAGGGGTCGGTGGCCACCATGTCCTTGGGCACCCAGCCGTGCTTGTCCAGCCACATGATGAACTTGACGGCGGTCTTGCCCAGCCAGCGGGGCAGCTTGTTGAGGATATCCATGTTCTCGGTAGAGGAGTCCGCTTTCTCGCCCCGGCAGGCCTGCACCTGCGAGCGGATATATTCATGCACGTCCTCCACGGTGAAGTCCTCCTTGCTGTGGAGGAAGGCCAGCGCCTCAGCGCCTTTGTCGGAGAACTGTTTCTTCACCACGAAGGCGGCGGATACCTCGTTGCGCTGATAGAAGTTGCTGTTGACGATGAAGCGGTTCAGCTTGGGCCGCAGGGTGATGGTTTTCAGCAGCGCCGTTACGATCAGGTGGAACATGGTGTAGGGGAAGTCCGTTTCCGTCTCGTTCTTCTTGGCGAGGTAGGCGTTGATGGCGGTCAGGTCGATGCGCTGGGAGATATAGGCCTCGTTATCGCAGCGGTTGGGGTAGATGATGCCGGTGATGAAGTGCAGAGAGTCCAGCTCCCGCAACAGCCGGCCGTCCCGCCGGTCACCCGGTCGGCGTTTGTATTGCTCCATATGTGTGGGTTTCTCCTTTTTTATGTTGATGTTGTGGTACAGGAAAATCTTTTTGTCAGCAAGGGTCGCCCCTACGGATGTTTACCGGAGGTGCATCTGGTTTCAACACCGGATACTTAACCAAACATATATTATAGACAAAACTTCCCGATTTGTCAAATTTGCGAAAAAACGTCTGTCATTACTTGCATTTGCGGGTGGCGTATGCTACTATAAATACAGAAAACTCAATAATGTATATGTCCTGCGCACAATTGTGAAGGAGGAACTGCTATGCTGACTATGGCTATGCTGCACGACGCCCAGCGCGTACTGTCCGGCGTCATCAACAAGACCCCTGTGATCCCCAGCACCGGCATCACCAATGAGTGCCGTCTGTTCCTGAAAGCCGACTGCCTGCAAAAGACCGGCGCGTTCAAGCTGCGTGGCGCGTATTATAAGATCGCCACGCTGTCTGACGAGGAAAAGGCGAGGGGCGTTATTGCCTGCTCCGCCGGAAACCATGCGCAGGGCGTGGCGTTTGCCGCCCGCGACATGGGCATCCACGCGGTGATCTGTATTCCGCAGGGTGCGCCCCTGTCCAAGATCGAGGCCACCCGCAGCTATGGCGCGGAGGTGGTGCTGGTCCCCGGTGTGTATGACGACGCCTATGCCGAGGCCATCCGCCTGCGGGATGAGAAGGGCTATACCTTCATCCACCCCTTTGACGATTACAGCATCATGGCCGGTCAGGGCACCATCGGTCTGGAGATTTTGCAGCAGCTGCCGGATGTGGACATGATCGTCACCGCCATCGGCGGCGGCGGACTGGTCTCCGGTGTTGCCAAGGCCGTCAAGGAGCTGAAGCCCTCCTGCCAGGTCATCGGCGTGCAGGCCGAGGGCGCGGCCAGCATGTACGAGGCGCTGCGGCAGGATAAGATCATCACCCTGCCCCAGGTGGGCACCATGGCCGACGGCATTCAGGTGAAGACCGCCGGTACGCTGACCTTCGACATGTGCCGCAAGTATGTGGACAAGGTGGTCACCGTCAGCGAGAGCGAGATCGCCGCCGCCATCCTGACCATTCTGGAAAAGCAGAAGCTTATTACCGAGGGTGCAGGCGCCGTCAGCGTGGCGGCCGTCATGTCCGGCAAGCTGGACGTGAAGGGCAAGACCGTGTGCGCTCTGCTGTCCGGCGGCAACGTGGACGTGACCATGCTGGAGCGCATCATCAAGCACGGCCTGACCGCCGAGGGCCGCATCGCCAGCTTCTCCACCGTGCTGCCCGACCAGCCTAACGCTCTGGCCACCTATCTGGCGGCGCTGTCTCACGAAGGCGTCAACGTGCTGGAGGTGTACCACGAGCGCAGCAGCATGAAGGTGGGCGTGGGCTCCTGCCGCGTCCGCATGGTGGTGGAGACCCGCAACCACGAGCATATCCACCAGCTGTACCAGTATCTGGCCGAACAGGGCTATACCATCAAGGAGTGATATCATGAAGCTTGCCAACGCACTGGCCCAACGGGCCGACCTCCAGCGCCGCATGGCCCAGCTGGGCTCCCGGCTGATGAACAACGCCAAGGTGCAGGAGGGTGAGCAGCCCGCCGAGGAGCCCAAGGAGCTGCTTGCCGAGCTGGAGCGCCTCAGCGCCGAATTGGAGGAGCTGATCTGCCGCATCAACCTGACCAACACCGCCGCCCGCAGCGAAACGGGCGAGAGCCTGACGGCCCTGCTGGCCCGGCGGGACTGCCTGAAAATGAAGCTGGGCCTCTACCGGGAGTTTTTACAGAACGCCAGCGACGTGGTGCCCCGTGGCCTGCGTACCGAGATCAAGATCGTCAGCACCGTGAAGGTGTCCCAGATGCAGAAGCAGGTGGACGATATGTCCCGCGACCTGCGGCTGCTGGAGGAGACCATCCAGTGCCTGAACTGGACCACAGAGCTGCAATAAGTACAGTACCATCGATCAACAAAGGCAAACACGCCTGCCAGTGCGTCTTTTCGGTGCTTTTTGCTCTTTTCGCCTTGGCGGGCGTCAGCCCGCCTGCATCTCAAAAGCCAAAAATCACTCGAAAATACATCGCTGGCAGATGCCTTGCAGTTTTGTCGGAGCAGAAATGTGTCCAGACAAGAAAAGGCCCGCAGAGAATACTTGCCGTATTGTCAAGGGGCTTGACGCAGTATGGGCGCATTTCTGCCCGTCAAAACCGCGTCTGTCCTTGTTGATCGATGGTCAGGAGCCGGGAAAAGGCGGACGCTATCTCTGAGGCTGAGAATGAGTCCTCGCAGTATGGATGGAGCGGGCGCAGCTCCGGGGTTCGATCCCCCACTGTATGACGCACGCGCCGCATACCGCACACGCGCATCAGAACAATGCATCGTTACTACCATGGCGTCGATTTCCCCGGCAGGGTGGGACAGGGGACAATAGCTATCTATACGTAAAAACAGCCCGTGGAGCAGCGCTCCACGGGCTGTTTTTATGCGTTTTCCTGCCGCAGGGTCTCCCGCACCCGCATGAGGGCTTTGCCCAGAATGCTCTCGCCCTGCCACTGGGCGGGCTCCTGATGGCGGGGATCGTCCAGCGGGATGCCGATGCCCCAGATGCGGTCGTTGGGGGAGCACTCGGCAATGAGGGCGTCTCCGGTGGACAGCAGCTGGTTCTTTAAGCCGCTGTTCTGGCCGAATTTGGCCAGCAGCCCCCGGTAGATGACCTCCTGCCGCACCGCCGCCCATTTGGCATCGTCATAGGGGGTGATGGCCCGGCCCAGCAGCTTCACCGTCTTGGGATCGGGGTTCTCCATCACTCTGGCGGCGGTGGCGGTATCGCCGCAGCACAGGGCCTTCTGATGCATCAGGTACTGCTCCGCGTTGAGGTACGTCACGCCGTCCACGGTGAACACCGCCGGATACCAGTTGCTGAACCAGCCGTTGGGGCCGTATTCGTGGAAGAAGCCCACCACGTTGCCGGGAATGGGCGCGTCCTTCTCTGTGACGGCGAACTCCTCATACAGCGCATAGGTGCGCTGATCCGGCGCGCACAACGTTACCACCAGTTGGGCGTCCGGATGGGCCTTGTACCAGCTCTCCACCGCCACCAGCGCCGCCGGGACGGCGAACTGGGGCGGCCAGCCGCCCTCCGCGCCCAGCGTGGGGATAGCCACGCTGCCGTAGCCGCCGGAGAGGGCCGCGTCCAGCACCTGATGATAGCACGCGGTCAGCGCCGCCGTCTCGTGGGGGTGGCCGTCATATACCGGCGGCGTTACCGGAATACCGCCGCAGCGCGCGGTGTCCGCGTAACAGGCACAGCCCGCCTGCGGGGCGCTGCCAAGAAAGAAGGAAAGGTTCATGTTCAGACCTCCTGTGTTTTTGCTCATTTTATCATATTGCCGGGGAAATCGCAACGCCGTGCCTTGCCCTTTTCGCGGAAAGATGGTATGATACAGAAAAACGCAAGGAGGCGCCGCCATGGAGATTCCTGCCCGCTGCCGTGACGAGAACGGCTATCTGATCCGCCAGAGCCTGATGACCGATATTCCCTACGGCTGCCGCACGGTGGCAAAGAAGGGATGCGGTTTTATGGCGGTGTATAACGCCGCCCGCTATTTCGCCCAGCCGGTCACCGAGACGGAGGTCTGGCAGTTTTTCCATGAGCGGGTGTTCCTGCGGGGCGTGATGGGTACCACCATCGGCCATGTCTGCCGCGGCGTGTACCGCTTCGGCATGAAGGTCACCGGCCTTCGCTACCGGAATTTGAAGAACGCCAAAGCCGGTATCCTGTGGTACCATACCGGCCGCTCCCGCCACTATGTGCTGGTGCTCCGGTGCGAGGACGGGCGCTACGCCTTTCCCAACTCCTCCGCGCCGGGGCCCATGAGCTTTCCGAATTTTTATAATAAGTATGTCAAGCATCTGCGTCTGCCGCCGCTGCATATCGACCTGCCCATTATGTTCACCGTAACGGTGGACAAGCGGGATAAGCGCGGGCGGCACGGCAGAAAATAGGAAAAACAACAGGAGGTACGATCATGTATAAGAATATTGCCAAGAAGGAAAAGCTGCTGCTGAAGGATCTGGTGGCCTATCAGGAGGGCCAGGTGGTCAGCAAGACGCTGGTGCAGAACGAGCTGATGAGCGTCACAGTGTTCTCCTTCGATAAAGACGAGGAGATCTCCACCCACGCCAGCGGCGGCGACGCCATGGTGACGGTGCTGGAGGGCACGGGACGCTTCACCGTGGGCGGCGACGTATTCGTGCT
This sequence comes from bacterium, assembly GCA_963640475.1. Lineage (GTDB taxonomy): Bacteria > Bacillota > Clostridia > Oscillospirales > Oscillospiraceae > Vescimonas. Next base: position 22,308 of record CAVHYW010000025.1, on the reverse strand, counting down.
GACCGAGGGCGAGACGCTGGTGATGCCCAAAGACGTGCCTCATGCCGTCTATGGACAGGAGCGTTTCAAGATGCTGCTGACGGTGTCGCTCTGATGACCGGAAAAAAGCACGACCGGATCAATTTGCCCAATGCCCTGACGGCGGCGCGGATCATCTGCGCCGCCGTGCTTTTCTGTGTGCCGGTGGGCGGCATCGGATTCTGGACGGCCTATACGCTGGGCGGCGTGACGGATATGCTGGATGGCCCGATCGCACGTCGTACCGGAACGGTCTCCGCCTTCGGCGCAAGGCTGGACAGTGTAGCGGACGCAGTGTTTCTGGTCGCCACCGCGCTTCGCCTGCTTCCCTTGCTGCGGCAGACGCTGAGTGCCGCCGTGTGGTACATGGCGGCGGCTGTTGCGCTGGTGCGGTTGGCGGCGTTTATTATAGGACGAGTCAGGCGCTGCGGCGCGGAGATGCCGCACATCCGGCTCAACAAGCTGGCGGGATTTTTGCTGTTTCTGCTGCCGTATCTGCTGGGCTGGCATGGCGTGCGCTGGTATGCCGTGCTGGTATGTCTGGCCTGCGGCGTTTCCGCCGTGGTGGAGCTGTGGCTATGCTGACGGAGCAGGAAAAAGTCCTCTTGACAAATGTCTGAAATCGGACTATACTGCGAAAGTCCGATTTCAGACAAAGAGGAGGACACGATATGGAACGACGGACATCCGCGCTGGCGGTGTATAATGAGCTTTATAAGGAGCAGGACGAGCTGTACCGGGCGGCGGCCCGCGGCTTCGGGCTGTCGGACTGCGCCTTCTGGGTACTGTACGCCCTGCGGGAGGCGGATCGTCCCATGACCCAGAGCGGCGTGTGCGCCGCTGTGTACCAGCCCAAGCAGACGGTACATTCCGCCCTGAAAAAGCTGATAGGGGAGGGCTGTCTCCAGCTGACGGAAGGCTGTGACCGCCGCAGCAAGTATCTGGTGCTGACGGAGCGGGGCGAGGCGCTGGTCCGCCGCACCGTGGATCCGGTGATGGCGGCGGAGACGGCGGCCATGAACACCATGACGGAAGCGGAGCAGGCGCAGTTCCTGTCCCTGTGCCGCCGCTATAACGCCGCCCTGCGGCAATACCTGCCCCGCGCCGGGGCGCAAAGCAAGGAGTAAACTCATGAAAAAGAAAATACAGTTATCCGATCATTTTTCCTATAAAATGCTGCTGCGGTTTGTGCTGCCGTCCATTATCATGATGGTGTTCACCTCCATCTACGGCGTGGTGGACGGCCTGTTCGTGTCCAACTTCGTGGGCAAGACACCCTTCGCGGCGGTGAATCTGGTGATGCCCTTCATCATGATCTTCGGCGGCATCGGCTTTATGTTCGGCACCGGCGGCAGCGCTCTGGTGGCCAAGACCATGGGCGAAGGGGACAAGCACCGGGCCAACCAGTACTTCACCATGATGATCGTTATGACCCTCATCTGCGGCGTCATCATCTCCGTCGTGGGCGTCATCTACATGGAGCCGATCTCCATTTTTCTGGGCGCGGATGAGGAGATGCTGGCGGACTGCGTGCTGTATGGCCGCATCGTGCTGGCCTTCAACACCGCTTTCATGCTGCAAAACGTGTTCCAGAGCTTCCTGATCGCGGCGGAAAAGCCCAAGATGGGCCTGTGGATCACGGTGGCGGCAGGCGTTACCAATATGGTGCTGGACGCGCTGTTTATGGCGGTGTTCGGCTGGGGCGTGGCCGGTGCGGCCATCGCCACCGGCATCAGTCAGGTGGTGGGCGGCGTGCTGCCGCTGGTGTACTTCCTGCGGCCCAATTCCAGCCTGCTGTGCATGACGAAAACGAAGCTGGAGCTGCGGCCCATCCTGCAGGCCAGCGGCAACGGCGCGTCGGAGCTGGTCAGCAACGTGACGGCTTCCGTGGTGGGCATGCTGTATAACTTCCAGCTGCTGCGGCTGGCGGGCCAGAACGGCGTGGCGGCCTACGGCGTGCTGATGTATGTGGAGTTCATCTTCGCCGCTGTGTTCATCGGCTACGCCATCGGCTGTGCGCCCATCGTCAGCTATCATTTCGGCGCGGGCAACCACGGTGAGCTGAAAAACCTGCTGAAAAAGAGCGTGTTGCTGATGGGCATGGGCGGCCTTATCATGGTGGGCGCGGCACAGGCGCTGGCTGTTCCGCTGTCCCGGCTGTTCGTGGGATATGACGATGTGCTCTGCCAGATGACGGTACACGCCTTCCGCATCTCCACGCTGGCCTTCGTGCTGGTGGGGTTCAACATCTTCAACTCCTCCTTCTTTACGGCGCTGAACGACGGCGCGGTGTCGGCCATCATCTCCTTCCTGCGTACCTTCGTGTTCAAGCTGTCCGCCGTTCTGCTGCTGCCCATGATCTGGGAGCTGGACGGCATCTGGTGGGCCGGTGTGGTGGCGGAGATATGCGCCTTCGCCGTAGGCCTGAGCTTCCTGCTGGGTAAGCGGAAGAAGTACCATTACATGTAAGAATATCGCCGTGCGGCAAAGCGTTAAACCGCCCGACGGTGCAGCAGCGCTGCACCGTCGGGCGGTTTTTTTCGGTCAAAGTGATACGGTCTTGGTGGCGATCTTCTCGCAGAACACGCGGTCATGCTCCACAAACAAGAGCGTCGGGCGGAAGGTGAGCAGCAGCTCTTCGATCTGGATGCGGGAGAGGACGTCGATATAGTTGAGTGGCTCATCCCAGACGTACAGGTGCGCGGACTGACACAGGCTCCGTGCCAGCAGCACCTTTTTCTTCTGTCCGGCGGAGAAGTCGCCCATATCCTTTTCAAACTGTACCCGTTCAAAGCCCAGCTTGCGCAGGATCGCATTGAAAAGGCTCTCGTCGATGCCGCAGTCTGCCGCGTAGCTGCGCAGGCCGCCGTGCAGACCGGAGGCGTCCTGCGGCACATAGGATATCGTCAGGCGGCTTGCCAGCTCCAGCGTTCCGGTGTATGGAATGTCCTGCCCGCACAGCAGCTTCAGGATGCTGGATTTTCCGGAGCCGTTCGGCCCGCACAGCGCCACGCGGTCGCCAGTCTCCACGCAGAAGGAGACGCCGGTGCAGACCGGCGGGCCGCCGTAGTGGATGGACAGCTCCCGCAGCAGGGCCAGCTGCCTGGCGTGATGCTCCAGCGGGTGCAGCTTCAGCGGGTCGCTGCTGTCGATGTTTTTCAGCAGTGCGGATTTTTCCTCGATGGCGTTTTGCTGCCGCCGTTCGAGATTTTTGCGTCGCTGCTGCATCCGGCGCGACTGCTCGCCGATATAGGCCCGGCCACCCATGGCGTCGGCGGTGCCTTTGACCTTTGCGGAGTTTGCGCCCAGCTTCGTGCTTTCGACCTTGTCGGCCCATGCGCTGGACTGGCGCGCCGCCTCCTTCAGCCGCCCGATCTCCTTCTTGAGCCGCGCGTTCTGCGCCAGCTCGAAAGAGTCCTGCCGCAGCTTGTTTTCGTACCATGAAGAATAGTTGCCCTTCTGAATTTCGATGCCGCTGCGGTTGATGGAGCAGATGTGGTCGACGCAGCCGTCGAGGAACGCCCGGTCGTGGGAGACCAGAAGAAAGCCCTTTTTGCCACTGAGATAGCGGCTGACCAGTGCCCGCCCCGCCTGATCGAGGTGGTTGGTAGGCTCGTCGATCAGCAGAAAGCGGTTTTCGCGGGAAAAGAGCATCGCCAGCAGGATCTTGGATTGTTCGCCGCCGGAAAGCGTGGAAAATGGCCGGTACAGCAGCTCCTCCGGCAGTTCGAGCGGCGCCAGCTCCCGCAGGAAGCGCCATTGTGGCACGTCCGGGCAGACGCTTTGCAGCAGGTCGATGGGATATTGCGATGGATCCGGTACGGGGTAGGGGAAGTAGTCGAAGCCCACGCTTGCGTGGATCGTGCCCTGATAGGCGTATTTCCCCTGCAAAAGCCGCAGGAGCGTGGTTTTGCCGCGGCCGTTGCGGCCGATCAGCCCCAGCCGCCAGTCGGTGTCCAGCTGAAAGCTGACGTTTTCAAAGATGTTGTCATAGCTGCCGTCATAGCAGAACGTAAGGTCAGTTACCTGAATAATGGACATGGTCATGCCTCCGATCATAAAAAATGGCTGCGGGAAACAGATCCCACAGCCAAAAAGCGCATACTGCACCCGCAAAAAGGCAGGGCATGACCATGCACGAGGCTGAGAGACGAACCGATTTCCCGCGAAAGGCACAACGAACAGGGCGGTCATTGCCGCCCGGGATATGTCGTGCCGGAAGTTCAGCGGGAAATGTTCATTCTCTCAACTCCAATCTTTTTTCTTTGATTCTATCACACGCTCCGGAGAAAAGCAACAGCGATGTTACTTTTCCTCCCTGCGGCGCTCCAGCGCCTTCTGTCCCGCTTGATAGAGGTTCCCGGCGGTCTCCTTCAGCGTTTCCGCCGTCTCCTTCAGCCCCTCCTCCGCCGAGCGGAGGAACTCGTCCTTTACGTCGGACATCAACCGGCGCATGACCTCCGACACGATGCCCTTCTGCTTGTCGTCGGCGGCCAGACGGCGGAGAAGATCCTTCTGCTTGACCTCCTCCAGCGAGCGCAGCTTGCCGCCCTGCGTGAACATATCGAACAGCGCCGCGGAGAACTCCTCCCGCTCCTCGCGGGTCATGGAGGCGATCCATTGCCGCAGCACATCGTCGGACACCTTGCCCAGCTCCGAGCGCTCCTCACGCCGGATGAACTGGCGGCCCTGCACGCCCCATGTCAGGGGCTCGTGCTGCATGACGGCGTGGCTGTTGCTGGCTACCACCACATAGTCCTCCGTGTGCTCCAGCAGCACGCCCACGATGGAGGAGGCGGGGATATAGGTGTGCAGCTTTTCCACCACGCGGCGGTACTCCTCCGTGTCGGTCACGTCCTTACGGAAGCCGGGGCCGTCGTTATTATAGGCGTCCAACAGGCGGGTGCGCTGCAATCTTTCCGGAATGTGTATGGCTGCGTAGGCGGCCAGATTGCCGCCCTTGGAGTGGCCGCCGATCCGCAGCAGGCGTTCGGGACAGTGCCAGGCCATATCCTCTACATATTCCGCCGCGCCGATCTGGGCGGGGACGGCGTCCATAAAGCTGAGGTTCAGGTTTTCCTTCCAGCCTACCAGCGAGCGGTCGGTGCCCATGAAGGCGCAGAACAGTGTGCCGTCCGGTACCAGAAAGGACAGGGCGTCCAGCTGCATCTCCCGTTCCTCATCCCGCACCGTTTCATAGCCCAGCATCCGCACGCCGCCAAAGCGGCGGGATTCGGCGGCCAGCTTCATCAGCGGGATATAGTCGTTGGGGGACAGGCCCTGCTGTTCATCCTCCGCCGTCATCCGGGGGACAATGTCGCCCAGCGCTGCGGCGTTTTCCGGTTCACGGCTGCGCAGCTCCGGGAAGCGACGGAAATTCAGATAGGTGATGATGCACAGCACAAGGTTGTCCACCTCGTTGAAAGCGTCCTGCGCGAAGGTCAGGTCGCCCCGCCAGCGCAGATAGTCAAACACCGTGGTGACCACGTTCTTTTCGTTTTTGTCCATGGCGCTCTCCTTTGCCAGAAATGGAAATGTTGATGGTATTATCATAGCATATTTTCTCCATGGGCGCAAGAATGTTCGGCAGTTGCTTTGTAGGGGCGGCCTGCCCTCAGGCCGCCGCGCACAACGCACCGCACCCCTACGGGAGCTGCAACTTTTTTCAAATTATATTGACATTTCCCACCTTTTTCTATATAGTGGTCTTGCTGTTTTCAGCATGCCAAATTTCAACGAAAAATACAGGCCGTTCCGGCCCTCGGTGAGTACAGAGAGAAGAGGCGAAAAAATCTTTTTTATGAACGGGGGAGGATAAATGTCCAAAGAGTTGATTCGCCTGCGGAACCTCTGCATGGCGTTTGACGACGAGCTGGTTCTCGACAACATCAATCTTTACATCAACGATTCCGAATTCCTCACACTGCTTGGGCCCAGCGGCTGCGGCAAGACCACGACGCTGCGGATCATCGGCGGGTTTACTACGCCCACATCCGGTGATGTTACCTTTGATGGTGTGAGGATCAATGACGTTCCGCCGCATAAGCGGCAGATCAACACCGTGTTCCAGAAATACGCCCTGTTTCCCCATCTGGACGTATTCGAGAACGTGGCCTTCGGCCTGCGCATCGCCAAGGTGCCGGAGGATGAGATACGGCAGCGTGTCACGGAGATGCTGGCGGTGGTCAGCCTGAAGGGCTTTGAACAGCGCCGCGTTGACCAGCTCTCCGGCGGCCAGCAGCAGCGTGTGGCTATTGCCCGCGCACTGGTGAACCGCCCCAAGGTGCTGCTGCTGGACGAGCCGCTGGGCGCACTGGACCTCCGGCTGCGGAAGGATATGCAGAACGAGCTGAAGCGTATCCAGCAGCAGATGGGCATCACCTTCATCTATGTCACCCACGACCAGGAGGAGGCACTGACCATGTCCGACACCGTGGTGGTGATGGACAAGGGCCGCATCCAGCAGATCGGAACGCCGGAAGATATATATAACGAGCCGAAAAACGCCTTTGTGGCGGACTTTATCGGCGAGAGCAACATCCTCAACGGCACCATGGTGCGGGACAACGTGGTGAAGATGTACGGCAAGGAGTTCCCCTGTGTGGACGGCGGCTTTGCCGAAAACGAGCCGGTGGACGTGGTCATCCGGCCCGAGGACATCGACATCGTGCCCGTGGAGCAGGGCCAGTTGGTGGGTACCGTCACCAACGTGACCTTCAAGGGGATGCAGTACGACATCATCGTGGACTTCCGCGGCTTCAAATGGCTGATCCAGACCACCGACCATTCGCCGGTGGGCGCGCGGATCGGCGTGAAGATCGACCCGGAGGGCTTCCACATCATGAAGAAGAGCGAATACTCCGGTATGTTCGGCGACTACTCCTCCTATTCCGAGGAGTATGAGGAATTGGCGGACGCCAGCGCAGAGCTGGAAGAGGAGGAGAGCGAGGATGAAGAATAAGCTCTCCCGTTTCGCCGTGCCCTATGTGGTATGGATGGCCATTTTCGTGGTGGCCCCCATCATCATCATGGTGATCTACGCCTTCTCCAACGGAGATGGCGGCGCCACGCTGGATAACTTCGTGCAGATGGGCGACTACGCCGCGGTGTTCGGCCGTTCCTTCAAGCTGGCGCTGATCGCCACGGCCATCTGCCTGCTGATCGGCTATCCCGTGTCCTATTTTCTCAGCCGCGAGCCGGCTTCCTTCCAGAAGACCGCCATGGTGCTCATTATGCTGCCCATGTGGATGAACTTCCTGCTGCGGACGTACTCGTGGATGACCATTCTGGAGAACAACGGCCTTTTGAACCAGCTGTTCCAGAAGATCGGTATTATCGCCCTGTATAACAGCATCACCGGCAGCAATATCGAGTATTTCTCCATGATGAACACCCAGGGCGCGGTAGTGCTGGGCATGGTGTATAACTACCTGCCCTTCATGATCCTGCCTATCTATTCTGTCATTGTGAAGCTGGATTATTCCCTGCTGGAGGCGGCCCGAGATCTGGGCGCCAACAGCGTCACCGTGTTCCGCAAGGTGATTTTGCCTCTGAGCCTGCCGGGCGTGCTGTCCGGCATCACCATGGTTTTCGTCCCCTCGGTCTCCACCTTCGCCATCAGCCGTATGCTGGGCGGCGGCACCGAGCTGCTGCTGGGCGACCTGATCGAGCGGCAGTTCCTGGGCGGCGCGTATAATCCCCAGCTGGGCGCGGCCATCTCCCTTGTGATGATGATCATTGTGGTCATCTGCATGCTGGTGATGAACCGCTTCGGCGAGGGCGAGGAACAGGCGGTGATGCTATGAGACAGAGACGGGCAAACACCGCGGGCGACCGCCTTTTGATGATCCTGACGGGCCTGTTCCTGTACGCCCCCATCATCATCCTGATCGTTTTCTCCTTCAACGCCGGAAACAGCTCCAGCGTGTGGAAGGGCTTCTCCCTCCACTGGTATCAGCAGCTGTTCCAGAACCGGCTCATTATGCACAGCGTGTATATCACGCTGCTGGTGTCGCTGCTGGCCACAGTCATCGCCACCATCGCGGGCACCTTTGCCGCCATCGGCTTCTACGGTATGCGCCGCAAGGCCCGCAACAGCCTGATGGCCGTCAACAACATCCCCATGATGAACGCCGATATCGTCACCGGCGTCAGCCTGTGCCTGCTGTTCGTGGTGTTCTTCAACGGCTGGGGCGCTTTCGCCGGATGGGTCAACAGCTGGCAGAGCGCCGTCGTCCTGCCGGAGCGGCTGACCATGGGCTTCGGCACGCTGCTGATCGCCCATATCTGCTTCAACATCCCCTATGTGATCCTGTCCGTGGGGCCCAAGCTGCGGCAGATGGACCGCAATCTGGTGGACGCGGCACAGGATCTGGGCTGCACATGGATGCAGGCCTTCTGGAAGGTCATCATTCCGGAGATCAAGCCCGGCATCGTGTCCGGCGCGCTGACGGCCTTCACCATGTCCATCGACGACTTTATCATCAGCTACTTCACCGCCGGTACCAGCGCCTCCACGCTGGCCATGACCATCTACGGCATGACCAAGAAGCGGGTCAGCCCGGAGATCAACGCCATCTCCACGCTGCTGTTCATGACGGTGATCCTGCTGCTGGCCATCATCAACATCCGCGAGAATCACGCCCAGCACCATGTCCACCATCACCGTGAGGGCGCTGCGGCCAACGCGCCCGCCCCCAAGAGGAGCAATGGCCTGTGGAAGAAGCTCGCGGCGGGCGGCCTTGCCTGCGTGCTGCTGGCGGTGCTGATCGTCACCGGCGCCGCCGCCCGGTCTGACCGCGTGGTGAACGTCTGCTCCTGGGGCGAGTACATCGACGAGAATCTCATCACCCAGTTTGAGGAGGAGACCGGCATCCGCGTCAACTATCAGACGGCGGAGAGCAACGAGGCCCTGTACTCCCTTATCAAGATGGGCGGCGCGGACTTCGACGTGATCGTGCCCTCCGACTATATGATCGGACGGCTGATCGAGGAGGACATGCTGGCGGAGCTGGATTACAGCGCCATCCCCAACTATGACCTGATCGACGATCAGTACAAGTCCCTCAGCTTCGACCCGGAGAACAAGTACACCGTTCCCTACACATGGGGCACTGTTGGCATCATCTACAACACCACCATGGTGGACGAGCCCATCACCAGCTGGGGCGCCATGTTCGACGAGAAGTACGCCGGACAGGTGCTGATGATCAACAACTCCCGCGACGCGCTGATGGCCGCTCTGTGCTATCTGGGCTACGACATCAACACCACTGACGAGAGCCAGCTGGAGGAGGCCTTCCAGCTGATCTACGACGCCAAGAACAAGGGCGTGTATCAGGCCTTCGTCATGGACGAGATCTTCGGCAAGATGGAGGGCGGCAACGCTGCCATCGCCATGTACTACGCCGGCGACTATCTGACCATGCTGGAGAATAACGAGGATCTGGCCTTTGTGGTGCCCGACGAAGGCTCCAACTGGTTCGTGGACGCCATGTGCGTGCTGAAATCCAGCCAGCACACCGCCGAGGCCATGGAGTGGATCAACTTCATCGCCAGCACCGAATCTAATCTGGCCAACATGGACTACATCTGGTACGCTTCCCCCAACGCCGAGGCGCTGGCGGAGTACCCCGCCTACTATGAGGAGGAGTACGAGGAGCCGCTGGACGAGGAGATCTATAACATCATGGCCGCACCTCCCGAGGTGCTGGACCGCTGCGAGTTGTACATCAACCTGCCGCAGGATACGCTGAAGTTCTATAACGACCTTTGGACAAGACTGGGAATTTAATGGAGGTTTTCAAATGATCGAAGTCGGCATGACCTATACCATGGAAAAGACCGTGACCCCCGATATGACCGCCAAGGCCGTTGGCTCCGGCGGGCTGGAGGTGTTCGGCACCCCCTTTATGATGGGCCTGATGGAGAACGCCGCCATGCAGTGCGTGCAGGGCGAGCTGCCGGAGGGCAAGGGCACCGTGGGCGTGGAGATCAGCTCCAGCCATCTGGCCCCCACCCCCGTGGGCATGAAGGTATCCGCCACCGCCGAGGTGACCGGTATCTCCGCCAACGGCAAGATGATCTCCTTCAAGGTAACGGCCAGTGACGAGGAGGGCCTGATCGGCGAGGGCACTCATACCCGCGCCGTCATCGACAACGCCCGCTTCCTGCAGAAGTGCAACGACAAGCTAGCGAGAGTCAAATAAGACAAGTTCCAATGCCGGACAGTATTGGATAAAAACAGGTGGCATCCAACTTCGGTTGGGCGCCGCCTGTTTCTTTTTGAATTTTCACATAATGCTATTGCTTGTCCGTGATTATTCGATATAATGATAATAAACAGGTATTATGGTGCTGCGGGAAATAAGTTATATGGATTTTTGGGGAGACAGAGGCGATGGGTGAGAAAAGAACGATCAAATCATACATTAAAGAAGAGTTTTTAGGCTGGAAAACATGGGAAGTGTTGTGGCTCGCATTTGCGTGCATAACGATTTTCGCACTTTCTGTGTATTGGAAAGATACCGTCATGGGCATTATCTCTGCCACAACGGGTGTGATCTGTGTTGTTTGCACGGGGAAAGGTAAGCTGAGTGCGTATATCTTCGGAATGGTCAATACGCTGCTGTATGCGATTATTGCGTATAAGGCAAAGTATTATGGAGAAGTGATGCTGAACGCGATGTATTACTTTCCCATGCAGTTTTATGGAATTTATGTGTGGAGCAAGCATATGAATGTCGAAACGCACGAAGTTGAGAAGAAGGAGATGAAACGCAAAGGGCGGCTTCTTCTTTGCCTGGGTGTAATAGGAGCAACGATCGTCTACGGCTTTGTCCTGAAATTGCTCGGCGGGAAATTACCCTTTGTGGATGCGCTATCGACCGTTGTTTCCGTCGCGGCGATGATCATTTCGATAAAGATGTATGCAGAGCAGTGGATGCTATGGATCGTAGTGGATGTTGTTACGGTGATCATGTGGGCGATCGCCTTTGTGCAGGGCAATGACAGCATTGCCACATTACTGATGTGGATCGTATATCTTGGCAACGCGGTTGTGATGTATGTCAAATGGAAAAAGGAGGCAAAAGCGAATGCGGTATAAGATCGGTATATATGGCGGTTCTTTTGATCCCTTGCATATCGGACATATTGACGTAATAATAAAGGCTGCGTCCCAATGCGAAAGGCTGTTTTTGATCCTCAGTTATTCGCGGGAACGGGATCATATCCCCATGGAGTACCGTTACCGCTGGCTAAGCAACAGCTTTCGTCATATGGATAATATAAAGATCATCCTGCTGGAGGACCATGCGGCCAGTAAATCGGATTACGATACAGATGATTACTGGGAGAAGGGCAGAGATTATGTTCTGAATCAAATCGGAGCAAAAGTTGACGCTGTTTTTTGCGGAAGTGATTATATGGGGACAAACAGGTATGAAAGCCTGTATAACTGCGAGGTGGTCTATTTCGATAGGAACCTTATTCCGGTAAGCTCAAGTGCGATCAGAAGCAACCCGTTTGAATATTGGCGCTATATTCCTGCCATATGCAGGCCGTATTATACGAAAAAGATTTTGTTTGTTGGCGGAGAGAGTACCGGAAAATCGACGATCACAAAAAATCTGGCGTTAGCATATAATACAAACTCTTTAGAAGAAGTAGGGCGCGAGGTTTCTGACAGTGCCGGAACTGAAGATTTGATGATCGCAAGCGATTTTTACGAGATACTCCTGAAGCATAAGACAAAAGAGCTGGAATTGATCAAAGAGAGCAACAAGCTGTTTTTCGTAGATACTGATGCCCTAACGACAAAATTTTATACCCGCTTTCTGCTGGATGACGGCAGAGGAAACGCAGAGTTTTTGGCAGATGCGATAACGCAGATAGCGTCCTTTGATTTGATTTTTTTCTTGGAGCCTACCGTTGCATTTGTTCAGGATGGAACAAGAAATGAGAAGATCGGGGCCGACAGGGAACGGTACAGCAATCAGCTCAAAGCGTTATTTGATGAAGCGGGATTGGAATATATTTGTTTGTCAGGCGATTATCTGAGCCGCTATGAAGAAGTGAAGAGAATCATTAAAGAGAAATACGGGTTATAGACACGTTCCGAAAAATCCCGCCCGGATGGGCGGGATTTTTGTTGCCCATACAGGCGGAATTTGGTATAATAAATCAGTTCAACACAGCGAGAAAGGAGAGAGTGTCGCATGCGTGTTCTGGCTATGACGGCCTTCTCCTTTGCTGCCGCGTTCCTGACGGCGGCGCTGATGGAGGAGACCGGCTGGTACCTCTATGCGGCGGCTGCCTTGCTGATGCTGGCGGTCATAGCATTCTTTCTGCGCAAACGCCGGAAGCTGTGGAGCCGCGTGGCCCTGCTGGCGATTTCCGCCGCGGCGGCGCTGGCGTATTTCACCGGCTATCAGGCGCTGGTGCAGCAGCCGGTGCTGGACAAGTGCGGGCAGGAGCTGCCCTTCACCGGTGTGGTCTGCGACTATGCCATAGAGACCGACTACGGCGCGCGGGTGACGGTGCGGCTGGACGGCTCGCTGCTGCGGAAGGCCACCCTGTACGGCGACGCATCGCTGCTGGAGCTGCGGCCGGGCAATACGGTGTCCGGCACGGCCAAGTGGAACGACGCGGGCCATATCCGGGATACGCGGCTGACCACCTTTACCTCACGGGGCGTCTTTGCGCTGCTGTATCAGAAGGGCGAGCTTTCCGTGGAGGAGGGCACGGCGGACAGCGCCCGGTGGTGGCCTGTCCGGATGAACTGGGCCTTTCAGGAGAGGATACGGGCCATCTGGCCGGATGAGCGGATCGCCGCCTTTGTGACCGCCGAGCTGACCGGCGATAAATACGATATCTCCGACGAGGATTATACCATCATGCGGGGCGCGGGACTGGCCCACCTGTTTGCGGTTTCGGGGCTGCACTGCGCCTTTCTGGTGACGCTGCTGGCCCTGCTGCTGCCCCGTCACAGGCGGCGGCTGTTCTGCGGCGTGACCATCGGCGTGCTGGTGTTCTATATGTGCATGGTGGGCATGACGCCGTCAGTGGTGCGTGCCTGCGTCATGCAGGGCTTCCTGCTGCTGGCGCCGCTGTTCCGGCGGGACGGTGATCCCCTGACCGGTCTTGGCGCGGCGCTGCTGTTGATCCTGCTGCCCAACCCCTTTGCCGCCGCGTCCGTCAGCTTACAGCTGAGCTTTGCCGCTACTTTCGGCATCGTGCTGCTGTCGGGGCGGCTGTATCACCTGCTTTTCGACTGGTATCAGGGCGACAGCAAGCACATCCGGCGGGCGCTCTCCTTTGGCTGCGCCAATCTGGCGGTGTCGCTGAGCGCTATGATCTGCACCGTGCCGCTGGTGGCCTACTACTTCAACACACTGTCGATGGTGTCGCCGCTGGCCGGGCTGCTGGCGGTGCCTCTGGCGGGCTACGCCTTCATGGCGTCCTTTGTCACGGTGCTGGCGGGCTTTGCGTGGCTGCCGCTGGCAAGGGCGCTGGGCTGGATATCCTACGGTCTGATCCGGCTGGTGCTGTGGATCGCCTACGTCCTGACCCGCTGGCGGTATCACGCGGTCTATTTCGACAATCTCTATCTGCGCATCTGGCTGGCGGCAGCCTATATGGGCTTCGGCCTGTGCGCGGCGGTGAAGCGCTGGCGCAAGCGGAAGTACCTGTTTGCCGCGGCGGCATGCGCGGCGCTGCTGGCACTGGCCATCTGGGGCAATACCCTCGTTTACCGCAGCGGCAACATGAATGTGACGGTGCTGGACGTGGGACAGGGCGAGAGCGTGGCACTGTACTCCGATGGACAGGCGATGCTGGTGGACTGCGGCAGCTCCAACAGCTACATTGACGCGGGCGCTGTGGCGGCGGACGCGCTGGCTTCCATGGGCTTTTCCCACTTGAAGGCGGTGGCGGTCACTCATTTCCACGCCGACCACACCAACGGCCTTTACACGCTGCTGAGCCGCCTGAAGGTGGATACCCTGTACCTGCCGGACATGGAGGATGAATACGGCGTCCGGGAGCGGCTGCTGGAGCTGGCGGACCGGTACGGCATCACCGTGGAGTGGGTCCGGCGCACCACGCTGGTGGCGGTGGGCGATATCATGGTGACCCTCTATCCGCCGGTGGGCGAGGGCGACATCAACGAGCAGGGCCTGTCCGTGCTGGGCAGCGCCAACGATTTTGACGTGCTTATCACCGGCGATATGAAGAGCGACACGGAGCGGGCGCTGCTGGAAAAGTACCCCGTTCCGGATATTGAGATACTGGTGGTGGGCCACCACGGCTCCAAGTACAGCTCGGACGAGGCGTTTCTGGCGGCCATCCAGCCGGAGATCGCCATTATCAGCGTGGGCGACAACAGCTACGGCCATCCCGCGCCGGAGACCATTGAACGGCTGGAGCGCGTGGGCGCGGCGGTACGCCGCACCGATACCGAGGGCAGCATCACCATTCACGAAGGAGAGGAACATGGCGGAGAATAAAGGTTTTACCCAGCTGAAGGCCGATCTGAAGGCGGAGCAGCTGCAAAATGCGTATATCTTCCACGGCGAGGAGACGTATCTCCGCAGCCGCTATCTGCAGCAGGTGCGCCAGCTGCTGATCCCGGCGGGCTTTGAGGAGTTCAACGACCACCACCTCAACGGCAAGGGCCTGTCGGTGCAGGCGCTGACCGAGGCGGTGGAGGCCATGCCTATGATGGCCCAGTACACGCTGGTGACGGTGGAGGACATGGATCTCTTCAAGCTTGATGAGGGCCAGCGCAATGCCCTGATCGCGCTGCTGGAGGACTTTCCGGAGTACTGCACGCTGATTTTTATTTACGACACGCTGGAGTATAAGCGGGACGGCAAGATGAAAAAGCTGTGCGCCGCGCTGGACAAGCATGTCTGCGTGGTGGAGTTTGCCCAGCAGGAGCGGACGCAGCTGGTCAACTGGCTGCGCCGCCGGTTCACGGCGCTGGGGCACGACATCGACCCCACCACCGCCGACCATCTGCTGTTCACCTGCGGCACGCTGATGACGGAGCTGGTGCCGGAGATCGAGAAGATCGCCGCCTACGCCAAGCAGGAGCGCGTCACCATTGCCGATATCAACGCCGTGGCCGACCCCATACTGGATGCCCGTGTGTTCGACATGACCAACTGCATCACCGCCGGGAAGTATGATGACGCGGCGCGGGTGCTGTCCGATCTGCTGCGGATGCAGACGGAGCCCATCGTCATTCTGGCAGCGGTGGGGAAGGAGCTGCGGCGGCTGTATACGGCCCGCATGGCGTTGGATACGGGGAAGGACCGCTTCTGGCTGAAGCAGCTGTGGGGCATGAGCAGCGACTATCCCGCCAAGCTGCTGATGCAGGCTGCCAGAAAGGTGGATCACGAATGGTGCAGCACCGCCGTGAAGCGCTGCCAGAAGCTGGATCGCCGCATGAAGAGCGAGCGGGGCATGGACAGCGAGGCGGAGCTGAAGCTGTTCCTGATGGAATTGGCAGGTGAACGGTGAAGCCCCGCATCCGTGAGGTCATCATCGTGGAGGGCCGCTATGACAAAAACGCCCTGTCTCAGGTGGTGGATGCGGTGATCCTGACTACCGAAGGCTTCGGCGTGTTCCGCGATAAGGAGAAGCTGGCCTACTTCCGCCGTCTGGCGGAAAAGCGCGGCGTGATACTGCTGACCGATCCCGACGGCGCGGGCTTTGTCATCCGCAATCACCTCAAGGGGGCGCTGCCGCCGGAGCAGGTGAAGCAGGCGTATGTCCCCGATGTGATGGGAAAAGAGCGCCGCAAGCGCAAGGGCGGCAAGGAGGGCAAGCTGGGCGTGGAGGGCATGTCTCCCGACGTACTGCTGCAAGCCCTGCGCAGCTGCGGCGCCACCTTCGAGGGGGAGGAGCGCATGAAGCAGAGCGCGGGCATCACCCGCGCCGACCTGATGGACAAGGGCCTCATCGGCCCCGGCAGCGCGGCGCGCCGTGCCGCGCTGATACAGACGCTGCAATTGCCGGAGCATCTGACCACCACGGGCCTGCTGGACGCCCTGAACCTGCTTTTGAGCCGTGAGGAGTTCGACGCGCTGTAAAAATGCGCGGTCAGCGCGGCGCATGTTCGACTTGCATTTTCGAGAGAAACGTATTGAAAATGGATAGAAATGTGATATAATATATATGCGTATAGGCAGAATAGTGATTCGACTCTCTTTATAGAATACTGACTGAATCTGTTGTTCTGGAGATTGGTTTCAGTGGATGAAAAACACCTTGCGTGAATTTGGACATCTGATCTGAAAATGCCGAACGCTTTGGATGGGAGTGCATAGAAAAACGAGGAAAGGAGACATCGAATATGGAAATCGTTGTGACAGGATCCTACAATGTAAGCATTGCTGCTGGGTGCTGCGGTGGAGCATATGACTACGATCCCGACTCAAACTGTATTGAGAATTCTGACTGACTACAGACTGTATATTGAAACGGACATGTTGCGGTTTTGCAACGTGTCCGTTTTAACAACAAGGAGAGTTTTCCGTGAAATACAAGAGATCGATTTATAATATTATTGCGAATGAAGGTGGAAAGAGCTTCGTGTGGAACACGCTCAGCGGAGCTATTGCGGTCCTCGATGACAATCTCCTAGCGTACATTTCTTCTGAAGGCACGGACATTAATCGTTGTGAGGAACTGGAAAGTCTACGAGAAAATCATTTTATCGTTCCAGAAGCATTCGACGAATACAACTTTGTGCTTGAGCGTGCCGATAGAATGATGGAAGAGACTGATTCGGGAAATATGTTCCTTGTTATTGCGCCCACATTGAACTGCAATTACCACTGCCAGTATTGCTTTGAAAACCAGAGGACATCTTTTTCCAATATGTCTCAACGTGTTATAGTTGACACAAAAAAATTTATACGCAACAAAGTGGATAGGAACTGTCGTTTAAAATGTTTACAGGTCACATGGTTTGGGGGAGAGCCTCTTCTGTGTCTGGCAGAGATTGAAGAGATGGAGCTTTTTTTTGCGAATCTTTGTGAGAAGCGGAATATAGAATACAGGTCATCTTTGATTACCAATGGAAGGTTTTTAAATCAACACGCCATAGATGTCCTTCTAAGAACACACATTAGGAAACTCCAAATATCCTTTGACGGTACTGAGACAATATACTGCCAGTCAAAACAGGCATCTGTTGAAGATTATAGGATAACCCTGTCTAACGTAAAAATGGCGGCGCAAAGTGGACTTCCAATTCTAATTCGCATCAACATTAGAAATAACGACTTTTCTCCGGCCTATCAGCTTTCTGATTTGTTGTTGGGGGAAATGGGACTTTCTAGAATGATAAAAATATATCCCGCCTTTGTGAATGAAGGTCCAGCCGAGAGCAGGGCTGAACTGTATAGAAAATTTGTTGACTTGGAACATTCATTTGCCCAATATATCGTCGATCACTATTCAGCGGACAGCTACTTCAACAAGCTGGCTTTCGCTCATGGAATTCCTTGCTCCTTATCATGTAACGGTAATGTTTGCATTGGCCCGAACGGTGAACTTTACAAATGTGAACACCATTTTGGCCAGATGAAGTATGTTGTCGGAAACATTTCCCAGAATACTTCAGAGCCGTTTGAAAATGAATATTACCAGATTACAAAACAGAGCCTGTATAAAGAAGATTGTCGATGCTGTTCTGTATTTCCCATCTGTATGGGTGGCTGTCCAAATAGTGCGATCCTTAGAGAACATAATTTTGACTGTAACAGCTTTATTTCCTATTTGACTCGGAGGCAACTACGCAATATTACAAGTCATGAGCGAAAAACACAGTAGCGGTATAATCAAAACCTCCGGCTTAGCCGGAGGTTTTGATTATGCCCTATTGGGCTTATTACGGACGAAGTCCTTTTAAGGGGTCCGAAAGGTCTGCCGACCGCATTCCTTTCTCGGGCTACCCCTTAAGGGGTTTTTATTTATGCCTTGGGATTCTTACTACCCGTAAACGGGTCTATAAATTCCTTTATGCTGATTTGGTCAGACATTTTGTCCTCCTCCAACTGGTTTTGTATGTACGCCTTTATCGCTTTCTTGTTGCTGCCTACCGTATCCACAAAATACCCTCTTGCCCAAAAGTGCCTGTTTCCGTACTTATACTTCAGGTTGGCATGTCGGTCAAATATCATCAGGCTGCTCCTCCCTTTCAGGTATCCCATGATTTGTGATACACTGTACTTCGGCGGGATGCTTATCAGCATGTGGATGTGGTCTGGGCAAGCTTGTGCTTCTAGGATTTCTATGCCCTTTTGCTGGCACAACTTCCGCAGTATGATCCCTATGTCTTCCTTTATCTTCCCGTATATCTCCATCCGGCTATATTTCGGTGCAAACACCTACAAAAAATGCGCGTCCAGCGCGGCAAAACTATTGCAATCCCGACAAGGAACGAGTATAATACTATTCTGGTTTTTACCACAAAATAATACGACGTATAAGGAGTGTGAGACAATGACCGAGGAAAGAAAGACCAATACCCCTGAGACCGAGGCGGTAGCGGAGAGCAAAAACTTTATTCTGAACTTTATCGACGAGGACATCGCAGAGGGTGGTCAGTTCCAGGGAATGACCGTCCACACCCGTTTCCCGCCGGAGCCCAACGGCTATCTGCACATCGGCCACTGCAAGGCCCTGTGCATCGACTTCGGCACCGCCGAGAAGTACCACGGCCTGTGCAACCTGCGCATGGACGACACCAACCCCGCCAAGGAGGACACCGAGTACGTGGACGCCATCCAGCAGGATATCCACTGGCTGGGCTTCGACTGGGGCGACCGGTTCTTCTATGGCTCCGACTATTTTGAGAAGGACTATGAGTACGCGGTGGAGCTCATCAAGAAGGGCCTTGCCTACGTCTGCGAGCTGACGCCGGAGGAATTCAAGCAGAACCGCGGCGACATCGGCATCCCCGCCGTGTCCCCCTACCGTGACCGACCCATCGAGGAAAACCTGCGGCTGTTTGAGAAGATGAAGAACGGCGAGGTGGAGGAGGGTAAGATGACCCTCCGTGCCAAGATCGATCTGGCCAGCGGCAACTTCAATATGCGCGACCCCGTCATCTACCGCATCCGCTTTATCAACCACCACCGTCAGGGCACCAAGTGGTGCATCTTCCCCATGTACGACTTCGCCCATCCCATTCAGGACGCCCTGGAGGGCATCACCCACAGCCTGTGCTCTCTGGAGTATGAGGAGCACCGTCCTCTGTACGACTGGGTGGTGAACAACGTCTCCATCCCCTACCACAAGCCCCGGCAGATCGAGTTCGCCCGCCTGAACATCGACCACACCGTCATGTCCAAGCGGAAGCTGCGCAAGCTGGTGGAGGAGCACTATGTCTCCGGCTGGGACGATCCCCGGATGCCCACCCTGTGTGGCCTGCGCCGCCGGGGCTACACCGCCGCCTCCATCCGCAATTTCTGCGAGATGATCGGCGTGGGCAAGACCCCCAGCGTCATCGAGTACGGCACGCTGGAGCACTGCCTGCGGGAGGATCTGAACGCCACCGCCGAGCGTACCATGGCAGTGCTGCACCCCGTGAAGCTGACGGTCACCAACTATCCCGAGGGCAAGAGCGAGACCTTCTCCGTGGAGAACAACCCCACCGACCCCACTCAGGGCATCCATGAGATCACCTTCTCCCGCCATCTGTGGATCGAGGCGGATGACTTCATGGAGGTGCCCGTGCCCAAGTATAAGCGCCTGACCCCCGACGGTCTGGAGTGCAGGTTGAAGGGCGCGTATCTGGTGAAGTGCACCGGCTGCGTGAAGGACGAGAACGGCAATGTCACCGAGGTGCTGTGCGAGTACGACCCCGACTCCCGCGGCGGCGATCCCGCCGACGGCCGCAAGGTAAAGGGTGCCACCCTCCACTGGGTGGACGCGGAGAACTGCATGGACGCTGAGGTGCGCCTGTACGACAACCTGTTCTCCGATGCCACGCCTGACGGCCCCGATAAGGACTTCCTGGACTGCCTGAACCCCGGCAGCCTGACCGTCCTGACCGGCTGCAAGGTGGAGCCGGAGATGCGCAAGGTGGCGGCGGAGTTCGACAAGCAGGAGAACCGCACCGGCGTCAACGCGCCTACGTTCCAGTTCATGCGGGTGGGCTACTTCTGCCTGGATAACCGTGACTCCACGGCGGAGCATCTGGTGTTCAACCGCAGCGTGTCCCTGAAGGACAGCTTCAAAAAGTAACAAACGGCCCTGTGCCGCCGGAAATGCCGCGTGAGCGGCATTTCCAAAGCTATACGGTTAGCGTTATCTAACCGTGCGGCGCGGCACAGGACAGGAATTTTGATATGGAGGTATCTATTATGGTTCAGATCACATTGAAGATCGACGGTATGGCCTGCGGCATGTGCGAAAGCCACGTCAATGACGCGGTGCGCACCAAGTTCCCGGTGAAGAAGGTCACGTCCTCCCACACCAAGGGCGAGACGGTGATCCTCAGCGAGCAGGACATCAGCGAGGAGGCCCTGCGGGCCGTTATTGAGCCTACCGGCTACAAGGTGCTGGGCTATGCCAGCGAGCCCTATGAGAAGAAGGGCCTGTTCGGCCGCCTGAAAAAGTAAATCTTGCCTTATCAGCCGCCGTGCCTTATACTGGTGACAAACCATCACCAGAAGGTACGGCGGCTGCCGTATGCAGGAGGGATTCGATATGAACGATTTTATGACACGCTTTTCCATCAACTGTCACAGCTCTATCCGCTGTGGCGGCGACACGGTGCTGTGGTTCGACCCCTTCCGGGTGGAGAACACACTCGCTGACGGCGACGTGATCTTCGTGACTCACGAGCATTATGACCACTTCTCGCCGGAGGACATCCGCCGGGTGATGAAGCCTGACGGCGTGCTCATCCTGCCGGAGAGCTGCCGGGAGACGGCGCTGGCGGCGGGCTTTGCCGAGGGGCAGATCATGACGGTGCGGCCCGGCGGAATGTATCAGGTGAAGGGTGTGGCCTTTGAGACCGTGCCTGCCTATAACATCGGCAAGAAATTCCATCCCCAGGCCAACCAATGGGTGGGCTATGTGGTGACGGTGGCGGGCCACCGTGTCTATGTGGCAGGCGACACTGACGATACGCCGGAGGCCCGTGCCGTCCGCTGTGACGCGGCGTTCCTGCCTGCGGGCGGCACTTATACCATGACGGCGGCGGAGGCTGCCGCACTGGCCAACACTGTTCGCTCGCAGGTGGCCGTTCCCACCCACTACGGCAGCATCGTGGGCGAAAAGACCGACGGCGACGCCTTTGCCGCCGCACTTGACGCGGGCATCCGCTGCGTGAAGCTACTGTGAGGGAAGAGGAGACACCATGGAGAATATAACGGACATCCTGAAAACCTCGCTGGGCGGGTATACGCTGGCCAACATCCTGTCCGCACTGCTGACGCTGCTGATCTGCCTCGTAGTGGTGCGGCTGGTGATGAAGCTGGTGACGCGGCTGCTGGGGAAGGCCCGGCGCATCAACGACCGGCTGCAGAAGATCGCCCTGACCGCCGCCAAGGCTGTCCTCTATGTGCTGACGGTCATCATCACGGCAGAGGCGTTGGGCGTGAACACCACGTCCCTGACGGCCATCATGTCGGTGCTGACGCTGGGCGTTACGCTGGCGGCGGAGGACATTCTGGGCAACGTGGCCGGGGGACTGGTGATCCTGTCCTCCCATCCCTTCGGCCTTGGCGACGAGATCGAGTCCGGCGGCGTGGTGGGTACTGTGCGGGAGATCACCCTGAACCACACCAAGATCGAGACGGCGGACGGCCAGATCGTCATGCAGCCCAACAAGGAGCTGTCCGCGTCCCGTATCATCAACTACACCGCGCTGGGCCGCCGCCGTGTGGTGCGCACGGTAACGGCCTCCTACGACGCGCCTACGGAAACGGTGAAGGCCGCCTGTTTGGAGGCGGTGGCGGCCACGCCGAAGGTGCTGCCCGATCCCGCGCCGACGGTGTATCTTACCAATTACGGCGCCAGCTCCATCGAGTACAGCGTCCGGTGCTGGACGGCGGCGGAGGACTACTGGAACGCCTTCTTTGCCCTGAACGAGAACCTGCGTGACGCTTTCGAGAAGCACGGCGTGGAAATGACCTACGACCACCTGAACGTCCATGTGATCGAGAAATAAGAAAAAGGGCCGTCCTGCGGAAGCAGGACGGTCCTTTTTTGTAAGCGTCAAACAATAGGCCGGATTGAAACGGCCAGTGAAGTGTGCCAGAATAT
>CAVHYW010000024.1:0-35158 GCA_963640475.1 bacterium | reverse complement strand
CATCTACGAAAAATTTGACCTGTATCGGTCGCTTACGATTCCTGTTATCTGGCATTACTTTGATCCTCTGTATCGTCTCCGACCAATTCAGCCATTGCATCAATAATATTCTCAGGCGTCGGGAGTAGGAACGGCGTTCTCTTGGCAATCACAGCTTCAAAATGTGGATTCAGAAAATCACGCACAACACATTCTTGTTCGCTTGACTTCTGGAGATTTTCAAACAATGTCTTAAATTCCTTTTGTTTGACTTCGTTGAGCCGAGAAATCATACTGTCGATTTCTCCTTCATCAAGCAGATATTCCCCTATCATTAAAGACACATAAGCGTTAAACATTCTACCGAAAGTTTCCACATCATCCTCATGCAGAATATCCCCAGCAACCTTAACAGCCTTTGCGCCTACAGCTCCGCCGACAAAACCACCGGCTATTCCAACCACAGTGCCAACACCGGGAGCAACAGCAGTTCCCGCCGCTCCTGCAACCTTAGCCGCAACAACACCGGCAGCAATTGCACCACCTGCACCTGCGGCAATAGAACCTGCAAGGACGCTCATGTTCTTTGCATACTGCGCACCTGATATTTTGCGAGAAGCAACATTATATGTTTCAGGAATAGAAAAAACCGCAAAGGAGAGAACAGATGTTATGGCATTGCTCCTCAAAATTTTGGCAAGATGTTTGGATGCTGCTGCACCGTAGATAGCACCTTTTCCAGAAAGCGCGCGAATGCCATTTACAATTGTTGCGGATGCTTGATACCCCAATTTGCCAACGACATACTGGCTCGGTACTAGCAAGGAAATAGCTAATCCGGTTCGAGCAACTTGTGAAACGATCATGTGCTGAATAAAGGAAATGCCAAATACCTGCAATCCAGCGGAAGCTCCCGCTTGAATGGCTTGCGTTATATCTCCTGTTTTTCTCCAAGCCAGAAACACAGTAGCCACAAACGTGATTCCTAAAGCACAAGAGCAGGTTACAACACCAGTTAAGGCATCGTAAGAAAGGGATTCTATTGTTCCTGGTTTGGTTAAATTGACTGCCTGCTGATATGTTAATCTGCCTTTACGAACGATATTTGCAGCTTCATTTGGATTGGTAACTCCCGGTACTTTTCCGTTCTCTATTTTTCTTCTAAAGCCTTCTACCACCTTCTCATATTGGTCTTTTGGCACTTCAAGTTGCATGGGTTTTCCATCGCTCATATAGCGGTACTGCCCAGTTTCTGGATTAAAACAGGCTTCGAGAGAGCCGCGTGCAGAGTTATAGTATTTTGTCTGGATGAAAATATCCCCTATTTGTCGGTCAGCTCCATCTTTGGCATTGTCACGTCCGACTACTTTTGCGTCGAAGCCATGCAGCTTATCCAATATAGTGATAGCTTCTTCTGCCATCTCTCCATGTCCTGCGGGAGTGCTAATCTTGGATTTTTGCTCTGCAAAAATTGCAATTTGTGAAGATTCAACCGCTGCTCCAGCCGCAACACTCGTCTTAATCGTTTCTTCGTTGAGATTAGAATCTACTTCACCCAAATCCGAAGATACTGTGTCATTGTATGCAACCTGTACGGTTTGATTTCGGCAAACTTCAACAAAGGTTTTTGAACATTGAGGTTCGACCAGCAAAGCCTTGTTCTCAATCTCAGATTCACCAACAAACCAACTTGCATCAAAATCGTTCCAACTGTAAAAGAGTAAAACCGATTTTCCACTATGATATTGCGCTTGATGTTGTAAATAAGCCTGTTGTTCATCTCCATCTAAATCATCGAGTGCAAAATTGCTGATACCGATTTTGCCGTCGAGTATCGACACATTGGTTCTGATAAACACACCTTTATTCGTGACGGCAATACCACTTGGGCGAAGGTCAAATTCAGCATCTGCCCAAAGTATCACCTGTTCACGGGGGATAGGGAATGTATCTTTGATTTGATTTGTTTTTCTTGCTGTAAGTGTAATTGGTGAATCTCCAAGAGCATAGATAAATGTCTCTGCTTCGGTGCTATTTAGTGGGAGTATCGCTGTAGTAAATTTTTCTTTTTGCGCTTTTTCGGCAGAGGACTTCTTTTCGGTTCTTGCCATATTTACCTTTTCGACAGTCGAAACGACAGCGGTTCTGGTATTTTCTGCAATACCAGAAGCGACGTTTGAAACTACCTGTGTAGTATTTTTTGCTAGAGACTTTGCTTTCTCAAAGAAATCGTTTGTTTTTCGCTCTTGCTCCATCCTCAATGCCCTCCACTCTGGCGCGATGTTTCCGTGTGTACACACTAATTATACATGATTTATATGACAATTTCAATCAGTACGGGATATTTTTCTAGGAAACGCGCAACTTTTTTGCCCTTTAATTTCATCCTGTTTTCTGCGAATAAAATCAATGCTGTACTAGCCAGTGAAAATATATGCCGTCAAGAATAACGACTTCACCATCGAACGCTTCTTTGATCCGTGTAACCGGTATGTTGAAATGTGACTATTCCCGCGTCTCCATTCTATTCCATGCGGATAAATGAAGTCTGATATGCTCGCTTTTGAACAATGCCCCACAGAGAGAAAAATAAGTGATTTTCAACCCTTAAATGTACAAAAACAGGCGGCGCTCAATCGAAGCTGAGTGCCGCCTGTTTTGTTGTCCAATCCTGCTTGGCAGATGCCGATTTTGTAGTTTTCTCAAATTACTGTCTTATCGGCACACCCCTAAAGCCGTCTTTTTTATGCAGTGAAGAAATAAGAGCGAAAAGTGAAAAACTGTGGTGTGCCGCAGAGCGGCACACTTTTTTTGTAAAACACGGGAACATTTTGGCATGTTTGGTCGTCTATACTAATAATGGCGGATTTTGCATGGCGGATTTACCGAAAATTCATGGTTTTCCTGTTGCCATTTGTTGAGGACTTATATATAATGTAACAAGGCGTGGCTTTTTGCCACAAGATGTTGCTTTTGAGAGAATTTGAGGGAGTGCCATGATTCGATTGACAGATGCGGAGAAGACCTACGAAAACGGCACAAAGGCCATTCGTGGGATCTCATTTCAGATAGATGACGGAGAATTTGTGTTTCTGGTGGGGTCTTCCGGCAGCGGAAAGTCCACCATTATCAAGATGCTGACCGGCGAGGTCGTACCCACCGGCGGCCGCGTGATGGTCAACGGCTTTTCCATGAGCCGTATCAAGGAAAAACAGCTGCCCCTGATGCGCCGCACCATCGGCGTGATCTTTCAGGATTTCCGCCTGATCGCCAGCCGGACGGTGTATGACAATCTGGCGCTGGCCATGCGGGCGGTGGACGTCTCGCCCCGTGAGATCCGCAGCCGCATCCCCTATGTGCTGGAGCTGGTGGGTCTGAAGGGGAAGGAGAACAACTACCCCGACGAGCTCAGCGGCGGCGAGCAGCAGCGCGTTTCCATCGCCCGTGCGCTGGTGAACAACCCCAGCACCATCGTGGCCGACGAGCCGACCGGAAACCTTGATCCGGCCCGCTCGCTGGAGATCATGACGCTGCTGGAGCGCATCAACGCGCTGGGCACCACCGTGATCGTGGTGACCCACGAGCGCGGTCTGGTGAACCACTTCAACAAGCGGGTCATTTATCTGGACAGCGGCCGCGTAGCGGGTGACGCCACCGGTACATACGAAGGGGTGGTGAGCCAATGAAAAATCTGGGATACTTTTTTAAAGAGGGCGCCCGCAGCATGTTCTCCCACGGGTTCATGTCCTTTGCCGCCATCGGCGTGACGGTGGCGTGTCTGCTGATTATGGGGACCTTTTCGCTGGTGGCCTATAACGCCAATGTGAATCTGGCGGACCTGCAAAAGGAAAACGCCATGGTGGCCTTTGTGGACGACTCGCTGACGGAAGCACAGGCCAAGGCGCTGCAGAGCCAGCTGGAAAAGGTGGACAATGTGGCCGACTGCACCTTTGTCTCACGGCAGGAGGCACGGGACACCTATGTGACCGAATATGACGAGGACGACATGTTCAAGGATCTCCCGTCGGAGGTGTTCCGCCACCGCTATGTGCTCCACCTGACCGACCCCGACCAGATCGCCGCAACCAAGGCGGCTGTGGACGCCGTAGAGGGCATCGACGAGGTACGGGCCGACGAGGTGATCTCGGCGGGCTTCATCACCATCCGCAACATAGCTGGCGTCATCTCCATCGTATTGATCGCCGTTCTGCTGATCGTGTCGCTGTTCATTATTTCCAATACCATCAAGCTGACCACATTTGACCGGCGGGAAGAGATCGCCATTATGAAGATGGTGGGTGCTACCGACAGCTTTATCCGCTGGCCCTTCGTGTTTGAGGGACTGCTGCTGGGCCTGTTCGGCGCGGTGATCGCCTTCGGCCTGCAATGGCTGCTGTACAGCGCCATGGCCAACGGCATCAACACCTCCGACACCATGCAGCTGCTGGAGGTGGTACCCTTCCAGGGCATCTGGCAGCCGGTGGCGGGCATCTTCGCCGCGGCCGGTGTGGTGATCGGTGTGGGCGGCAGCCTGATGGCCATTCGCCGCTTCCTGAAGGTATAAACCACGCGGAGAGGATCTCCGCACCGTAGGAGGACGAAACCATGAAACGAACGACCGCTGGAAAGAGAGCCTTGGCGTTGCTGTGCGCGCTGCTGATGACGGCGTCGCTGCTGCCTGCCATGGCCTACGCCACAACGGACGATAAAAAGAACAGTACCGAAGCCGACAATATCCGCAAGGAGTATAACGACCTGCAGCAGCAGATCAACGGCAAGCGGGAGGAAATGAACAATCTGAAGAAGGAGCTGGACAAGATCAAGGGTCAGAAGGCCAGCACCCAGAAGCAGAAGAACCTGCTGGATCAGCGCAACGCGGCGCTGACGGACGAGATCGGCCTGCTGGAGCAGCAGATCGACATTACCGCCCGCAGCATCGCCGCCAACGAGGCGCTGGAGGAGCAGCAGACCGAGCTGTTCCACAAGCAGGTGCGCGCGGAGGAGGAGCAGGGCACGCTGTCCTACTGGTCGGTGCTGTTCAAGGCCACCAGCTTCTCTGACCTCATCAGCCGCATTGATTTCATCAACGAGATCGCTCGCTACAACAAGAAGGTCATTTCCGACCTGCAGGAGATCCGGCAGGAACTGGCGGATGACAAGGCAGCACTGGAGCAGCAGAGCGAGGAGCTGACCGCCTCCAAGCAGGAGCTGGAGGGTCAGATCTCCGAGAGCATGAAGCTGCTGGCGGAGTACATCAAGACCGAGGAGGGCAAACAGGCGGAGTATGACGCCATCAAGGCCGAGGAGGAGGCGCTGGACGATCTGATCGCCGCGGCCGAGGCCAAGGCCCGTGAGCTGGGTATGGACGATATCGCCGGTACGGTGGGCGGCTATGTGTGGCCCTGCAACGGCATCCGGTGGATCACCTCCAAGTTCGGCGGGCGCAATTCCCCCGGTGGCATCGGCAGCACCAACCATAAGGGCGTGGACATCGGCACCCCCATGGGTACGCCTGTGCTGGCGGCCAAGGCTGGTAAGGTCACCTGGGCCAGCTCCAACGGCGGCTATGGTCAATGCGTTATCATCAGCCACGGCAAGGGCAATTCCACGCTGTACGGCCATCTCAGCGGCTACAACGTGAAGGTCGGCGACATGGTGTCGCAGGGACAGGTCATTGCCTATTCCGGCAACACCGGTAATTCCACCGGCCCCCATCTGCACTTCGGCATTATGGAAAACGACAGTTGGGTAGATCCCCTGACCTACCTGACCGGCTGGCAGTATTACGGTTGATTTTGGATAACCGGCACCTCTGTACCATACACTGGTACAGAGGTGCTTTTTATGTATGGCTATGTGACATTGGGAACGCCTGCCGCCGTGGCGCGGCGGCGGATCAAAGGCGTATGGTTCATGGCGGCAGTGCTGCCAGAGTCAGGCTTTTTGCTGCGGCTGCGCCGCCGCTTCGTTTGGCGGAAGCTGCGCCGCCGCGGCGTAAGACGCTGCGTTATGCCGGAGACGTTGGAGGAGGAAGCCGCCCGATGGGGCATCCTTCCGGTGGAGGTGTGCCGTCTGCGGCAGGCACTGCTGCCACAGCTGCTGGACAGGCGGGGGGATCTTCGGCGGAAAACGGCGGCCTTGCAGGCGGCGCATGTGACGGCGGCGGTGGCGGAGGCGGCAGTCCTGCTGGCCCGGCGGGTGCGGTATCTGTCGTTGGAGATCGGCAGCGGGGGAGAGGTGCTGGAACGCGCTCTGTGGGAGCGGTTCGGGCTGACCGTCTGCCGGGTGGGGCAGGCGGCGGTGACGGTGTCCTTCGGCGGCGCACCGTCGGGAAACACCATCTGTCTGGGGGAGGACTGCCGGCGCTACCAGCGGCTGACTTACCGCCTGATGGCGGGAGAGCCGGAGAGCGAGGTGCCGGAACAGCTGCTGGCGGTGCTTTTTGAGGCTGGAGAGATCAAAAAAGAGCAAATTCGCGTAAAAACAATTGAACCCAACGCTTGACAGGCGGACGGAAACTCACTATAATGCAACATGACGCATTGTAGTTATAATATAAGTATACCCTATGACAGATATCTGCGTAGGGATGCAATAGAAAGGAATGTGCAGCATGGCAAAAGAATTTAAAATGAGCCAGGCCCGTTATGACGAGCTGAAACAGGAGCTGGATTACAGCAAGACCACCCGCGCTGACGAGGTGGCGGAACTCATTAAGGAGGCCCGCGGCTTCGGCGACCTGAGCGAAAACAGCGAGTATGACGAGGCGAAAAACGAGCAGGGCAAGCTTTACTCCCGCATCGCGGAGTTGGAGGACATTCTGCTGCACGCCGTCATCGTGGACGAGGCGGAGATGGACTCTGACAAGATCTCCATCGGCTGCAAGGTCGTGGTGACCAATCTGGATACACGAAAACAGCTGCCCGCCTATAAGATCGTGGGCTCTCAGGAGGCCGATGTGATGAATCGCGCCATCAGCGAGGATTCTCCCTTCGGCAAGGCCTTGATGGGCCGCAGGGCGGGCGACGAAGTGATCGTGGAGGCTCCCAAAGGCGCCATCCACTACCGTGTGGACAGTATTGAACGATGAACCCCTCGATCAGCGATCGGGGCTGATGAGATAAGGAGGCCGTTATGGCAGAGCAAAACACCAATGTGACCAACACCAATGAACAGCAGGAGCTGGGCGAGCTGCTCCAGATCCGCCGCGACAAGCTGAAGGCCCTGCAGGACGAGGGCCACGATCCCTTCCAGATCACAAAGTTTGACGTGACCCATCACGCCCAGGATATCAAGGATAACTTCGATGCGCTGGAGGGTACGCCCGTCCGCGTGGCGGGCCGCCTGATGAGCAAGCGCGGCATGGGCAAGGTGTCCTTCTGCGACATGCAGGACAAGTCCGGCCGTATCCAGATCTACGCCCGCAAGGACGAGATGGACGAGGACAATTATAACCACTTCAAGAAGTACGATATCGGCGATATCGTGGGCGTTATCGGCGAGGTGTTCCGCACCCAGCGCGGCGAGATGTCTGTCCGCGCCCGCGAGATCATCCTGCTGAGCAAGTCCCTGCGCCCCCTGCCTGAGAAGTTCCACGGCCTGACCGACAAGGAAGTCCGCTATCGTCAGCGCTATGTGGACCTTATCATGAACCCCGAGAGCAAGCGGAACTTCGAGATCCGCAGCAAGTTCGTGTCCTACCTGCGCCGCTATCTGGACTCTCTGGGCTTCATGGAGGTGGAGACCCCCGTGCTGAGCCCCATTGCCGGCGGCGCCAACGCCCGTCCCTTCATCACCCACCACAACGCGCAGGATATCGACATGTATATGCGCATCGCCACCGAACTGCACCTGAAGCGGCTGATCGTGGGCGGTCTGGAGCGCGTGTATGAGGTGGGCCGCATCTTCCGCAACGAGGGTATGGACACCAAGCATAACCCTGAGTTCACCACCTGCGAGCTGTATCAGGCCTATACCAATCTGGACGGCATGATGGATATTCTGGAGGCCATCCTCTCCGGCGCGTGCAAGGAGATCCATGGCGGCTATCAGGTCCAGTGGCTGGGTCACGACATCGATTTGACCCCCGGCTGGCCCCGTGTCACCATGGCCGACGCGGTGAAGAACGTCACCGGCGCGGACTTTATGGCTATCGAGGGCGACGATGACGCCGCCGTGGAACTGGCCAAGAGCGTGGGCGTGGATATGGACGGCGTGTCCCACACCTGGGGCAACGCCCTGTATGAGGCCTTTGACCAGAAGGTGGAGGAGACGCTGGTGCAGCCCACCTTCATCACCATGTATCCCGTGGAGGTCAGCCCGCTGGCCAAGCGCAGCCCTGCCGACCCGCATCTGACCGAGCGGTACGAGGCGTTCATCTGCGGCTGTGAGATGGGCAACGCTTTCTCTGAGCTGAACGACCCCATCGACCAGTACGAGCGCTTTAAGGCGCAGGCCGAAAAGCGTGCCAACGGCGACGAGGAAGCCGACATGATGGACGACGATTTCGTCATGGCGCTGGAGTATGGTATGCCGCCCACCGGCGGTCTGGGCTTCGGTATCGACCGGTGCAGCATGATGCTGTGCGGCGCGGACTCCATCCGCGATGTCATCCTCTTCCCCACCATGAAGCCCCTCGATTAAACTGGCGCAAAATCTAACGATTTTGCTGCCAAAAGGCTTGCGGCCGACTGCGTGCGTCCTTCGGACACACTGGCGGCCGAGAAGAATTTTTCTGACGCACATGTCGTCAGAAAAATGATTTGATATCTTCGCGTCTGCGGACGCGAACTCTGCGAGGCTTTTATTGACAAGCTGTGCTGACCCGACAAAGGCTTGTCGGGTCAGCCTTTCCATTCCAACAAAAAGGAGGCGGTCAACATGGAGAAGATCACCAGCCGCACTAATCCCCTGCTGGTCCATATGAAAAAGCTGGCGGCCTCCGCCGCCTACCGCCGGGAGCAGGGCGTGTACCTGTGCGATAGTCCCAAGCTACTGGCAGAGGCGCTGAAATGGCACGCTCCTGTGCGGGAGATCGCCGTCACCGTTGGCACGACCATGCCGCCGATCCCGGAGGGCATCCGGGCGGTGGAGGTTCCGGAGGACGTAATGGCCTCCATCTCGCCCATGAAGTCGCCGCAGGGCGCGCTGTTTACGGTGGCGCTGCCAAGCGGGGAAGTGCCCACGACGCTGCCCGGCAGCCGCTATATGGTGCTGGACGGCGTGCAGGACCCCGGCAACGTGGGTACCATCCTGCGGACGCTGGACGCCTTTGACTTTGACGGCCTGCTGCTGCTGGAGGGCTGCGCCGACCCGTGGAGCGTCAAGACCGTGCGCTCCTCCATGGGAGCGGTGTTCCGCCGCCCTGTGTGGTGCATGAAGGCGGAGAACTTGCCCGGCCTGCTGGCACGCAGCGGCCTGCCCCTGTACGGCACGGCCCTGCGGGAGGACACGGAGGATGTCCGCGCCGTAGCCCTTGACCGCTGCGCCATCGTCATCGGCAGTGAGGGGCAGGGCATCCGCGATACGGTGCTGGATATGTGCCAGAAAACGTTAAAAATTCCCATGACGGACCGCTGCGAGTCGCTGAATGCGGCCATCGCCGCTGCGGTGCTGCTGTGGGAGAGCTATCGGTAACAGGAAAGTGAGGTGCGGGCCGTGGCGGCGCTGAAATACTGGGTCTGGCTGACCACGCTGCCGGGCCTGACGGACAGCAGCAAAACGCTGCTGATGGAGCATTTTTCCTCACCGGAGGACGTATACTATGCCCGCGAGGAAGCACTGTGGCAGGTGGACGGGCTGAAAAAGGAGCAGGCGGCGCTGCTGGAAAACAAGTCGCTGGCGATGGCCGACCGTGTGCTGGCGGACTGCGCCAGAAAGAACATTTTTATCGTCACCATGGCCGACGCCCTGTATCCGGAACGGCTGCGGAACATCTATCAGCCGCCGCTGCTGCTGTACGGCAAGGGCGCCATGCCCCTCTTTGACGAGGAGGCGGCGGTGGCCGTGGTAGGCACCCGCTCCTGCACGCCCTATGGTATTCACTGTGCCGAAAAGCTGGGCTATGAGCTGACCCAGCAGGGCGGCATGGTAGTATCCGGCATGGCCAAGGGCGTGGACGCGGCCGCCATGAAGGGCGCGCTGCGGTTCGGCGGCTTTACCTGCGGCGTACTGGGCGGCGGTGTGGACGTGGTCTATCCGGCGGAGAACCGGCGGTTGTATGAGGATATCGCCGCCACCGGCGTGCTGCTGTCGGAGTATCCGCCTCAGGCGGAGCCGGAGGCGTGGCATTTTCCGGTCAGGAACCGGATCATCAGCGGTCTGAGTGTGGCCGCCGTGGTGGTGGAGGCTCCGGAACGTTCCGGGGCGCTGATCACCGCCCACAACGCGGCGGAGCAGGGCAGGGAGGTGTTCGCCGTCCCCGGCCCTATCGACGCGCCCAACAGCGCCGGATGCCACCGGCTGATCCGGGAGGGCGCGGGACTTGCCACCTGCGCATGGGACATTCTGGGGGAGTTCGAGAGCCGGTATCCCCATAAGCTGCGGCGTCAGTCCCCGCCGCCAATGCCGCCGCTGCCCCATCTGGCGGGCGCACCCAAAACGACGGCGGAAAAGATCAAATTCGAGCCGGAAGCGTCGCAGACGCCTGTCCTGCCCTGCCTGACGGCAGAGGAACTGGACGGACTGCCGGAGGAGCAGCGCCTTGTGCTGCGTGCGCTGGCAACCGATACGCCGAAGCTCAGCGACCAGCTGGCAGAGGAAGCACAATTACCCATCCAGCGGGTACTGCCGGCGCTGACGCTGCTGGAGATCAGCGGCTGGGCGGGCCAGAACGGCGCACGGAGCTTTGTGCGTACCGTGGAGCTGCCCCCACAAGAGTAGGAAGGAAAAGGAATTAAGAGAGCATGAGCAAGAAAAATCTGGTGATCGTGGAGTCTCCCGCCAAGGCCAAGACCATTGGCAAATATCTGGGGCCGGACTATCAGGTCACGGCCTGCATGGGCCACCTGCGCGACCTGCCCAAGAGCACCCTTGGCGTGGACATTGAGCACGATTTTGAACCTGAATATAAACCCATCCGTGGAAAAGAGGAGTTGATCCGGCAGCTGAAAAAGGACGCCGCCGCCAGCGACACCGTCTATCTCGCCACCGACCCGGACCGCGAGGGAGAGGCCATTTCATGGCATCTGCAGCATCTGCTGAACCTGCCGGACGATAAGACCAAGCGCGTTACCTTCAACGAGATCACCCGCAAGGTGGTGGGCGAGAGCATCGCCCATCCCCGCGCCATCGATCAGGATCTGGTGGACGCTCAGCAGGCCCGCCGTGTGCTGGATCGCGTGGTGGGCTATCAGATCTCCCCGGTGATGTGGAAGAAGATCCGCCGGGGCCTGTCCGCCGGACGTGTCCAGAGCGTGGCCACCCGCATGGTGTTTGACCGGGATCAGGAGATCGCCGGGTTCCAGCCCCAGGAGTACTGGACACTGGACGCGGTGCTGGAAAACGTGGAGAAGGCCGCATTCAAGGCTCATTACTATGGCCGCAGCGGCAAGAAGTACGAGCCGCAGACGCAGGCGGATGTGCAGGCCATCATGGACGAGCTGCGCAGCGCCGCCTTTGCCGTGAAGTCGGTGAAGCGCACCGACAAGAACCGCTCCCCGTCTCCTCCCTTCACCACCTCCACCATGCAGCAGGAGGCTTCCCGCAAGCTGAACATGACGCCCCGCCGCACCATGGCCATCGCCCAGCAGCTGTATGAGGGCGTGGACATCACCGGCGAGGGCACCGTGGGTCTGATCACCTACATGCGTACCGACTCGCTGCGCATCAGCGACGAGGCGCAGCGGGACGCCCGCGACTTTATCAAGAGCCGCTACGGCGAGGGCTATGTGCCCGCCGCCGCCCGCCAGTATAAGGCAAAGGCCGGAGCGCAGGATGCCCACGAGGCCATCCGCCCCAGCAACGTGACATTGACGCCGGAGACCATCCGCGGCGACCTGACGCCGGAGCAGTACCGTCTGTACCGCCTGATCTGGAGCCGTTTCCTGGCCAGCCAGATGGCCAATGCCGTCTATGACAGCGTGTCGGTAGACATCAGCGCCGACGCGCACCTGTTCCGGGCCACCGCCAGCAAGCTGAAATTCTCCGGCTATACCGCCGTGTACGAGGAGAGCCGGGATGACGACGACAAGGAGGAGAAGGAGCCTGCCCTGCCCGACCTGCGGGAGGGAGAGGCCCTGTCCCTGAAGGACTTTGTCCCCCGCCAGCATTTCACCACGCCGCCCGCCCACTATACCGAGGCGGCGCTGATCCGCGCCATGGAGGAAAACGGCATCGGTCGTCCCTCCACCTACGCGCCTACTGTGTCCACCATTCTGGACCGCCGCTATGTGAAAAAGGAGGGCAAGTACCTTCTTATCACCAATCTGGGCAAGGCGGTCACCACATGGATGGAGAAGTATTTCTCCGATATCGCCGACCTGAAGTTCACCGCCAATATGGAGCAGCGGCTGGACGATGTGGAGGAGGGCAAGCTGCCTTGGAAGCAGGTGCTGCGCCAGTTCTATGACGACGGCTTTGCCCAGCATTTGACCGACGCCGAGGCGGGCGACTACATCCGTCCCGAGCCCACCGTCAGCGACGAGCTGTGCCCCGTGTGCGGCCGCAATCTGGTGGAGCGGGAGGGCCGGTTCGGCCCGTTCCTTGCCTGCCCCGGCTATCCGGAGTGCACCTTCACCATGCCGCTGGTGGTGGAGATGCCGGGCCGCTGCCCCAAGTGCGGCGGACGGCTCATGAAGCGCAGCGGCACCAGTAAGGCCTCCGGCAAGCAGTATACCTACTACTGCTGCGAGTTCACCAACAACAAGAAGGGCGAGCGCACCTGCGATTTCATGACGTGGGACGTGCCCACAAAGGAGGATTGTCCCCTTTGCGGCCAGACCATGTTCAAGCGGGCGGGCCGGGGCTTCAGCAAGCCCTTCTGCGTCAATGAGGAGTGCGCCAACTTCCTGCCGGAGGACAAGCGGGGCTATCACCGCAAGAAGGACACCGCTGCCGAGGGCGGCGAGACTGCCGCTGAGACGGCGACGGAGCCTGCGGCTGAGGAAAAGCCCGCCAAGAAGTCGGCTGCCAAAAAGACGACGGCCAAGACCACGGCGGCTAAGAAAACTACCACTACCGCGAAAAAGGCAACTACCACGAAGAAAACTGCCACAAAGAAGGCGAGCACCACCAAAAAGACCGCCGCCAAAAAGGCGGAGGAGAAAGGCGGCGCGGAATGAACCCTGTGACTGTGATCGGCGCGGGTCTTGCCGGGAGCGAGTGCGCGTGGCAGCTGGCCCAGCGGGGTATCCCCGTGATCCTGCGGGAGATGAAGCCCCTCAAGCGCACCCCCGCCCATGTGACCGATGATTTTGCCGAGCTGTGCTGCTCTAACTCCCTGCGGGGCGCGGGGCTGGAAAACGCCGTGGGCCTGCTCAAGGAGGAGCTGCGGCGGCTGGACAGCCTGATCCTGCGGTGTGCCGACGCTACGGCGGTGCCTGCCGGCGGCGCGCTGGCGGTGGATCGCCACGGCTTTGCCGCCATGGTGACGGAAGCCATCCGCAATCACCCTAACATCACCGTAGTGGCGGAGGAGGTGACGGACATCCCGGAGGGGGATGTGGTCATTGCCTCCGGCCCCCTGACCTCCGACGCGCTGGCGGACAAGCTGGCGGCGCTGTTCGGCAGCACCGACACCCTGCACTTTTTCGATGCTGCCGCACCGCTGGTGGCCTTTGACAGTGTGGATATGACCAGCGCCTACTTTGCCAGCCGCTATGACAAGGGTACGCCGGACTACATCAACTGCCCCATGGATCAGGAGCAGTATCTAGCCTTCTGGCAGGCGCTGACCGCCGCCGAGGAGGCGGAAGTCCACGGCTTCGAGGATAAGAACGTGTTCGAGGGCTGCATGCCCGTGGAGGTCATGGCCCGCCGTGGCGAGGATACCCTGCGGTTCGGCCCGTTGAAGCCCAAGGGCCTGCCGGATCCGAAAACGGGCCGGGATCCCTACGCGGTGGTGCAGCTGCGCAAGGACAACGCCGACGGCACCATCTATAATCTGGTGGGCTTCCAGACCCATCTGAAATGGCCGGAGCAGAAGCGGGTGTTCTCCATGATCCCCGCCCTCCACGATGCCCGGTTCCTGCGCTACGGCGTCATGCACCGCAATACCTATCTGGATTCGCCCCGGCTCCTTGACCGGTACTACCGGCTCAAAAGCGATCCCCGCATTGCCTTTGCCGGACAGATGACCGGCGTAGAGGGCTATGTGGAGTCCTGCGCCAGCGGCTTTCTGGCGGGCGTGGAGCTTGCCCGGCGGCTGCTGGGCAAGGCACCCATCGACTTCCCGCGGGAGACTGCCATCGGTGCGCTGGGCCTGTACGTCAGCAACGAGTCCGTGGCGGAGTTCCAGCCTATGAACATCAACTTCGGCATCATCCCGCCCCTTGACCACCGGGTGAAGGGCAAACGCAACAAGAACGCCGAGCTGAGCCAGCGGTCGCTGGCC
The DNA here is from genome assembly GCA_963640475.1 of bacterium. Lineage (GTDB taxonomy): Bacteria > Bacillota > Clostridia > Oscillospirales > Oscillospiraceae > Vescimonas. The sequence continues at coordinate 20,628 of CAVHYW010000024.1, read as the reverse complement.
ATCATCGACGCCATCCGGGAGGAGGTACTGGCCAAATGAGGATCATCGTAGATGCCATGGGCGGCGATAACGCGCCGCTGGCCATCGTCAAGGGCGCGGTGCGGGGACAGAAGCGCTGGGGCGTGGACATCACCCTCACCGGCGACGAGGCCGCCATCCGTGACGCGCTGGCCCAGTGCGGCGTCAATGAGCTGCCCCAGGGCATGGACATCGTGCCCACCACCGAGGAGGTCACCATGGAGGACGATCCCGCTACGGTGTTCCGCCGGAAGAAGGACAGCTCCATGGGCGTGGGCCTGACGCTGCTGCGTGACGGTAAGGGCGACGCTTTCATCTCCGCCGGCTCCACCGGCGCGCTGCTGACCGGGGCCACCCTCATCACCAAGCGCATCCGAGGCATCCGCCGGGCCGCCATGGCGCCCGTCATGCCCACCACCACCGGCCGCTGCGTGCTGATCGACTGCGGCGCCAACGCCGAGTGTACGCCGGAGTACCTGCTGCAGTTCGCCTATCTGGGCAGCTTTTACGCCAGCCATGTGCTGGGGATCGCAAATCCCCGGGTGGGCCTGCTCAACATCGGCGTGGAGGCGGAGAAGGGCACCGACCTTCAGCGCCAGACCCGTGAGCTGCTGCTGAAGCAGGAGCGGCTGAACTTCATCGGCAATATCGAGGCCAAGGAGGCCATCAAGGGCGGCTGCGACGTGCTGGTGACCGACGGCTTCTCCGGCAACGTGATGCTGAAGACCATTGAGGGCATCGGCTCCTACGCCGGAAGCTCCCTGAAGGCCATTTTCAAGAAGAATCTGCTGACCAAGCTGGCGGGCGCCATGGTGCTGCCGGGGCTGAACGCCTTCAAGGCGCAGCTTGACCCCAACAAGGTGGGCGGCACCGCCTTCATCGGTATCTCCAGGCCGGTGATCAAGGCCCACGGCTCCTCCAACGACGAGGCCATCGAGAATGCCATCGGCCAGGCGAAGGAGGTCGCCGCCAGCGGCCTGGTGGACGAGATCGCCGCCCATGTGGACGAAATGGCCGTCAATGCCTAAATCACGAGAAATTTACGAAAAAGGTATTGACAGCGTGATAGGATTGCCGTATTATTTTCCAAGATAACGCAATCTGAAAGGAGGAATAACTTCCTATGACACCGGAGACGATCTTCAAGACCATGCAGGATCTGATCGCGGAGCAGTTTGCCATCGATGCAGACGAAGTGACCATGGACAGTTCCTTTGTGGACGACCTGGGCGCGGATTCCGTGGATCTGGTGGAGCTGGTGATGGCGATGGAGGAGGAATTCGACATCGGCGAGATCGATGAAGAGGATCTTCAGTCCCTGAAGACTGTAGGCGATTGTGTCCGCTATCTCAGCAGCCACATCGAGTGATACTTGTACATAGAAAGAAAACCCCACCGATGTGGGGTTTTCTTTTCGGAAATTTGCTTTGGGCCACCGCCCATGGGATCCACACCGTGGGATCCTGTGGGCGACGGCCCGGAAAGGGATGGAAAGCATGGAAACTTTACATCAACTGGAGGAGCGGCTGGGCTATCGCTTCAACGATCCGGAGCTGCTGCGGGGCGCACTGTACCACAGCTCCTACGCCAACGAGCACCGCAGCATGGGCATCGCCAGCAACGAGCGGCTGGAGTTCCTGGGCGACGCGGTGCTGGGCTTCGTGTCGGCGGACTTTCTGTACCGCAAGCATTCCGACCTGCCGGAGGGTGAGCTGACCCGTATCCGCGCCGCGCTGGTGTGCGAGGAGAGCCTGCACGAGGTGGCCCAGAGCCTGCGCCTGGGCGACTTTCTGATGCTGGGCAAGGGCGAGGAGAGCGGCGGCGGCCGCCGCCGTCCGTCCATTCTGGCAGACGCGGTGGAGGCGGTGCTGGCCGCGGTGTATCTGGATGGCGGCATCGACAAGGTGTGCGCCCTGATCCACCGCATCCTGCTGGAAAAGGAGCAGGAGCAGGAGGTGGAGAACCGCCGCCGTGACTGCAAGACCGAATTGCAGGAGCTGGTGCAGCGCAAGCCCAATCAGGTGCTGCACTATGAGCCGGTGTCCGAAAGCGGCCCGGATCACGCCAAGGTGTTCGCCGTGGCGGTGACGCTGAACGGTCAGGTCATCGGCCTTGGCTCCGGCCACAGCAAGAAGGAGGCGGAGCAGTCCGCCGCCCGCGCTGCGCTGGAGCAGATGAAGTAAGCTGGCCGCAGGGCGTATTTCGTAGGGGGGCGGCGTCCCCGACGCCCCGCCGTATACCGGAAAAGCCATCGCAGACAACGATCCCCACAGGAGAACCTATGCTGACCTATCACAAGACCACAGAAGCGGAGAAATATCATATCACTGCGTGGCAGTATGATGGCGCATACGCCATCTATAACAATGACGCCTATGAGAACCAGAAGGCCCGCGGCGTGGGCTTTGCTGACCCGAGGTACAACTTCTATTCCTTTTACGACGGCGCGGCGCTGGTGGGTTTCATCAATCTCTATGAGGAGGAGACGGAGGTTTTCTTCGGCATCGGGGCAGCCCCGGCCTGCTGCGGCAAGGGGTACGGACAGCAGATGACCCGGATGGCATGGGACATCTCCCAACGCCTTTTTCCGGGGAAGCCCTTGTATCTGGAGGTCAGAACGTGGAACGCACGGGCCGTCAGGTGCTATGAGAAGGCGGGCTTCCGCATCGTGGGGGAGCCGATCTGCCAGACCACCCCGGCGGGAGACGGCGTGTTTTATCACATGATCCGGGAAAAATAAAGCTTCAAAACGGCGCGGCTCTGGCTGCGCCGTTTTGTCATGGGAAATAATGGCCCGCCCCAAAAATTTTCCGTGGGTTTTGGGTGAAAATGGTGTAGTATAGAGTAGAGACACATCCGGAGGGGAGGGGATACGGTTGGACGAGCGCACGCTGATGGAGAAGATCGCGGGCGGCGACGAGGCCGCACTGCATGCGCTTCTGCGGCAGTACGGGCCGCTGATCCGGTATATCCTGCGGCCCATCCTGACGGATGAGTGGGACCGGGAGGAGTGCTATGCCGATATCTCCCTGAAGATTTGGCAGACGGCGGGCAGTTTTGACGGCGAAAAGGGCGCATTGAAGGCATGGCTGACGGTGCTGAGCCGCAACGCCGCCCTGAACCGCGCCCGCCATGCCCGGACGGACGCTCCGCTGGAGGAGACCGTGCCCCACACCGGCGGCAGCGCCGAGGAGGAGCTGCTGCGCCGGGAGCGCCAGCAGCGGCTGCAAGCCGCCATCGCGGGTCTGCTGCCGGAGGATCGGAGCCTGTTCTATCGAAAATATTACTACTGCCAGTCCACCGCCCAGATGGCCGCCGAGCTGTGCCTGACGGAGCGGGCGGTGGAGGGGCGGCTGTACCGCCTGCGGCAAAAGCTGCGGCAGCTGTTGGGAGGTGACTTCTGTGAGTGACGATCTGCGTTTTGATCAGCTGTTGCGGGAGGACGCCTCCGGGCTGCCACCGGCCATGGCGGTGGTGAACCCGTGGCGGGAAGCCATGGCCTTGGTGCTGTGGGGCATGGGCCTGACCACCGTCACCTTCAACTTCCTGAATTTGGAAATGATCCTGGTCGCCCTGAGCGGTATCCTGATGGTGCTGGGCTTCCGCACCCTGCGGCAGGAGAACAGGGCGCTGCAATGGTGCTGGCGGCTGTCCATCGCCATCGCCGCGGTGCGCAGCGCGGCCTTTGTGCTGGCGGCCCTGCCGGTGGATGTGAAGAACATCCCGGCCTATGCGGTCGTGGCCATGACGTTTGCGCTGTATTGCTGCCTGTGGCGGGGCATGGTGGGGGTATCCCGTGCAGCAGGTGCGGAAAAGCCCGCCGCTCCCGCCGCCGGTGCACTGGTGATCTTCTATGCGGTGCTGTGCGTGCTGGCGTTTATCAAACTGAGCGGCTGGCTGGCGGTGCTGCCGATGCTGATCGTGTATATCGTGATCCTGCGGAATCTGGTAAAGCTGTCCCGCTCCCTCGCGGACACGGGCTACGCCATCCACGCCGCGCCGGTGCGCCTGCCCTCGGCGGCGGTGCTGTGGGGCTATCTGGGGCTGACGCTGGCGGCGGTGCTGCTGGCCATGTTCCTGGGCCAGCGGTACCCCATGAACTGGCAGGTGCGGGACGACGCACCGCAGGACGAGACCGTCCGGGCGGAGCTGCTGGCGCTGGGCTTTCCGGAGCAGGTGCTGGACGACCTGACGGCGGAGGAAGTGGCGCACATGTCCGGCGCGGTGAAGGTGTATACGGAGACAGAGCCTCTGTATGAGAGGGATATCTACCGCGAGGTCACCACATCGGTATGGAACAATGACACGCCGCCCCGCTGGCACTATATCGACACGGAGAAGCAGCCGGACGGCAGCTACCACTATAACTATCGGGTGTACGACATTTATGAGAACACTGTGACCCATGTGGTGGTGCTGGTGGAGGAAGCGGGCAGACAGCGGGCTGTCGTGCTGCACCATGCGGCGATCGACCGGCCGTCCGGAGACTGCCTTGCGGAGGGTATGGAGATCTGGCCTGTGTGGCAGGGCAACGAGGAGTCGTGGAGCCCCGGCGGATGGAACAGCGGACGCCTGCTGTGCGAGAAGGACGGCCAGTCCTATACGGCGGACTTCTACTCGGTGGAGAGCGGCAGCTATGAGACCACCAACATCTTCGGAACCACGCAGACCACCGGCATTATCGCGGAGTGGTCGCGGATGCGCCACGGCGAGAATGTACGGGTCTATCTCCTGTACGATGCCGAAATGCTGACGCCGGAGATGCCATCGTTGTATAGCTGGTGTAACTACGTCCGGCAGACGAAGCCAATCTATCCCTTCCGGGACGCGCTGACGCTGTGGCACGAGTGGAGGGCAGACGGCTGCTATGAGAAGTGGCAGACCTGTATACAGATATGGCCGCCTGTGGAGGACGAAACCGAATAGCACAAAAGAGACGGCGTAAGCCGTCTCTTTCTTCATAAATAACAGTGGCATTTTTTTCATAGATATGGTATACTATATTTGATATCTTCTGTGAAAGATGATAACAAATAGTAATTTCCATACCGGATATGACAAGAAGTATTCGGATATGACATGAGGTGACTCTATGACATATTTTTCTTCCTTCCTGCTGGGTCTGGTGCAGGGCATTGCAGAGTTCCTGCCCATCTCCAGCTCCGGCCATCTGGCCATCGCTCAGAATCTGCTGAACATCAAAGCCGAGGTGCCGGAGTTCTTTGACGTGCTGCTGCATCTGGGTACGCTGGTGGCGGTGTTTGTGGCCTATTGGCGCGACATCTGCGACATGGTGGTGGAGCTGATCCACGGCGTCAGCGATCTGGCCCACAGTTCTACGCCTGCTCAGGTGCCGCCTGCCCGCCGTCTGATTTTGCTTATTATCATCGGCACGCTGCCGCTGTTCGCCGTTCTGCCCATCCATAAGAAGGTGCAGGCCCTCAGCAATAACATGATCTTCATCGGCGCGGCGCTGGTGGTGACGGGATTTCTGCTGTTTGCCTGCGATCTGGTGCGCAAGGGCCGCAAGACCGAGCGCAATGCCACGGTGCTGGATGTGCTGGTGGTGGGCGTGGGTCAGGCCATCGCCACCATGCCCGGCATCTCCCGCTCCGGTATGACCATCACCGCCGGCTGCTTCATGGGCTTCGAGCGGAAGTTTGCCGTGCGCTTCTCTTTCCTGCTGTCCATCCCCGCCGTGCTGGGCGCCAATATCCTCAGCTTGAAGGACGCCATCGAGGCCGGAATCGTCTGGGCGGAGGTGCCCATGTATCTGGTGGGCGTGATCACCGCCGCGGTGGTGGGCTACGCCTGCATCCGTCTGCTGCGCATGGTGGCCGAGAAGGGCCGCTTCGGCGCGTTTGCGTATTACTGCTGGGCGGCGGGCCTGCTGACCCTGTTGCTCAACGCCATCAAGTGAGGTTGATCTATGGCGAATACACCAAAGAAAAAAACGACTTCCTCTGCCAAGAGCGGCGGAAAGGGAACGACCAAGCGCCGCAGCGCGCCGCCGCCTCCCGCCTATAACGCCCAGGCCCGCCTGATCGGCGGCATCGTGTGTCTGCTGCTGGCGCTGTGCGTGCTGGTGACGTACTTCAATGTGGACGCCATTTTGCTGACGTTTCTGGCCAATGTGCTGAAGGGCTGCTTCGGCTACGGCTACTGGCTGGCGGCCCCGGTGCTGCTGTACGCCGGTATCGTGCTGGTGAACCACAAGGGCCGTCCGATAAAGCTGCGGCTGGTCTGCACGCTGCTGCTGCCGGTGCTGGTGGGTATGGTGCTGCACCTGCTGCTGGCCCGCGGCCCCTATGGATTTGATCTGGAGCACATCAAGCCCATGTGGAAGGACGGCCAGTCGCTGCTGTGCGGCGGCGTGGTGTCCGGCTCTCTGGCGGTGGGCATGGAGGCCCTCCTCAGCCGCGTGGTGTCGCTGATCCTGACCATTCTGCTGGTGGTGCTGGCGGTGCTGGGCGCATTGCAGCTGAAACCTGCCGAACTGATCGCAGAGCTGAAGCGTCGCGCCGAGGAGCGTGCCCAGTGGGAGGATGAGGACGACTACTATGACGACGAGGAAGAAGCGCCCGCCCGTCCCGCAAAGCCTGTAAAGGAGGAGCCCGTTACACCGAAACCCCGCAAAAAGCGGCCCAATATCGACATTCCGCTGGATGACGAGGCCGTGGAGCCAAGCAGCGAGACCGCAGTGCTGAAGCCCGCTGGCGGCAGCCTGTTCCGTGGCCGCTCCGGTGATGTCAAGACCCCGGCGGAGCTGCTGGATCCCACGCTTTCCGCTCCGGCGGAGGAGCCTGCCGTCCCGGCGCAGGAGCCGGAATCTGCCCCTGCACCGGTGCCTGTGAAGGAACCCATGACAGAGAAGCAGCGGAAGGAGGCCGTCCGTGCGGAGGTGGAGTCCGCCACCGCCGAGGTCAGCGAGGCTATCGAGAAGGAACTGGCCGAAGGGGAGGAGGCCTACCGCTATCCCCCCATCACGCTGCTGGACGAGAACACCGACGACAACCATCAGGAGGTGGGCGCGGAGCTGCGGCTGAACTCTCAGCGGCTGGCGTCGGCGCTGGCTTCCTTCGGCGTGGACGCCCACCCCGGCGAGGTGGTCCACGGCCCCAGCGTTACCCGTTATGAGTTCACGCTGGATCAGGGCGTGAAGCTCAGCAAGCTCACCAACCTCAGCGACGATATCGCGCTGGCGCTGGGCGCTACCGGCGTGCGTATCGCGCCCATCCCCGGCAAGATCTCCGCCGTGGGCATCGAGGTGCCCAACAAGGCGGTCACCGCTGTCCGCATCCGCGACGTGATCGAGAGCCGGGAGTTTACCAACCATCCCAGCACCGTGGCCTTCGCCGTGGGCAAGGACATCGGCGGCAGCGCCATCGTGGGCAACATCGCCCGTCTGCCCCATGTGCTGATCGCCGGTACCACCGGCTCCGGTAAGTCCGTGTGTACCAACTCGCTGATCGTCAGCCTGTTGTATAAGTCCACCCCCGACGAGGTGCGCTTTATCATGGTGGACCCCAAGATGGTGGAGCTGGCTCCCTATAACGGCATCCCCCACCTGCTGATCCCCGTGGTCACCGACCCCAAGAAGGCCGCAGGCGCCCTCCAGTGGGCGGTGTACGAGATGATGAAGCGGTATAAGATGTTCTCTGAGCGGGGCGTGAAGGACTTGGCGGGCTTCAACGCCCTGTGCGAAAGCGACCCCGAACTGAAAAAGCTGCCCACCGTGGTGGTGGTCATCGACGAGCTGGCTGACCTGATGCTGGTGGCCGCCAAGGAGGTGGAGGAGTCCATCTGCCGCGTGGCCCAGATGGGTCGTGCCGCCGGTATGCATCTGGTCATCGCCACCCAGCGTCCCTCTTCGGATGTCATTACCGGCCTGATGAAGGCCAATATCCCCAGCCGTATCGCTTTCGCCGTAGCATCGTCGCTGGAATCCCGCATCATTCTGGATACCACCGGTGCGGAAAAGCTGGTGGGCAAAGGTGATATGCTCTATTTCCCCTTGGGCAACCAGAAGCCCACCCGTGTGCAGGGCTGCTTCATCACCCCCGAGGAGATCGAGCGTGTGGTGAACTTCGTCAAGGAGAGCGGCACCGCCGACTACTCCGACGAGGTCATGGAGAAGATCGAGGAGGTCATGAAGCAGAGCGACAAGGGCGGCGGCAAGTCCTCCGGCGGCAGCGCACCCGCCGCCAACGAGGGCGAGGGCTGCGACGAGCTGCTGGGCGCGGCCGTGGAGGTCATTCTGGAAACAGGACAGGCCAGCGTGTCCATGCTGCAGCGGCGCTTGAAGCTGGGCTATTCCCGCGCCGCCCGTCTGGTGGATCAAATGGAGGAGCGGGGCATCGTGGGCCCCTTCGAGGGCAGCAAGCCCCGGCAGCTGCTCATTACCAAGGAGCAGTGGCAGGAGCTGAAAATGAAGGGCAGCTTCAACGCCGCCCAGCCGGAACCGGAAAGCCATCCCGACCCCTACGGCAGCATCAGCGATGTGTTCAACAGCCGCGATGCGTTAGATTAAAAAATGTGCACCCCATATGGGGTGCACATTTTTTAATCAGGAAAAGATAAGAGAGAAGAGTGAAAAGTTGCGGTATGCCGCCAAGGCGGCATGATTTTAAATGAAAAACTTCCGGTGCAGGCTGCGGCGCAGCGGCTTGCAGATGGCGATGACCAGCAGCATGACGCCCAGCACGGTACACGCTGCCAGCGGGTAGAACGACCACAGGAACGTGTCGTGCAGGTGGAAGGTCACGTTCAGCAGCCACTCCAGCAGCACGGCGAAGCCGCCGCTGCCCAGCAGCGCGCCGCTGCAGATATACAGGGCGCCGCCGGGGACATACCGCAGCAGCGTCACCATCGTTGTGACCAGCACCATGGCTGTACCGGTCACCGGCAGGGCAAAGGTCAGGAACCAGTGTCCGTGGGTGGCGAAGTTGATATACAGCAGGTAGAGGCCGATGGCCACGAAGTCGATGGGGACGAAGATCACCGGATTGGGGCGGCGGAACCACAGCGGCAGCGCCACAAGAATATACAGCAGCGCCACGCCGCCGGAGGCGTACCCCGACCAGACGATGGAGCCGTTGATCCGCCAGTCGCACAGGATAAACAGGATGGCGGGCAGCAGCGCCAGCACCGTCAGAATGAACAGCACGCCGGAGCGGCTGACCTCCTCATTGCGGGGCCGGGGATCGGGCGGATAGGGCGGCTCGCCCTGCGGCTGCGGCAGATCGGGATGAAACACGCGGGTGCCGCACAGGGGACAGACCTTTTCGCTGTCCGCCAGCTTCACGCCGCACTTGACACAATACATGATAGGCTCCTTTCCCGCGCCTTGTCAGCGCTGATTGCTCTCCACCGTGACGCTCAGGCCCAGACGGTGGAGAACCTGATAGAACCGCAGCTCCAGCTCCGGCTCGCGGATGCTGCGGATACAGTTGATATACACGGTGTCGTTCCATGTCAGGACGCCGCAGTCATGGGGCGCCTTGGCCTGCACGCCGATGATGAAATCCATCCGGGCCACATAGGGGGCCATGACCTCCGGCAGACGCACCACACCCAGATTGGACAGGCACAGGCAGGATTTGCACTCGCCCACCGTGTCGAACACGGCCTTCATGGCCAGATTCTTGATGAACAGCGGCATGACCCGCAGGACGGGCGATTTCTCGCTGGCCACGTTGGCGGCGAACTTGGCCCGCATGGTCTGGGGATTGTTCTCCAGCCCCATCCGGTGGTGGACGGCGGCGCAGATCTCCTCGAAGGTATAGTCGCCCATGCGGGGATCGATCTCCGGTGTGATATAGGAGGCGAAGTTCCGCAGCGTGCGGCTGGGGAATAGGTTCCGCAGGTTCACCGGCAGCAGCACCTTCACCGGCTTGCGCAGCCGCCGCTGGGGCACCTTCTCCGCCTGAAGCTGGGCGATGGCCTGCATCATGGCGGCACACAGCAGCTCCGTCACCGATACGCCGTAGCGCTTGGCGCAGGCCTTCAGCTCCGGTGCGGGCACCATCAGCGTGACCAGATTCTTGAAGCCGTCCTTCTCCGGCGTACCGGAGAGGTGCCACGCGGTGGACTCTTTGCGGCTGGCCTTCACGTCCCCGGCGTAGCGCAGGAAGCTGTCCTCCAGCTCCTCGTCGCTGGGCTCCTCTAACCGCCCCAGCACGCCGTCTATGGCGGGGACAGTCAGACCGTATTTCTGGCTGAGGTATTCCGCCAGCAGCGTCTTGACAAAGATCAGCGCGCCAGTGCCGTCGGTCAGGGCGTGGAAAAATTCCACCGCAAACCGGTTATGATACACCAGTACCCGGAAAGCGCACTGCCGCACCTGATGGAAGGGCGCGTGGGCCAGCGGGCAGCTTTTCTCCTCCTGAATGGCGGGTGCTTGTGGGATCTGCTCCAGATAGTACCAGAACACGCCACGCCGCAGCCGCACGGCGATGGAGGGAAAGCGACGGGCCGTCACGTCCAGTGCGCTGCGCAGCACGGACACATCCACCGGCTCGGTCAGCGTGGCAGAGATGCGGAAGAAGTTGTTCCAGTTGCGCCGCTTGGCGGCGGGATAGATCTTGGCGGCGTTGTCCAGCTTCATCCACCGCAGGCTGCGGGCGGGGGACAGCACCTGATCCATGAAGCGGTTGATGGTCTCGAAGTCCTGGGGCATATTCTCGTTGAGACAGTACAGCACATAGGCGTGCCACCGCTCCGGGGCCACGATCATTTTGCTGCGGCAGCCGCTTTCCAGCAGCTTCTCGTGCAGCATCCGGGTGTCGTCCAGCATCACCTCGTCGCCGCCCACGAACAGCAGGGAGGGCGGCAGCCCCGTCAGGTCGCCGAACAGCGGCGAGCAGAACGGGTCGGTGGGATCGTCGGTATAGCACTTTGCGTAGAATTGCAGCAGCTCCGGCGTCATGGAGGGGTCGATCTCCCGGTGCTCCTCATAGGATTTGCCGCTGCCGGTAAGATCCGTCCACGGCGAAATGCCGATCAGGCCGCAGGGCAGGGGAAGTCCCAGCGCCTTCAGTTTCAGGCACAGGGCGTAGATCAGCCCGCCGCCGGCGCTCTCGCCGCACAGCAGGATCTGGTGGGCGGCGTAACCCTTGCTCAGCAGGTATTGATAGGCCTCCAGCGCGTCGTCCAGCGCCGCGGGATAGCGGTTCTCCGGCGCCAGCCGATAGGCGGCGCAGAAGGTGCGTACGCCGCACTCCGACGCCAGCGTGGCGGCAAAGCCCTTGGCATACTCAAGGCTTCCGCAGGTGTAGCCGCCGCCGTGGAGGTACAGCACCACGCCGCCCCGGCGCTCGTCACGGGGCATGATCCACGCGCCCTGAAAGCGGCCGAAGTCATGCTCCTTCACCAGCACCTCCCGCTTGTGCAGGGCCGTCATCAGCTCGCCCAGCTTATCCTGTCCCTTGCGGGTCACCTCAAGGGAGCAGTTGGCCACAAAGGGCTTGAAGAAATTCAGTTGTGACCGGACAAGCTTGGCGTGCAGCTCCATGGACTACCGTTTCCTTTCACATTTATCATACTATTATAGCATTTGCCGCAGGCGTTGTAAATACACCACCGTTATTGCAGACCGGGGACGCGCTTGCGCAGCAGCGGGCAAAGCAGCGCCGTCACGGCGATCTTGATGGCGTCGCCGGGCAGGAAGGGGATCATCCCAGCCCACAGCAGGGCGGATACGCTCATGCCCTTGCCCATATAGCCGTTGAGGATCAGCGCCATGTAGGGCACGCCCACGGCGTACAGCGCCGCAAGACCTGCTACACACGCCAGCGCCAGACGCAGCGGAGAGGTGCTGCGGCGGCTGATGGCGCCGATGATGGCAGCGGCGGGGATCAGCCCCAGCAGAAAGCCGAAGGTAGGCTGGAGCACATAGCCGAAGCCGCCGCCGGCGGTGAAGATGGGCAGGCCGATCAGGCCCAGCGCCACATACACGCCCTGACTCAGTGCGCCGCAGCCCGGCCCCAGCAGAACGCCCGCCATGGCGGTGAACAGGAATTGCAGCGTGATGGACGAAACGCCCAGCGGGATACGCAGAAATGCGCCCACAGCCGTTAATACGGCGAACAGCGCAGTATAGACCAGCTTTCGTGCAGACATGGCGGCCTCCTGAAATGGAAAAGATCGGAGACATGATACCCCGCTGACAGCGGTGCTGTCAAGCCACTTGATGATTTTTTTACTTTACGGATGGGGAAAAAAGTGGTAATATGGGCCACGAACGAGAGGAGGCGACCGCCATGGAGCAGCCGAAGGTCTACCGCTATGACACGGTGGATTCCACCAATACCGTATGCAAGACGCTGGCACAGGAGGGTGCACCGGACGGCACCGCCGTTATCGCGGCGCGGCAGACGGCGGGCCGGGGCCGTATGGGCCGGGGCTTCGAGTCGCCGGAGGGTCTGGGACTGTACCTCTCCATGCTGTGGCGGCCTGTGGCGTCGCCGGAGGGACTGCTGCCCCTGACGGCCATGGCTTCCGCCTCCGCCGCGCTGGCCATCCGCCGTGTCACCGGGGCGGATGTGCGCATCAAGTGGCCCAACGATCTGGCGCTGCACGGTAAAAAGCTGGCGGGCATCCTGACGGAGGTGACCCTCTCCGGCAGCGGCGTGGATCATGTGGTCATCGGCCTTGGCGTCAACCTGCGCCAGCGGCCGGAGGACTTCTCGCCGGAGGTGGCAAAGCTGGCTACCTCACTGGCGGCGGAGGGCTGTGACGTGGACAGGGCGGCGCTGGAGACGGCGCTGGTGGACGCGCTGCGGCAGGCGTTCCGCCATCTGTGCGCACCGGAGACCTATGTGGACGAATACCGGCAGCTGTGTCTGAATCTGGGGCGGCAGGTGCGTATCCTGCAAACAGGCGAGACGGTGACGGCGCTGGATATCGACGGACAGTACGGCCTTGTGGTGCGGTACGACAGCGGCACGGTGGAGACGCTGCGCTGCGGCGAGGTGTCGGTGCGGGGCCTGTACGGCTATACGGAATAACCGGCCCGCAAGGGCGGGATCATACAAAAGAGGTGTTTTCAAGTGAAGGAATTTTTGGACCTGTTTTTGACGTTCGCCAAGGTGGGCGTCATGACCTTCGGCGGCGGCATGGCCATGCTGCCCATCTTACAGCGTGAGGTGGTGGAGAACAAGGGCTGGGCCACCGACGAGGAGCTGACGGACTATTTCGCCATCGGCCAGTGTACGCCGGGCATTATCGCCGTCAATACTGCCACGTTCATCGGCCAGAAGCGCAAGGGCGTCTGGGGTGGTATCGTGGCCACGCTGGGCATCGTGTTCCCGTCATTCATTATTATTACGCTGCTGGCGGGGCTGATCACCAGCTTTTCCCATTTGGAGTGGGTGCAGAACGCCTTCGCGGGCATCCGCGTATGTGTGTGCGTGCTGATCCTCAACGCCACGCTGAAGCTGTGGCAGGGCGCGGTGAAGGACGTGTGGGGCGCGCTGATCTTTGCGGCGGTGCTGGCCGCGTCGCTGCTGACGAACCTCTCTCCCGTGCTGTTCGTGCTGGCGGCCGCCGTGGCGGGCATCATTATCCGTAACGTGGGAGGTGCCGGAAAATGATCTATTTGCAGCTGTTTTACGAATTTTTCAAGACCGGTCTGTTTGCTATCGGCGGCGGTCTGGCCACGCTGCCCTTCCTGTCGGATATGGCCGACCGTACCGGCTGGTTCACCCAGGCCCAGCTGGCGGACATGCTGGCCGTCAGTGAATCCACCCCCGGCCCGGTGGGCGTCAACATGGCTACCTATGTGGGCTTCGAGACCAGCGGTATTCTGGGCGCGGTCATCGCCACGCTGGGACTGGTTGCCCCGTCCATCATCGTCATTCTCATCATTGCCAGCTTCCTGAAGGCTTTCCGCAACAACAAGTATGTGGACGCGGCCTTCTACGGCCTGCGCCCGGCATCCACTGCCATGGTGGCCTCCGCCGGTATCGGCGTGGTGCTGCTGAGCCTGGTGGATACCTCCGCCTCCGGACTGGATTTCTTCCGCTGGAAGGAGCTGGCCCTTGCGGCGGTGATCCTTGTGTTGACCCGCTGGGTGCCCTTTACCAAGAAGCTGCACCCCATCGTGTTCATCGCGGCCGCCGCCGTGGTGGGCGTGGTGTTCCATTTCTGAATAAATGTGAAAAGCACACCTTATGCTTCGGATAAGGTGTGCTTTCCTTTGTCTGATGTGTCAAATCGCCTGTTTTAATGTCGAAAATGTTATGGTATTTGTCAGTTGTAATTTATTTCCTGTCGGGGTATGATAGAAGCAAACTATTATGAGGGGGTCTTTTCCTATGGAACAGTTGAAGGAACGCATCCGCCGCGAGGGCAAGGTGCTGCCGGGTAATATCATCAAAATCGACGGTTTTCTGAACCACCGGGTAGATACCAAGCTGTTGGGCGATATCGCGGACGAATTCGCCAAGTATTTTGATACCAGTAAGGCCACGGTGGTGCTGACCGCCGAAGCCAGCGGTATCGCACTGGCGACCGTGTGTGCCGAGCGGTACGGCGTTCCCATGCTGTTTGCCAAGAAGGCCAAGAGCGACAACATCGAAAGCGGCCTGATCCAGAGTGAAATTTTCTCCTATACCTATAAGAAAAAGGTCACGCTGCTGGTGTCTCAGGAGTGGCTCAGCGAGAATGACCGCGTCCTCATTATCGACGACTTTATGGCCAACGGCTACGCCATGGGCGGTCTGGTGGACATCGTGAAGAAGGCGGGTGCCCAGCTGGTGGGCATCGGCGTGGCGGTGGAGAAGGGCTTCCAGGGCGGCGGCGACAAGTTCCGCGCCATGCCGGATATCCCCTATAAGGCACTGGCCGTCATCGAATCCGCTGACGAAAACGGCATTATCTTTCGGGAGGACGACTGAGATGAAGAGAGTTCTGGTTCTGGACTTCGGCGGCCAGTATAACCTGCTGGTGGCCCGCCGCGTCCGCGAGTGCGGCGTGTACTGTGAGATCAAGTCCTTCCGCATGTCCATGGAGGAGATCCGCGCCTTTGCTCCCGACGCGCTGATCTTTACCGGCGGCCCCGCCACCGTGTTCGAGCCCAACGCCCCCATGGTGGATAAGGCGCTGTTTGAAATGGGCATCCCCGTGCTGGGCATCTGCTACGGCGAGCAGCTGATGATGCACCTGCTGGGCGGCCAGTGCCGCAAAGCGGAGACCCGCGAATACGGCAAGGTGGAGCTGACCCACAAGGCGTCCCCGCTGTTTGACGGCGTGCCGGAAAAGGCCGTCTACTGGATGAGCCACGGCGTGGAGGTGGAGAGCCTTGCGCCCGGCTTCGAGATCATCGGCTCCACCGAGGGCTGCCTTCACGCGGCGGTGCAGTGTGCCGATAAGAAGCTCTACGGCGTGCAGTTCCATCCTGAGGTGCTGCATACCGAATACGGCATCCAGATCCTGAAGAACTTCCTCTACACCATCTGCGGCTTCGGGCCGGAGTGGACCATGGCCTCCTACATGGAGGAGGCAGTGGCCGAGTGCCGCCGTCAGATCGGCGATGGCCGCGTGCTGCTGGCGCTGTCCGGCGGTGTGGACAGTTCTGTGGCCGCCGCGCTTTTGCAGCGCGCTGTTGGCGATCAGCTGACCTGCATCTTCGTGGATCACGGCCTGCTGCGCAAGGACGAGGGCGATCAGGTGGAGCAGGTGATGAAGCACCAGTTCCATGTGGATGTCCGCCGCGTCAATGCCGGTCCTCGTTTCCTGGCCAAGCTGGCCGGCGTCACCGAGCCGGAGCGCAAGCGCAAGATCATCGGTGAGGAGTTCATCCGCGTGTTCGAGGAAGAGGCCAAGAAGATCGGCGCCGTGGATTTCCTGGCCCAGGGCACCATCTATCCCGACGTGGTGGAGTCCGGTCTGGGCGGCGAGAGCGCCGTCATCAAGAGCCACCACAACGTGGGCGGCCTGCCCGATTGTGTGGACTTCAAGGAGATCGTGGAGCCCCTGCGCCGCCTGTTCAAGGACGAGGTGCGCCAGCTGGGCACCGAGCTGGGTCTGCCTGACGAGCTGGTGTGGCGCCAGCCCTTCCCCGGCCCCGGCCTTGCCATCCGCGTCCTCGGTGATATCACCGAGGAGAAGCTGGCCATTCTGAGGGATGCCGACGCCATCTTCCGTGAGGAGATGAAGCTGGCGGGCTTTGACCGCACCACCAGCCAGTTCTTCGCCGTGCTGACCGACCTGCGCAGCGTGGGCGTCATGGGCGACGAGCGGACGTATGACTATACGCTGACCC
Organism: bacterium; assembly: GCA_963640475.1. GTDB lineage: Bacteria > Bacillota > Clostridia > Oscillospirales > Oscillospiraceae > Vescimonas. The sequence goes on along the minus strand of CAVHYW010000024.1, from coordinate 4,346 downwards.
TCCGCGCCGTGCAGTCTCAGGACTTCATGACCGCCACATGGTCCCGCCTGCCCTACGACCTGCTGGATAAGGTGTCCAACCGCATCGTGGGCGAGGTGAAGCACATCAACCGCATCTGCTACGACATCACCTCCAAGCCCCCCGCCACGGTGGAGTGGGAATGAGAAAAAAGTGTACATGAGGGGCTGCAAAGCCTTGAAAACACGCACTTTTGGAAAATCTCATTCCCCGTTTGATAGCAAAATGATAGCAGATACCCAAACCGTTTTGTTTGTTCTTGTTTCAAGGGACAAGCGGTTTGCAGGTTAGGCTATCCATTCCAATCCTATATTGAGAGCGAAAAAGGCTCTGCTGACTTTCTGTGTAAGAAAGCCGGCAGAGCCTTTTGTTATTCTTCCGTATGTTCTTTGAGGTCGGCAAGGAGCAGATCACTCAGTCCCTGCGACGGCGTGATTTTGTGCCACTGACCAGAGGTGTCATATTTCGGATAGTAATAGCGCCAGCGGTCGTATTCTTCTTTGGTGATCTCTCCTGCTTTCAGTTTGGCGGCAACCGCGCCCCATGCGGCAAGCATCCTGTGAAGCGCCGCTGCGTCGCGTCCTTTGTGAATGTGGACGTGCAGATGCACCTCGTCTTCACACTCGCAGACTTCTAGCCCGTATCGGTCTTCCAGCGTGAACAGCGTGTGCATCAGCCCAATATCGGAGTCAATGTCCGGTACGTCCAGCGCCTTTGGAGAGACGTCCAGCACCTTTGCCAGCGCAGCGGTCACATCTGATTTTGGTGTTCTGGAGCCGTTCTCATACTGTGCAAGGCGAACGTCTGCGGATTTCTCCGGAAAGCCCAGCGCCATACCGAGATATTTCTGTGTCATGCCCCGCAACGTGCGGAAAAAGTGGATGCGTTCACCAATCGCCATAATAGCCATCTCCTGTGTCGGTTGTCTTTGATAATGAGTATAGCAGATATGTTTAATTTCGTCAAGAAAAATCTAAGCAAATTTATTTAATATTTTCCTGCAAACCGGCTTGACTTAAACGTATATGTATAGTAAAATGATTTCAAGCTAAGCTAATATATTTAGAATCCATTGCCAAGGTAACAGCTTAATCCCTAGCAGCGGGCAAAGCCTTTGAAATGCAAATAGCTCCTCCGAATAACGACCTCTCTGTATATGGGTAAAACCTGAGCCGCAAGGAAGCGCGTAAGCGCCGCACCAAAATACCGGGCAGTTCCCGGTCAGGCCACGACAGCAGAGAGCAGATACTCCCCACCAGCTACAGTCCGAGCGTGATAGCAACCGTCGCAGGCAATAGGGTGAGAGGCTTCGTAAGTCAATCGGAGATTGAAAAATGAGCGCCGGGTAACTACCGGCGGTTCGGAGGAGCAGAAAAATCTTACGAAGAAGTACAGGGGGGGGTCTGCGCTTCTTCCGGAAACTGAAAATGAAGAAAGGATATTTTATGGCAGGAGAAATTTTTATGAGAGTCAATGAAGTTGCGGAAGAGCTGGGCGTATCGGTTCCGTATGCGTATAAGCTCATCCGCGAGCTGAACGGAGAGCTGCGAAAGACCGGCTGCATCACCATTGCAGGCAGGATCGACCGCAAGTTCTTCCATGAGAAGTTCTACGGAACAAGAGAACAGCAGGAAAGGAAGGAATCGAATGTCAGCGTTTAAGGATAAGAAAAACGGTTCGTGGTATGTGCAGTTTCGCTATACCGACTGGCGCGGCGAGCGCCAGCAGAAATTGAAGCGCGGTTTTGCCACCAAGAAAGAAGCGCAGGCATGGGAACGCGAATTTCTGATGCAGAAGCAGGCTGATGTCAATATGAGTTTCGAGAGCTTTGTGGCGCTCTATGAAAAGGACGTCAAGCCCAAGCTGAAGCTCAACACATGGCTCAGCAAGGAGCATATCATCCGTACAAAGATTCTGCCGTATTTCAAAAAGCGCAAGCTCTCGGAAATCACCGCCCGTGATGTGATCGACTGGCAAAATGAGATACGGCAGCACACCAAGTCAAGCGGCAAAACCTATTCCCCGGATTATCTCAAGAACGTCCATACGCAGCTGAGCTGTATTTTCAACCACGCAATCAAGTATTACGGCTTGCAGATCAATCCCGCCGCAAAAGCCGGGAATATGGGCAGCGAGCAGCCGAAAGAAATGCTGTTCTGGACGAAGGAAGAATATCTCAAATTCATCGATGCCATGATGGACAAGCCCATGCTGTACTACGCCTTTGAAATCCTGTACTGGTGCGGCATCCGCGAGGGCGAGCTGCTTGCCCTGACACCTGCGGACTTTGATTTTGAAAAGAAGACGCTCCGCATCAATAAATCCTATCAGCGGCTACAGGGCAAGGACGTAATCACCACGCCGAAAACGAAGAAAAGCAGCCGCGTGATCCAGATGCCGGACTTTCTCTGCAACGAGATACAGGACTATTTCAAGCAGCTTTACGGGCTGGAACCGGACAGCCGCATCTTTCCTCTGACCAAGCACACCTTGAAGCGCGGCATGGAGTTCGGATGCAAGGCGTCTGGCGTCAAGGTCATCAGAATCCACGATTTGAGACACAGCCACGTTTCCTTACTTATCAACATGGGCTATTCTGCCGTTGCCATCGGCAATCGTGTGGGACACGAAAGCGTGGAGATCACCTACCGGTACGCGCACCTGTTTCCTACTGTGCAGAAAGAAATGGCAGATAAATTGAACATCGAAAGGAGCAATTAAAATGTCACTGAAAAATCGGGACAATCACAAACGCTGGCGCAACAAGACCGTTGCGTTCCGGGTATCCCCGGAAGAAGACCGGCAAATCGAAACCTTTGTCAAGCTCTCTGGGCTGACCAAGCAGGACTACATCACACGCCGTCTGACTTGCAGGGATGTGGTGGTACAGGGCAATCCGAGGGTCTATAAGGCACTGCGCGACCAGCTTGCCGTCGTGTTGGACGAGCTGCGGCGCATCGAAGCAGGCGGCAGCGTGAACGATGAGCTGCTGGATGTGATTGAAATGATTGCAGCCATCATGGACGGCATGAAGGAGGAAAATGCCTATGGAGAATGAAACCTACAAAAAGAAAACGACCGCCCCGGACACATCTGTTGGCGCAGATGATGGGCAGCCGCTTCACAATTCAACTGAGAACAGTATATCCGCTTTTGAAGAAGAAATCAACGGTGATTTTCAAAACAGCGAGGAAAGTCTGGATGAAATCTACCGCAGGATGCAGCGTCTGACCGACCCGCATTATCTGCACACGATCTCCATGACCGAGCTGTACCAGACCGCGTATCAGAGCCGACCGCCGATCATCGACGGCTTGCTCTACGCAGGCGCGTATATCCTCGCAGGTGCGCCGAAGATCGGCAAGTCGTTTCTGGTGGCGCAGATCGCCTATCATGTCAGCACGGGCGAAGCTCTGTGGGGTTACGAAGTCCACCCCGGCACGGTGCTGTACCTTGCGTTGGAGGACGATTTTCAGCGCATCCAGAGCCGAATGTTTATGATGTACGGCATCAACGACACCGACCGACTGCACTTTGCAACCGCTGCGGGCAAGATCGGAAATGGGCTGGATGAACAGCTTGAGAATTTCGTGCGGGAGCATCCCGACACCAGACTCATTATCATCGACACCATGCAGAAAATCCGGGAAGTCGGCGGTGAGGCATACAGCTATGCCAGCGATTATGAGATCATTGGCAAGCTCAAGCAGTTTGCCGACAAGCACTGTATCTGCGTCCTGACCGTCCACCACACCCGCAAGCAGCCTGCCGGTGACAGCTTCGAGATGATCTCCGGTACAACAGGACTGCTCGGCTGTGCAGACGGTTCTCTGCTCATGCAGAAGAAAAAGCGCACGGCGCTGGAGGCAACCATCGACGTGGTGGGACGCGACCAGCAGGATCAGATTCTCTATCTGAAAAAGGATGCCGATACGCAGATTTGGAATCTTGAAAAGGTGGAGAACGAGCTGCATAAAGAGCCGCCCGATCATGTTCTGGAATCTGTTTCAAGGCTGGTATCCGCAGATCAACCGGTATGGACAGGCTCGCCCTCTGCGCTTGCTGATGCCGTTCACGCTGGCATGGCAGCAAACGCCCTGAGCAAGTATCTGAATGTGAAGTCCGGCAGGCTGCTGGACGAATACCACGTCCGCTATGAGAACAAGGTTCGGCACGAAGGGCGGCGTATCACACTGACCTTCGTAGCCGCAAACGAATAATCCGCGCGACGGCTGCGACGGTTGCAACGGTAAATCTGCTACCGCCAAAACAACCGTCGCAATCGTTGCGACCGTCGCGGAAAGGAGCGAAACAGAATGAAAACCGTA
>CAVHYW010000023.1:0-37107 GCA_963640475.1 bacterium | reverse complement strand
TTCCCATCCCGAACACGGAAGTTAAGCTCGCTTCTGCCCACAATACTTGGCTGGAGACGGCCCGGGAAGATAGGTAGCGCCAACACGAAAGCCTGTGACGAAAGTCGCAGGCTTTTGTCATGTCTGTGTGTGCAGTTCGGGATGCCTCCGGCACCATTCCGTGACAGGTCAGTTAAGCTCACTTCGCCCCGCAATACTTGTCTAAAGGCGGCCTGGAAAGATAGGTAGCGTCAACATAGAAAGAACACCATCCAGTTGGATGGTGTTCTTTTTGTGCTTCTGCTTGTGCATTGTTCGCTTCATTTCTATTCACGACAAGTACCACTCGTGCAGACCTGTTTTACCGTCTGGTCGAGGCCGGTGGCGGCAAGCCCGCTGACGATACCTACCGCTGCTGCGGAGATCACATCGTTGGCGGGGAAATCCGGCATGACATGCAGCCCGACGATCCCCAGCACACCGCCAAAGACGGCGCAGATTACGGGGATCCATTTATTGTTGAGCGGCGATGCCTTTACCAGTAGTCCCATGACATAGGCGATGATCGTTATAGCGGCGACGCCTGCGATCCCAAGATCCATGGAGTTTCCTCCTCTCCGGCAGACCGACTGAATCGGATCTGCCTATCTCATTATATGCGTGCGGTGCATATTATGCGATCTTCTGATGGGAGCAATTAGCCATTAAAATGGATTTGTGCAATGTCCACGAAGATGCTTATGAAAATTTGAAAGAGATTGGAGAAGAAAAAGCTTGCATTTTACCGCGAGTGCCGATATAATAATCAAGAAAATTTTGAGAGGGGGAACACGCCATGACGACCGTATGCAAGACCAAGTGCAAAGCTGTTCCCACTGTTTTTGTTTCTATTATTGATATTGTTGTTTGACCGATGTTTTTCATCGGTCTTTTTTTTCGGCCTGCGGCCGCGACAGTGTTTGGTAAGTAACTTCACATACAAGACAAATGAAAGAGAGGAATCACGCCATGAAGAAAGAACTGGGCCATGTGGCCATCTACGACGCGAGAGAGTTGGGCGTCCCCCGTATGCTGGTGCTGGGTTTGCAGCACCTGTTCGCCATGTTCGGCGCAACAGTGCTGGTGCCTATCCTTGTCAGCTCCTACGGCCTGCCCCTGTCCATCCAGACCACGCTGCTGTTTGCCGGTCTCGGCACGCTGCTGTTCCACCTATGCACCAAGTTCAAGGTTCCGGCCTTCCTGGGTTCCTCCTTCGCCTTCCTGGGCGGCTTCCAGGCGGTTGCCAATCTGGACGCCGGTAAGTTTGCCAATATGACCGGCGAAGAGAAGCTGCCCTATGCGCTGGGCGGCGTGGTGATCGCGGGTCTGCTGTATCTGGTGCTGGCCCTGCTGTTCAAGCTGGTAGGCGCTAAGAAGGTCATGCGTTTCTTCCCGCCCATCGTCACCGGCCCTATCATCATCCTGATCGGCCTGAACCTGTCCGGTACCGCCATCAACAACGCTTCCACCTGCTGGTGGCTGGCGCTGGTGGCCATCGCCATCATCATCGTAGCCAACATCTGGGGCAAGGGCATGGTCAAGATCATCCCCATCCTGCTGGGCGTGGTGGGCAGCTATGTGGTCGCCCTGATCGCCACCTTCATGGGTGCGCAGCTGCCTGATGCCGACGGCGTGATGCAGCCGCTGGTCAACTTCGCCTCTGTGAGCAAGGCTGACATTGTGGGCCTCCAGCAGTTCGTGATCGCCAAGTTCGACATCACCTCCATCCTCGTCATGGCTCCCATCGCCATCGCCGCCATGATGGAGCACATCGGCGACATCTCCGCCATCTCCTCCACCACCGGCAAGAACTTCATCGAGGATCCCGGCCTGCACCGCACCCTGCTGGGCGACGGTCTGGCTACCGCCATGGCCGGTATGTTCGGCGGCCCTGCCAACACCACCTACGGCGAAAACACCGGCGTGCTGGCCCTCAGCAAGGTCTACGATCCCCGCGTCATCCGTCTGGCCGCCCTGTACGCCATCATCCTGAGCTTCTCCCCCAAGTTCGATGCACTGGTCAACTCCATCCCCACCGCCATCGTGGGCGGCGTCAGCTTCGTCCTCTACGGTATGATCTCCGCCGTCGGCGTCCGCAACGTGGTGGAAAACAAGGTGGACCTGACCAAGTCCCGTAACCTCATTATTGCCGCGGTGATCTTCGTCAGCGGTCTGGGTTTCAGCTCCACCGGCGGCATCACCTTCACCGTAGGCAGCGCCGATATCACCCTGACCGGCCTTGCTATCGCGGCTCTGGCGGGCGTGATCCTGAACGCCATCCTGCCCGGCAACGACTACGAGTTCGGCACCAGCGTCGAGGGCGATAAGTCCGCCGACCTGGGCAGCTATTAAGAGAACAACAGAACCGAGAAACAGGCTCCGAAAGGAGCCTGTTTTTGCGCGTATAAGGCGGGACACCGGCGGTACGCGGATCGCTTCCGCACTTGCCAATCTCCGACGCTGATGGTATGATGGTCACACTATCAACGTCAGGAGGGAAAGCGTATGGATATCTGGGAGCAACTCTATGAAAAGGCGCGGGCGGAGTACCATCCGGAGGACGTGACGCCGTTCTTCTATGCCCACCATGTGGTGTGCGCTCTGGAGAGCGCCAGCGGCAAGATCTTCACCGGCTTCTGCGTGGAAGCGTGCAGCGGCGTTATGAACCTGTGCGCCGAGCGAGTGGCCGCCCTGAACATGTACATTAACAGCGGCGAGACGGTGATCCGGAGGCTCATTGCTTTCAGGGACGCGCCGCCCAACGGCGGCGGCAGCGGCATGCCCTGCGGCGCGTGCCGCGAGTTTCTGATGCAGCTCTCGCCGGAGAACCGAAACACAGAGATCATGGCGGATTATGCCACCCGCGTGACAGTGACGCTGGGTGAGCTGATGCCCGACTGGTGGGGTATGTACCGGTACGAGATGGAATAGATGACAAAACCAGACCCCGGTGGGGTCTGGTTTTCTGTCAGTGAAAAGAGAAAAGTGAAGAGTGAAAAGTTTTGGTATGCCGCAAGCGGCATGTCCAAAATTATTTCTCTTCCGCTGCGGCTTCCTCCGCACGCTTTTCCGTGCGGCTGTACATGACGGTCATGTCGTAGATCTTCTTTGCCAGCGCGTCATTGGCCTCGCCGGGCAGCAAGCGCCATTGCCAGTTGCCGCCTAGAATACCGGGGATGTTCATGCGGTGATACTCACCCAGCCCCAGATAGTCCTGCATCTGTGCCACAAACAGGTCGGCCACGCTGCTCTGTCCTCCCCGGAGGATGCCCCAGTGGAAGCCCTCCTCGTCGTTCAGCCCCAGATACCGCTTGGCGTAGGCAATATCCTCCGGCGCGGCCTCGTGCCGCCACAGCTCCACGGGGCTGTTGTCGTGGGTGCCGGTATAGCACACGCAGTGCCGGGGATAGGTGTGGGGCAGATAGTTGCTGGTGTCGCGGGAGTCGAAGGCGAATTCCAGCACCTTCATGCCGGGCCAGCCGGAATCATGCAGCAGCTGCTGCACCGAGGGCGTGGGATAGCCCAGATCCTCGGCGATGAACTCCAGATTGGGGAACCAGCCGGTCAGGGCGCTGACCAGAGACATACCGGGGCCTTGGCACCACTTACCGTTGCGGGCGGTCGTTTCGCCGTAGGGCACCGCCCAATAGGTGTCCAGGCCGCGGAAATGGTCGATGCGGATCACGTCGTACAGCTTGCCAGCGCCGTCGATGCGGCGGATCCACCAGCCGTAGCCGTCCGCCTGCATGGCGTCCCAGCGGTACAGGGGCGTGCCCCACAGTTGGCCGTCCGCGCTGAAATAGTCAGGCGGCACGCCGCTGACGGCAGTGGGGATGCACTGGTCATCCAGCTGGAAGAACTGAGGCTCTGCCCACACGTCGGCGCTGTCCATAGGCACATAGATGGGCAGGTCGCCGATCACCTGAATGTTCAGGCTGTGCAGGTACTCCCGCAGCGCCGTCCACTGCTGGAAGAACAGAAACTGGATATAGATGAACAGCTCCACATCCTCCCGCAGCTCTGTGCGGTATTTCTCCAGCACCTCCGGCGTTTTCCGCAGGCGCAGTGCCTGATCGGGCCACTCCGTCCACGACTTCATGCCGAAGTGCCGCTTGCAGGCCATGTAAAGAGCGTAATCCTCCAGCCAGCGGCTGTTCTCCTCCCGGAAGGCGGCCACCTTATCGGCGTCACGCTGCCAGCCGCGCTTTTTGGCGGTGGCCAACACCTTGAAGCGGCTCTCATAGATCTTGCCGTAGTCCACATAGCGCGGCTCAGTGCCCCATTGACACTTGGTGACCTCGCTCTTTTTCAGCAGGCCGTCGGCCACCAGCATGTCCAGATCGATGAAGTAGGGGTTTCCGGCGAAGGTGGAAAAGCTCTGGTAGGGGGAGTCGCCGTAGCTGGTGGGGCCAAGGGGCAGCATCTGCCAATAGCGCTGCCCTGCGGCGTGGAGGAAGTCGGCAAATTCATAGGCTGCCTTACCCAGCGTGCCGATGCCATAGGGCGACGGCAGGGAGGAGACAGCAAGCAAAATACCACTGGAACGTTTCATAGTAATGATCTTTCCCTCGTTTTGATGATAGTGTGTAACAGGGCGGGACAGGAACTGTCCCGCCCTGCGGATAGATGAGACTTTTCGCCAGTTATTTTTATCCCTTCACGGCGCCTGCAGCCACACCCTTGATGATGTGCTTCTGGCAGCAGAGATAGAAGATGATGACCGGCAGGATGCTCAGCAGGATCAGCGCCATGGTAGCGCCCATGTCCACCTGACCGTAACTTCCCTTCAGATACTGGATAACAATGGGGATGGTGCGGTACTCGTTCAGATCCAGCACCAGATAGGGCAGCAGGAAGTCGTTCCACACCCACATGATCTCCAGCACGCCCACGGAAATGAAGGTGGGCTTCAGCATAGGCAGCACCACAAGGAAGAAGGTGCGCAGCGGGCCGCAGCCGTCAATGGCGGCCGCTTCCTCGATCTCCAGCGGGATGGTCTTGACGAAGCCGGAGAACATGAACACGGCCAGTCCCGCGCCAAAGCCCAGATAGACGATGGGGATGGTCCACGGGGTGTTCAGTCCGATCTTGGCAAGCGCCATGGAGGTAAAGCTGAAATAAGGCAGCTTCACCTGCTCGGCCGTCCGGGACAGGGTGAACATCACCATCTGGAAGGGAACCACCATGGAGAACACGCACAGATAGTAGACGATCTTGCTGAACAGACTGCCCACACGGGCCACATACCACGCGGCCATAGAGGTGCAGATCAGGATCAGACCGGAGGACACCAGCGTGATAAACAGGCTGTAAAACACGGCTTTGATGAAGGGGTAGTTGCCGAAGGTCATGCCCTTGATATAGTTCTGCATCCCCACGAAGGTATTCTCGTTGGGGAAGGCAAACGTCTCCGTATTGACGGCGGCATTCGACTTGAAGGAGTTCATCAGCACGATGAGAATAGGCATCACATAGATCACGCAGATCACCGTAAACAGTACGGTCAGCGCCATCTTTTTGCGGTCATGCTTTTTGGCAAGACTGGTCTGCATTACTGCTGCACCTCCTTCTTACGGGTCGCACGGAGCTGGATCAGGCCGATGGCCGCCACCAGAACGAAGAACAATACGGCCTTGGCCTGCGCCACACCGCGGTTGTTGCCGCTGCCGGAATAGAACGAATTGTAGATGTTCAGCGCCAGCATCTCCGTGGTCTTGATGACACTGCCGTCCGCCTGCTGCAGGAAGGGGCGGCCGCCGGTCAGCGCAAGGTTCTGGTCAAACAGCTTGAAGCCGTTGGTCAGCGTCAGGAAGATGCAGATGGTGAAGGAGCTCATCATGTTGGGGATGGTCACCTTCCACAGCGTCTGCCAGCTGGTGGCGCCATCGATGCGGGCGGCCTCCAGCATATCCTCCGGAACGGACTGCAATCCGGCGATATAAATGATCATCATGTAGCCCACCTGCTGCCAGCAGATCAGGATAATGAGCCCCCAGAAGCCGAAGTGGCTGTTCAGCACCACGGACTTTCCGTAGTTCACCAGGAAGCCGTCAAAGATCATGGACCAGATATAGCCCAGCACGATGCCGCCGATCAGGTTGGGCATAAAGAACACCGTGCGGAACAGGTTGGAGCCCTTGATGCTGCGGGTCAGGGCATAGGCCACGGCAAAGGCCAGCGTGTTGATGAACAGCACCGACACAAAGGCGAACAGCGCCGTGAACCAGAAGGCGTGCAGGAAGCTTTCATCGGAAAAAGCCTTCAGATAGTTGTCAAAGCCCACCCAAGTCCACTTACTGGTCAGTTTGAACTTGCAGAAGGACAGAAATGCGCCCTTCAGGAACGGATAGATAAATCCGATGCAAAAGGCGGCGAAGGTGGGCAGCAGAAACAGCCACACCATGCGCTGGATCGGCCGTCGGATCAGGCGGCTGTTCAGCGCGGCCGCATCCCGTTTCGTTTGAAATCGTTTCATTGGACCACTCCTGTTCTCCGTATTTTCGTCACAGCGAAAGCTCTCCCGCGAAGCGCGTTCGCAGGACAGCTTTCGTCGCCACGGGAAAGCTGGAAAAATGGGGCGGGCGAAAAGCCCGCCCCATTTGCTTATGCGTTTGAGCTTACTGCTCAGCCGTTCAGCTCGTTGTTGTACTGGGTAGCCCAGCCTTCCACGAAGGCGGTCTTTACATCGTCCCAGCTGCCGCCATCGGCGGTGTACTTGCCCAGAGCGTCCACAACAGCAGCGCGCCAGTCATTGACAGCGGGAGTGTAGTTGAAGGCCCAGGTGACAGGATAGCAGCCGTTGGCAACATACTCGTTGGCCAGAGCGCTGAAGGGGTTGGAAGGAGCCTTGGAGGACTGGAACGGGCAAGCGCCGAACTGCTCAGCCATCATGGTGGTGCCTTCCTCGGAGGTAACGACCCAGTTCAGGAAGTCCAGAGTAGCCTGGATGTCCTCTTCGCTGGCGTTCTTGTTGACGGACCAGTAGTTCTCGGTACCGGTGCACAGACCGGCCTTCTCCTCGCCCTCAACACCGCAGTAAATGGGGATCATGGTCAGATCGTCGGGGTTCATGCCGAACTTCTCGCCGGTCAGAGCGCTGTACTCCCAAGTACCGTTCTGATAGAACACAGCCTTGCCCTCGCCGAACTCAGCCTCAGCCTGATCGCCGGTAGCGGTCAGCAGGGCAGCACCGGTGGTGGCGGAGTCAGTGGTGTACAGGTCCCAAATGGCCTTGTAGTTGTCCAGATAGGTGCCCTTGATGGTGGCGGGCTTGGAGGTCACGCCGTCATCGCGGAACTCATAGAACAGAGGCATGTTGGACAGGTGGCCGGAGAAACGCCAGGAGGAGGAGCCGTCCAGACCGGCGGAGGTGAAGGCATCGAAGCCCAGCTCGGAAGCGCGGGCGTGGATGTCATCAGCAACCTTCTTCAGGGACTCGAAGTTGGTGATGTCGCTGACCTCATAGTCAGCTTCCTTCAGCAGAGCCTTGTTGACGATGATGCCGTAGGTCTCCAGGCAGTAGGCAATGGAGATGACCTCGCCGTCAGCGTTCTTCAGGGCATAGTCCTTGGAAGCCAGCTGGTTATACACGTCGCTGCTGCTCAGATCGTAGCAGAACTCACCCCAGGTGGCCACGCCGCCCTCGTTGCACTGGAACAGGGTAGGAGCGTCCTCTTTGTCCATTTCGGACACCAGAGTGGACTCATACTCGCCGGAAGCAGCGGTGAGGATCGTAACGGGCACACCGGTCTTTTCGGTGTAAGTAGCGGCCAGAGCCTTCCAAGCGTCGTCAGACTCGGGCTTAAAGTTCAGATAGAACACCTTGCCAGTGGCAGTGGTGTCACCATCGCCGTCGTCCTGTGCGTCATTGCTTCCGCCGCCGCAGGCGACCAGAGACAAAGCCATCACAAGAGCAAGGATCAGTGCAAGAAACTTCTTCATGTTGATGATCTCCTTCAATTCAATATTTATTTTCACAGTATGCACTGCAAAAAACGATTTCATGCTTCCCATGGGAAGCAGAAAAAGCGATATCGCTTTTTCTATGACCTGTTCTGTTTTATACCAGCTTTTTCACACTGCCGCCGATCCGCAGCACCGTGGGCAGCACCTCGTGGAAGTTGCCCGCGCGGCCCTCAATCATGTCCAGCAGGATCTCGATGCTGCGCCGTCCCATCTTCTCCATAGGCTGGCACAGTGTGGTCAGCGGCGGGTCGATATAGTCCGAGACCTCGATGCCGTCAATGGCGATCACCGAGCAGTCGTCCGGCACGGTGCGTCCGTGCTCACGCAGGGCCCGCATGGCGCCGATGGCCATGTTGTCGGAGATGGCAAACACGGCGGTGAAGTCCGCGCCGCTGTCCAGCGCACGGTTCATGGCCTGATAGGCGGTCTGGATGTTGAAGGTGTCGGTGCAGATCACCAGCGAATCGTCGGGGGTGATGCCCGCGTCGGTCAAAGCCTTGCAATAGCCCTCGTAACGCAGCTGGCTGATGGAATGATCGTCCGTCCGGGTGATAAGGGCGGCAATGCGCTTGTGCCCGTTTTCGATCAGATAACGGGTGGCCCGGCAGGCGTTCTCCATGTCGGCGATGGACACGGAGGAGTAGTCGGCGTGCTCCAGCGTTCCGTAGTGGTTGCCGAAGGAGCAGCACACGAACGGCACGTTCAGCAGCGCCAGATCGGCGGCGGAATAGTCGAACCGTCCGCCCAGCAGCACCAGACCCAGCAAACGCTTTTCCCGTTCCATGATGGCGGCCTGCTTCAGCTCATCGTCGCAGGAACTGATCTGCTGCATCACCATGGTGTAGCCGCCGGCGGTGATGCCCGCCTCCACCGCGTGGATGATGTCGGTGTAGAAGGGATTGGAGATGCCGCGCACCACAAGTCCGATGGCGTCAGACTTGGTTTTCACCAGATCCCGGGCGGAGTTGTTGGGGATGTAGTTGGTGCTTTCGATCACATCCAGCACCTTGCGGCGGCTCTCGTCGCTGACGTCGGGGCGGTTGTTCAGCACGCGGGAGACGGTGGTGATACTGACGCCGCTCATGCGGGCAATGTCCTTGATCGTCACGTTGTCTCCCTCCCATCCTTCAAGTCAGGAGGAAAACGACTTGGTAGCGTTACCGGAAACGTTTTCAACCTGAGCAAATTCAATATTAGCAACTTTCACATGGCGTGTCAATGCGATTTTTGAATTTTCGTTGGTTATGACAGTTTTTTGCTTTGCCTTTGTTGATTTTGCCGAAGGAAAACGCGCAAAAAACGGAGGACAGGATATCCTGTCCTCCAAAGGGAAATTTGCCCTTGCTCATATGGTGAGTGCCTTGCCGTTCAGGGCGGCATAGGCCAGCCGTTCCCCCTCATAGCGCAGCTTCATGGAAAAGAAAGGGGTGTCCGGATCGTGGATCAGATCCAGAAACAGCTTGTCACCGGCCCACAGGGGCAGCTGCATCAGCTTGTCCTTGTGGATCCATTCCAGCACGCCCTCGTTACATTCGATCAGCTCACCCGTCCAGCCAGTGGCGGTGAACACATGCATGTACTCCGTCTCCCACTGGTCGGACACGAAGGTCACAAGGCCGCGGTACTGGTAATCTGTCAGCGTCAGTCCGGTCTCCTCCAGTGTCTCCCGCAGCACACATTCCTCCGGGCTTTCATCGGCCTCGAACTTGCCGCCCACGCCGACCCATTTGTCGTGGTTCAGGTCGTTTTTCTTCTTGACCCGATGCAGCATCAGATAGTTGCCCTGCGGGTCCTCGATATAGCAAAGAGTAGAATTGTACATGGCTCTCCGTCCTTTCAGGCGCATCCTCCGCGCCGTATGTGTTAGCCCTCCACGCAGAATACCCGTTCATTGCCAATCTGAAAATCCGCGGGATCGCAGAAGGGCGGCTCGCCGGGCCATTTCTGGTGGAAGCGTATGATAAGCGAATCCTTTAGATGTACCGATACGAAAACCATAAAGTGCTTCTCCGGAAACGCCTGCTTCAAACTGGCAAGGAGCAGCGTGCCCAATTGGGGTGCCAGCGGCAGCAGGGCCTGAAATTCCTTCCGGGTAACGTGGTCAAGGAGATGGATGTGATTTTCCGACGCCTCAAAGGCTGTCCGGTCATATGCAGGCGGCACGACCTGTACGGTCGAATCGGCGAACACCACAAATTCGTTTTCCTGTGCGCTGTCGTACAGCGTTTTGAAGGAGGCCAGAGAGGCAAACGAGCGCAATAGCGCCAATCGGTTCGTCATAAGTCATTCAAGCCCTTTCAAATGTGATCTCGTCATAGCCCGTCTCGGCATCCTGCTCCTGTCCGTACCGCCAGCCGTCCAGTACGCCGATCACCAGCTCACAGGTAGTGTTGATGATGCAGCCCTCTTTCAGGTGTCCACCAAAAGCGCCCAGCCCCTGACGGCTCAGAGCAATGTGCAGGTGGCACCGTTCCTCGCTGACGGTGCCCATCAGCGACAGGATCTCGCAGTGCTCCTCCACCGTGCGGACGGTAACGCCGTCGGCGTCCCGCAGCACGGCGCGGGCCAGGCAGCCTACGCCTGACAGCACCACTCCGGCGGCAATACGGTGCTCGGCGCAGATGCGCTTGATGGACAGCAGCAGATCGTCGCCCCGGTGCAGTCTCTGGCAGATGGTGGTCATAAACGCGCCTCCCTTGCAATGGTACAGCGGTATCATACCACACCTTTTGCAATTTGTATAGTGCTGTGGTATACTGGTCGGGAAAGAAGGTGAGCGCATGACCTATGAGATCGTCCGTTCCCGCCGCCGCACCGTGGCGCTGGAGGTAACGCGGGAGGGCCGGGTGCTGGTACGGGCGCCGCTGCGGATGCCGCAGGGCGAGATCGAGCGCTTCGTGGCGTCCCACGCCGCGTGGCTGGAAAAGGCGCAGGCCAAGGTCGCCGCCCGTCAGGCCGCCCATCCGCCCCTGACGGAGCAGGAGACCGCCGCGCTGCGGCAGCGTGCCAGGGAGCTGCTGCCGGGCAGGGTGGCCCATTACGCCGCCATCATGGGCGTAACGCCCACATCGGTGAAGATCACATCCGCCCGTACCCGCTTCGGCAGCTGTTCGGGGAAGAACGGCATCTGCTTCTCCCTGTACCTGATGCAGTACCCGGAGGAGGCCATCGACTATGTGGTGGTTCATGAGCTGGCCCATATCCGCCACCATGACCACAGCCCGGCCTTTTATGCCGAGGTGGCCAAGGTACTGCCGGATTATAAGGCGCGGATGAAGCTGCTGAAAGTATAACATACAGGGCAGGCTCACAAGAGCCTGCCCTGTATGTTATACCAGCTTCTCAAAATAGCGGAACGTTTCGTCGTCGGTGGTGTGCCGCATACAGGAGGACAGCATCCGCTCCGACGCGGCGTTCTCCTTGTAGCATTTGGCCACCACGCGGGTCAGGCCCAGATGGTACAGCGCCCAGTCCGCCACGGCGGCGAACGCCTCGGTGCCGTAGCCGTGTCCGGCAAATTCCGGCGCGATACGGCAGCCCTGCTCCATGGTGCCCCGCCAGTCACCGTTATACAGCACCACCTCACCGATGCACCGGCCCTCCAGCCGGACGGCAAAGTTGATGGCGATGCGGTTTTCAAAGTCCTGCCGGGTTACGTCCAGGAAGTAGTTCTCCGTCAGCTCACCCTTCAGGTCGTCCCGGTAGTCATAGCCCCACCAGCGGTTGCGGTCGTCGTCCAGACACAGGGCATTGTAGGCGGCCTTGTCGGCATCGGTAAAGGGGGAGAGGGTCAGCCGCTCCGTGGCCAGCTCCGGGATGTGCCGCAGGGCGTCCAGCTCGCAGCCCACCTCGAACCGCATCTTGCCGCCCAGCTCGGCAGGCAGGTATTGCAGCTTGGAGGTGCGCAGTCCCCGGTCGCGGCCATCGTCCTCCCGGTTGATCCAGCGGCAGTCGCCGCCGTAGTAGGCGGCAAATTTCTGCACCATGGCGGGATAAACGCCCGCATGGGAATACAGAGCCTTTTCAATGTGGCATATCAGCGTTTCGCCGCATTTTTCCGCCAGCGCGATGGCCAGCAGACGGCCCTCCCACAGAATGCCGCCCGCCCGGAACAGCCCCTTGTCCAGATGGGTGAACATCTCCTGCGCCAGCGCCAGCTCCCGCTTGGCCTCGGGGCTTTGCTTCTGGAACTCCCAGTCATAATCGGCCCAGAAGGCTGCCAGCAGGTCAGTATTCTCTGCCGTCAGGGGAATAAATTCCGCGTCGGGGTGTTCCTTATTGAACTTATTGATGTGGTTGCGCTGCCCGCTGTAATGGCGGCCGGCAAACTGCGCCAGATCCTCCGCGTGGTAGAGGTAGTCCTTCCATACCCGCTCGTCGGTGATGGTGACACGGGGCCACCGCAGGGCCAGCTTGCCCGCCTCGGACTCCGGCACCACGGAGAAGATGGGCCGCACGCCCTTTTGGCGGCAGAAGTCCTCAATGGTGGTCAGGGCGGCGTCCACGTCGCCCTCCGGACCGGGAATGGGATAGTCAAACTGGGACACGCCGTCGATGCAGTTGCGGATAATGAGACACCCGTCTGTCTCGGCGTACTCCGAGTGGAGGTGATCCCGCCACATGTATTTGACGCCTGCGCTGTATTCACACAGGCGGTAGGTGCAGTTTTCATAGTAGGGCCGCAGGATCGCCATGGCGTCCGCGGTCACGGGGGTGAAGTTCAGCATAGGGAAGTCTCCTGTTGAGTTTATATTATGACTTGTGGTTTTGTAACGGTCTCCGACGGCCCCTTTCTTTCAGTAGCGAAAGAAAGGGGGAAAGAACGCCAGCAGGAACCAAGGTTCCTGCACCTTCTTGCGCGCTATGGATTTGCATAAAAGTGTGATTGCCTACCGCACGTTTGCGGTAAATATTCTTTTTCGTTTCGTTATCGAATTGTCTCTGCATCAGCGCCGCTGCCGCTGATACCCAAATGAATAACGCCTGTCGTTCTACCGTTGAGAAAGCCAGCGGCAGCGGCGCAGAAATAAAGTCGATTCGTCATACACAGCGAAAACAGACATCTTCTGTGAACGCGTGGTGAAAAGTCTCAAATTTGTGACGGGGCATAGCGTGGCGGATTCTTAAACCGCAGGTTTAAGTGGCGTTTTTGGTTACTTTTGCCGCCAAGGGCAAAAGTAACTCGCTCCGGAGAGCGAAATACTTCATTACAGCCTGTCCACCATTTCCTCAGTAAAGCTGATGAAGCGGCGGGCAATGGGCCGCAGGTCTTTGCGGGGCAACGTGGCCACGCCCAGCTCCCGCACGGCGGGCGGGTCAAGCGGCAGAGCCAGCACGTCGTCGGAGCGGCCCTTCAGCACAAGGCGGCTGAGGATGCTGACGCCCAGACCGTGCTCCACCATAGAGATGATGACTGTATCGCTGACCTGCGTATCCCGGATGATGGGGGTCACGCCGCAGCGGTCCAGCGCCCGCATGATGTCCAGATGGAAGCCCAGCGACGGCATCAGAAATTCCTGGCCCTCCAGCCGCCGCACGTCCAGACTGGCCGCGCCGCCGGTATTAAAATCGCGGGGCAGGATGGCCAGCAGGGGATCGGGCTTCAGCGGCGTCCAGTCCAGCGTGCTGTTCTCCTGACGGCTGGCAAAGGCCATATCCACCTTTCCCTCTTTGACCCAGCGGTATACCTCCTCCACCGAGCCCATCTGCACATCCACGCCGACGCCGCTGTTGACCCGGCGGAACTGCTCGATCAGCTCCGGCAGCCAGTGCATGGCGATGCTGGCGTAGGAGGCAACCCGTATGGTGTCCTCCTGATGGGAGTTCACCAGCGCGATCTCCCGCTCCAGCGCACGGTTGGAGGCAAGGCACTGCTGCACCATCGGCAGGATCCGTTGTCCCGCCGGCGTCAGGCGGACGCCGCGCCGGTCACGCACCAGAACCGCGAAGCCGATCTCCCGCTCCAGACTGTTCATCATGTGGGTCAGGCCAGACTGGGTATAGCCCAGCTGCTCCGCCGCACGGGTAAAGCTACCCTGCTCCGCGGCGACGGCCAGCGCTTCCAGCTTTTTGCTGTCCATAGCAGATCCCGTCCTTTCTCATAGAATAACACAGATTTTACCATGAGACTGCTGCAAATGCAACCATCAAATATGACATTTCTTCATAGAAAGATGAAAAAATGTCGCTTTACAAATCTTGCAACATTGTGTATTTTATATACAGTAATTCTCCACATATTACTTTTCCTTTCTATCCTCAAATCCCTTTTGATGGCTGCACGATTCTCCTCGTGCAGCCATCGCCCTATTCCTCCTCATGATATATTGTTTGCCGTGGAGAAGCTACATAACGGAAAAAGCGGACAGCATTGCTGTCCGTTTTTTATGTGTAAATTTGTCACGAAACGATCATTTAGAAATCAAAAAGGCCTATTGCAGCGCCTTTGTCCGCTCATAGGCGGCGATAACGGCGTCCATGGCGGCGGCGCGGAAGCCATGCTCCTCCAGTGCCCGGACACCGGCGATGGTGGTGCCGCCGGGAGAGCAGACGGCGTCCTTCAGCGCGGCAGAGTGGTCATCGCTTTCCAGTGCCAGCCGCGCCGCGCCCAGCAGCATTTGTGCGGCGTAACGCTGCGCCTTGGCGCGGGGAAGGCCGGTATATACGGCACCGTCCGCCAGTGCTTCAAGAAACAGATAGACAAACGCGCCGCCGCAGCCGGCTACGGCGCTGCCCGCGTCGATCAGCTTTTCGTCCAGCTCCTCCAGCAGGCCGGAGCAGTGCAGCAGGGAGATAAAGCCCTCCCGCTGCGCGTCCGTCACGTTGTCGGAGCAGCAGTACAGCGTCACGCCCTCACCAACGGCTACGGCGGTGTTGGGCATAATGCGGATCACAGGGTAATCGCCGCCCGCCATTTCGCGGATACGCGCCACGGTCAGTCCCGCCGCCATGCTCAGCAGCACGAAGGGCGTGGTGCGCTGCCGCAGGACAGGCGCGATCTCGGCCAGCATACCGGCCATCATCTGGGGCTTGACGCCCAGCAGGATATAGTCGCACTCGCGGGCGACGGTCAGGTTATCCGCAACGGAAGCGCCGATCTCGTCGGCCAGCTTGGCGGCCTTTTCCGGCGTGCGGTTGGCCAGCACGATGCAGCTGCGCACCTCCACCGTCTTGGCGGCGGCACGGGCCAGCGCACCGCCCATATTGCCGGTACCGATGAATCCATAGGTCATAGGGAGCCCTCCTTGTATAATTGAATGATTATTTACATAAAGCGGCACAGCAGGATCGGCAGCAAAATGGCGGGAACCATGTTCAGGATCCGCAGCTTGGTGACACCCAGCAGGTTCAGGCTGATGCCCACGATCAGCAGCGAGCCGACAAAGGTGATCTCGTTGATCACAGCATCTCCCAGATAGGGCGCCACCACCGACGCCAGCAGCGCGATGGAGCCTTCCACCACGAACACCATAACACCGGACAGCGCCACGCCCAGTCCCAGAGTGGAGGCAAATACCACCGAGGCAACGCCGTCGATGACGGACTTGGAGAACAGCAGGTCATGCTGGTGCTGCAATCCGCTTTGCAGCGGCCCCATGATAGCCAGTGCACCGATGGCGAACACCAGCGATCCGGTGACAAACCCCTCGGTGACCCGGCTTCCGGAAAAGCGCTTCTGGAGATTTTCTCCCAGCTTATTGACGGCGGCGTCAATGTCCAGCAGCTCGCCGATGATGGTGCCGACGACCATGGAGATAATGGGGATCAGCGCATTGGCGCTTTTCAGCAGGCCCGGTATGGCGATACCAATGGTCATCAGGGACAGCGCGGACATAACGGAGCCGCGCAGGCGCTCCGGCAGCAGCTTTCCCGCGAACATGCCCACAAGGCCGCCCACCACGATAGCACCGCCGTTGACAAGAGAGCCCAACAGGATCATGGGATCAAACCTCCTTCATTCAGCAAGTCCTGCACCACCGTGCCTGCCATCAGCAGTCCGGCCACGGAGGGCACCCACGACACACTGGCGGGTACGCTGCGCCGGCCGGGCGGCGGTGTCTCCAGCTGCTGCGTTTCGCCGGGCTGCTCCGGGCTGAACACCACCTTCAGATGGTGGATGTTCCGGGCGCGCAACTCCTTGCGCATCACGCGGGCCAGCGGGCAGCCGGAGGTCTTGGTGATATCGGTGATGGTCAGCAGCTCGGGCTGGAGCTTGTTGCCGGTGCCCAGCGCCGTCAGGATGGGGATGCGGCGCTGACGGGCCTGTTCGATCAGATCCAGCTTGCAGCTGACCAGATCGATGGCGTCCACAATGTAATCATACCGGCCGGTAAAGAAGTCCTCCCGGTGGGCGGCGTCGTAAATGCCCACGATGGGATGCACCACCGTGTCCGGGCAGATGTCCCGGCAGCGGGCGGCGGCGGCCTCCGCCTTCGGCATGCCGATGGTGGAGTGCAGGGCATACAGCTGACGGTTGATGTTGCTGACGGACACGGTGTCGCCGTCGATGAGGGTCAGTTCTCCCACACCGGCGCGGCACAGCGCCTCGGTCACATAGCTGCCTACGCCGCCGAGGCCGAATACGGCCACATGGCTGCGGCGCAGCTTTTCCAGCGCGTCACCGCCAAGGATCATTTCTGTTCTTAAAAATTCTTCGTGCATAGAAGTTCCTCAAATACAGGAAAGGACCGGCGTTGCGCCGGTCCTTTTGTTGGATGCGGATCAATTAAAAACCGACGTACTTCATGCCGGAGCCTCCCGTCACCTTTACGGGGGTAGTCTGCTCCGCCAGCCAGGTGTCGTAGTCGTCGTTCTTCAGCTGATTCTCGGCCAGCGTCTTCCAATAGGGATCACCGAAGCTGTCCAGATACATGACGTGGCTGCCGTAGCTGCTGTCGATCACACCGGCGTCGCCCACCTGACGGCCATCGGCGAAGCACCAGTCAAGGAACTCCTGCACGAAGTTGGTGGACTTGCTGATGCCCTCGTACAGACCGCCGTTGGAGGCGCTGCCCGTATCCTCAGACTGCTCGGTGGCCATCTGGGCAAACAGCTCGGCGGTAGCGCCGCCGTCCTGCCAGTCCTTCAGGGCCTTCTCGGCGTTGGCGTGAGCGGCCTCTTCCGCTGCGGCCGCATCGGCATCATAGGTCTCGGACTCCTTGTCCAGAGAAGAGGTGTCGGCAAGGAAGAGGATGTGACGGACGTTGACCAGCTTATAGTCCTGACGGCTGCGGCTGTTGAACAGCACGAAATAGACATTGGAATCGGTCTGGATGGTGGTGGTATCGCCCACAACGCGGTCAGCGTCAAAGACCCAGTTCATCAGATCGGTGTCGGCGTAGGTGCCGCTTTCCTGATGGGTATACTTGGCGATATCCTCATAGGAGGCGGCGATGTCCTCCACAGACTCACCGGCGGCAAAGCGCTCGGCGGCGTCAGCGGCGGCATCTTCGGCAGCCTGCTTGGCAGCGGCCTTCTCCTCGTCCGTAGCCTCCACGGTATTGCCGTCCGCGTCAGTGGTGCTGGCGGCGGTGGCGGTGAAGTTGATGTACTCAAAATCGGTCACATCGAAGCTGTTCTTGTCCGCCTCATAGCAGGCTTCCAGCTCGTCATCGGTATAGGTCAAACCGTTGACGTACTCCTGCACATAGTGGGTGGCCAGCTCGTCCATCTCGAAGATGCTCTTGAAGGTGCTCACCGTCATGTTGGAGCCATAGAGCAGCTTGAGGTAAGCGGAGAGCGTATAGCCGCCGTTCTGCTTGGCGTTCGTGGTGATCTGGTCCAGCGTGTCGTTCAGCTCGGCCTTCATGTCATCGTCGAAGGTGATGCCCTCGGCCTTGGCCTTTTCGCTCAGCAGATAGCGCTGGGTCAGATTGGTCTTGGCCTGCTCCTTCAGATACTCGTCCCAGGTGATGTCGCCCTCGTCGGAGATCTGCAGCAGCATCTTGGCCGTGGAGTTGATGGTCTGGTTCTTCAGGGAGGTGCTGGTGCTCAGCCCCATGATGGAGGAATACTGGGAGGAAGCCACGGAGTTGAGGGCGGAGTAATAGTAGTAATCCACCTCTGCGGCAGTGAAATCCTTGCCGTCCACAGTCAGGGCGGTGGCGCCGCGCTGGAAGATACCGGAGTTATACAGCAGCACCACGGCGGCCACGATCACGAACAGAACAGCGATGCCGCCGTAAAGGAGACGGTTCTTTTTCTGCTCCTTGGCCTCCTTGGCCTCGCGCTCCACGCGGGGGTCCACATGACCCTGCGCGGCCAGCTCCTGGCGGTTTTTCTTTTCTCTGGATGCACTCATTTGTTTTCAGTCCTCTCAAGTGATAGGCGCAATACGCCCTTGGTCGTAAAATACCTGCCTATTATACAGTAGATTTGTCAAATGTGCAAGTATTATATTTTGGCAGGGTGGAAAAGGTGCGAAAGCGGTAGAAGGCTTCGCAGAATTCGCCGCCAGCAGGCGGCGAACCGGTTGAATCGTTTTTCGCCGCGGCGTGTACGTGGCGAAAAACACTTTGCGCGGAGAGAGTGTTCACCCGCACACCTTGTGTGCGGGTGAATGCGGTTCGGAGCGAATCTCAGCTTAATCAAAAGAGGGCGGTAAGCCCTCTTTTGATTAAAAATAGAGAGAAGCAGCCTTGCGGCTGCTTCTCAATTGCATCGGGCCAAGTTATAACCTGCACCGTTTCCTAGCAGGTGGGTTGTCTCCAGCTTGCTTTACTGCTTCCATCTTCCAACCGCAGACGGCAGTCGGGAGGCCTGCAAACCACATGCTGATCCGACATCCCCTATAACAAGATGTGAGGATAAAAAAGACCCGCATACATCGTTTGTAGGGCGAAGCGCGTCATACGACACGCTCACCTTGGGGATAGTATACCACGCGGCAGGGAAAAAGAAAAGAGAAATTTGTTATTTTTTTCAGGAATCTTCTTCCTCGTCTGCCAGCAGCTGCTCCATGAACAGGTCGTAGACCCGGTCAAGCTCCTCGTCGCTGTCCAGCGTGGACAACTGCTCCTCGCCGTCCACCATGATGGACTTGAGGATCACCAGCCCCAGATCCTCCTCGTTGGCCTCGTCCTCCTCCACAGCGGGGAAGAAGGCCATATAGGTCTGTCCGTCCAGCTCCAGCGCGTCGATATACTCCAATTCAAACTCGTTGCCGTCTTCATCCGTCAGGGAGATGAAATTCGGGCCGAAATCTTCGCTCATGAGTGTTGCCTCCTTCGTATCGTTCGGTATACGGTATTGTACCCTATCTTCTGCCGAAATGCAAGCCGCAGCGGTATGAGTTTTTTGTATCAGGATACAGGAAAGCTGCGTGAAAATGGGAATATGAAAACAATTCAGGCGGTTTTTGACGGCAAAATGTCAAAAGAAGGGGTTTTTAATATTTGACAGATGTGGTACAATACTTAAATAGCATGAAACTGGGCAAGTATGTGTACCCGGCGGAAGAACGAAAGCGCCGGGCACGCATCGAAATACAACAAAGAAAAGGAGGTGCCCTGTTATGAGTGAAAACAAGAGGAAGCACCGCGGCCTGTTCGGCCGCCCACAGCAGAGCGCCGGTCACAGACAGGAAGAAACGTATCAGGAGCCGCAGCATGCGCCGCGCCCGAAAAAGAAAGGAAAGGCAGGCCGTGTGATCGGCACTATCGTGCTGGTGCTGGTGCTGACCATCGCCATTTTCACCGGCATTTTCATGACATGGATCAACACATCCCTGAAGGGAAAGGTGGAGGTCTATGTGGACGAGCTGGAGACCAAGGTCTCTACGGAGCTGTACTATCTGGACGCCAAGACCGATGAATGGGTCATGTACCAGACCCTGTACAGCGACGGCGAGAACCGTATCTGGGTCGATCTTGACAACATCCCCAAGTACATGCAGGATGCCGCCATCGCCATCGAGGACAAGCGCTTTGAAAGCCACAACGGCGTGGATCTCAGGGGCACGGTGCGCGCCATCCTCAGCACCCTGACGGGCCGGGGCGTGCAGGGCGGTTCCACCATCACCCAGCAGCTCATCAAGAACGTGACCGGCGACAACGAGAGCACCGTCAAGCGTAAGGTGGTGGAGATCTACCGTGCGCTGGAGCTGGAGAAGCGCTATGACAAGGACCAGATTCTGGAAGCGTACCTGAACCGTATCTGCCTGGGGCAGTCCTGCTACGGCGTAGAGGCTGCGGCCCGCACCTATTTCGGCAAGAGCGTCAGCGAGCTGTCTCTGGCCCAGTGCGCCAGCCTGATCGGCATTACCAACAACCCCAGCCAGTACGGCCCCTTTGAAGGCGAGTGGAGCCGGGAGGAGAACCGCAAGCGTGAGGTGCTGATCCTTGACGCCATGCTGGAGCAGGGCAAGATCAGCCAGGCGGAGTATGACGCCGCCAAGGCGGAGGAGGTCATCTTTACCAACGGCTACAGCAATACCGGCAACTACTACGGCGAGGCCGTGGTGGATACCACCGAGGAGCCGAAGGAAGAGGCAACGCCGGCAGTATCCCAGTACAAGGCCCGCAACTCCTACTTTACCGACGCGCTGATCGACGATGTGATCGAGGCGCTGATGGATAAGTTCGGCTATGACCGCAGTACGGCGGAAAGCGCCCTGTTCAGCAAGGGCTATAAAGTCTACACTACGCAGAATTACGAGTATCAGAAGATCGCCGAGAGCGTGTTCGAGGATCTCAGCAATACCCCCTATACCCGCACCAAGAGCACCGGCGAGACGGAGCAGCTGCAAGGCGCCATCACCATCATCGACCCCTATACCGGCTATGTGGTGGCCATGGTGGGCGGCACCGGTGCCAAGACGGCGGACCGCGGCTGGAACTGGGCCACCTCCGTGCGGCCCTGTGGTTCTGCCGCCAAGCCCATCAGCACCTATGCCCCGGCCCTGGATCAGGGCATTATCACCGGCGCGTCCACCATCGACGATTTCCCTGTGCTGGAGCTGAACGGCAGCCCCTATCCCAAGAACGACAACGGCCGATTTCAGGGCCTTGTCACGGTGCGCCGCGCACTGGTGCAGTCTTTGAATACCTGCGCCGTGCGTGTCAATATGATGCTGGGCACCGGCAATTCCTATAATTTCATGACGGATCGTCTGGGCTTTACCACCCTGACCCAGTCCGACAGCGAGCAGGTGGGTGCCATGGCGCTGGGCGGCTATGCCAACGGCGTCACCACCGAGGAGATGGCGGCGGCCTACGGCGCCTTCGTCAACGAGGGCATCTATACCCGGCCCCGCACCTTCACCCGCGTGGAGGACAGCAACGGCAATGTGATCCTGGAGAATGAGATCCAGTCCAACGTGGCCATGAAGGCCAGCACCGCCGCGCTGATGAACAGCTTCCTTCATGACGTGGTCAACGGCGGCACCGGCTCCTCCGCCAATTTCAGCGGCATGACGCTGGCCGGTAAGACCGGTACCACCGACGATCAGAAGGACCGCTACTTCGTAGGTTACAGCCCCTACTATGTGGGCGCCTGCTGGGTAGGCTACGAGAGCAACAGCCGTGTGTCCTCCGGCGGCGTCAATCCTGCGGCGGCCCTGTGGAAGCAGGTCATGTCCCGCATCCATGAGGGTCTGGAGAACAAGAGCTTCTTCTCCTGCAGCGATCTGGTGCAGGTCACGGTATGCGCCGACAGCGGCATGCTGGCCACCAGCCTGTGCGAGGCGGATCCCCGCGGCAGCCGTGTGCGTACCGAGCTGGTGGCGGTGGACAATCAGCCCACGCAGATGTGCACCATGCATGACGGTACCAGCGTGCTGAACTATTACCGCGATTACTTCGCCAACTTCCCCGATGTGGTGGCGGAGGACAGCGCCTATGTCATGTGGGGCAATCCCATCGGCGGCGATGAGAACTCCGTGCCGCCGGCATGGGGTGGCAGCGGCACGTTCAGCGGCACCGATGTGGATGTGGATGACGGCGGCACGGACACCGATGGAGGCTATACGCCGGGCGATCTGCTGGGCGGTCTCGGCGCGTTGGTGGATACCGTGCGGGATCATCTGGGCGGATAGTAAAAAACAGATTTCAGCGTCCCGCAGCGCAATACCGCGGGACGCTGAACTTGACTTGCGGACAGCGGAAGGAGGGCCATATGCGCGCGATGCAGATCAGCTGCAGCTTTTCCGGCCATCGGCCCGAAAAGCTGCCGTGGGGTGACAACGAGCGGGACGAACGGTGCCGGACGCTGAAAGCCTCCATCCGCGAGATGGTGGAAAAGGCCTACGCGGACGGCTATCGCCATTTCATCTGCGGCATGGCCCGCGGCTGCGATACCTACTTCTGCGAGGAGGTGCTGCATCTGCGCGACCGGGTGCAGGATATCACCGTGGAAGCGGCGATCCCCTGTCTGAGCCAATGCGACGGCTGGACGGCGGAGCAGCAGGAGCGCTATCGGGACCTGACGGCGCTGTGCAACTACCGCACGGTGGTGCAGGAGTGGTACGACCCCGGCTGCATGCACCGGCGCAACCGCTATATGGTGGATCACAGCCAGCTGCTGATCGCCGTCCATGACGGAAGCTCCGGCGGCACCCGCTATACGATCGAATACGCACTGCGCAACCGGAGGGATGTGCTGATCCTGCCGGTGCCGCGGTAATAAGGAAAGGAGAACATGGTATGACTTATACGTTTACGCCGCGCGGCGTGTGCTCCCGCCGCATGACGGTGGAGCTGGAGGACGGCATCATCAGGAATGTGCAGGTGGAGGGCGGCTGCAACGGCAATCTGCAGGGCATCTCCCGTCTGGTGGTGGGCATGAAGGCCACCGACGCCATTGAGCGGATGAAGGGTATTTCCTGCGGCGGCAAGGGGACCTCCTGTCCCGACCAGCTGTCCAAGGCGCTGGAAGAGGCGCTGAAAAAAGCGGAATAAAAGCGATAAACTAAGGCCCGCCTTCGCTGATGCGAAAGCGGGCCTTAGTTTATCATCATGCGGTCAGTCGTGGTGCATGTCCCGCAGCAGGGCGATCTCACGGGCATAGCTGGGCAGCTCATTGGGGGTCTCCAGCACCATGGGCAGCCCCTGTAAGGCGGGATGGTTCACGGTGCGTCGGAAGGTCTCCAGCCCCAACGTGCCCTCGCCGATGCGGGCGTGACGGTCCTTTTTCGCGCCGCAGGGGTTGAGACTGTCGTTGACATGAACGGCTTTCAGCCGGTCAAGACCGATCACGCGGTCAAATTCCGTCAGCACGCCGTCCAGATCATGAATGATGTCATACCCTGCGTCGGACACATGGCAGGTGTCCAGACAAACGCCCATTTTACCGGAGAGCTGTACCCGGTCAAGGATCTCACGCAGCTCCTCGAACCGGCCGCCCACCTCCGTGCCCTTGCCCGCCATGGTCTCCAGCAGCACCGTGGTGTGGATATCCGGCGTCAGGATGGCGTTCAGTGTTTCGGCAATGAGGGCGATGCCGGTCTCAATGCCCTGTCCGGTGTGGCTGCCGGGGTGGAAGTTGTAGAGATTGCCGGGAAGGTGCTCCATGCGTTGCAAGTCGTCCACCAGCGTCAGGTGGGCGAACTCGCGGGTGTGCTCGTCCTTGGAGCAGGCGTTGATGGTGTAGGGTGCGTGGGCTACCAGCGGGCCGAAGCCCTGTTCCCGGCACAGGGCCATCAGCGCCGCCGCATCGGCGGGGTCGATAGGTTTGGCTTTGCTGCCCCGTGGGTTGCGGGTGAAAAATTGCAGCGTGGTGGCCCCGAGGGACACCGCCGTTTCCCCCATGGCCCGCAGTCCGGCGGAAGGGGAGAGGTGACAACCGATATAGAACATATCCTTACTCCAATACGAAGGTGGCGCAGTCCGCCTTACCGTTTTCGATGGTCAGCACGCCGTAGGTGGGGCGGCGATAGTCTCCCGCCGCGCCGGGGTTCATGGTATACAGCGTGCCGTCGTAGTCCACCAGCGGGCGGTGGGTGTGGCCGAACAGCAGCACATCCGCGCCGTACTCCCGCGCGGCGTACTGGGCCGCCAGCGGCGAGGATTTTACGTTCCGGGTATGGCCGTGCATCATCAGTGCCCGCACGCCGTCGAACTCCAGCAGCCGCTCCGGCGTGTCGAAGCTGCCCCAGTCGCAGTTGCCGGGGACAGTATCTATGGGGATATCCGGAAAGCGCTCGTGAAGCGCCTGCGCGTCCCGAAGGCAGTCCCCCAGATGCAGGATATGCCGGGGCCGGGTCAGCTCCACGGCGCGGGCCATATTGTCCACATTGCCGTGGGAATCGGAGAGAACGAGGAGTTTCATAGGCGGGTTCCTTTCTGGGGTATTTCGCGCCTGCGGCGTGAGGGGAGTGTTTCGTCCCTGCGGGGACGAGGCACTTTTGGCCGCTGTCCCAAAAGTGCCCAAAAGGACAGCTTAAACCTGCGGTTTAAGAATCCGCGCACGCTATGCCTTGTGTAGATTTGATACCGTATCCCTCGCGTTCGCAGAACACGGTTGAAATCGTTTCGTATGACGTATCGACTTTCTTCTTGCGCCGCTGCCGCTCACGTTACCAACGGTAGAACCAACAGCGTTTTTCGGCGTACTGGTCAGCGGCAGCGGCGTCGGGGCGTTAAGAAAACATGCCGGTGGCATGTTTTTAGCCTCCGGTCTCGGCGGCTATGCCGCCGTAGCATCCATCTGGAATTACACCGCAAAACTTGAGTTGTTGCAGCGGTATTGGGCAACGTATAGCGCGCCCGGAGGTTCCTTCCGGTGTTTTTGCCTACTTTTGTCACTGTTGACAAAAGTAGTTCGCGCCGGGGCGCGAAACAGCTTTATACTCATTATACCACCTTCACCTTGCAAACTCAAACCTTTTACGCTATCATAGAAGAAAAGACAACAGGAGGGCGGCACAATGGCAGCAGGCGGTGTGGTCGAGATCGACCTGCACGGAAAGAACGCATATCAAGCCAAAGTCACCATTGACGCGGCGCTGCGGCGGGCCAAGGCCGGCACCTACCGCCTGCGGATCGTTCACGGCTACAATGGCGGCACGGCCTTGCGGGACATGGTGCGGCAAGAGTACACCGGACGGGTGCTGCGGGTGGTGGCGCTGGATCAGGGCCGCACCGATCTGGTGCTGCGGGAGTTTTAGGAGGCGTTTATGAAGCTGAAGATCGCGCAGATCCAGATGCCCGTTACGGCGGACAAGGAAGCGAATATCCGCCGCGCCTGTGATATGGTGCGGCAGGCGGGAGCCGTTGACATGGCGGTGCTGCCGGAGATGTTCTGCTGTCCCTATGACAACGCCTGCTTTCGCCCTTACGGCGAGGAGGAGGGCGGCCACGTCTGGCGGGCCCTCAGCGCGCTGGCAAAGGAGCGGGGCATCTGGTTGGTGGGCGGCACCATACCGGAGCTGGCGGAGGGCAGGGTCTACAACACCTGCTATGTGTTTGCGCCTGACGGACAGCTGGCGGCCAAGCACAGGAAGATGCATCTGTTCGACATCGACGTGGCAGGCGGCCAGCGGTTCATGGAGTCCGAGACCCTGACGGCGGGCGACAGCGTTACCACCTTCGATACCCCGTGGGGGACGGTGGGCGTGTGTGTCTGCTTCGACTTCCGATTTGTGGAGCTGATACAGCTGATGACGCTGGCAGGAGCAAAGCTGCTGGTGGTTCCCGCCGCTTTCAACATGACCACCGGCCCCGCCCATTGGGAGCTGCTGTTCCGCCAGCGGGCAGTGGATGGCCAGTGCTATACCGTTGGCACCTCCTCGGCGCGGGATACCTCGGCGGGCTATGTGGCGTGGGGCCACTCCATCGTATGCGACCCGTGGGGGACGGTCGTCCATCAGTGTGACGAAACGCCGCAGATCGCCGTCACCACGCTGGACATGGAACGGGTGGAGGCCATCCGGCAGCAATTGCCGGTTCTCTCCGCCCGGCGCACGGATGTGTATGAACTGCGGAGAAGATGATTTGATATCTAATTTACAGATAACCAGATGGAAGAAAAATAGAAAACGGTGTTGACAATGGGAGCCATTCTCCTGTATGATACCAATTGTAAGATGTCCACGGGGCGGAAACACCCCGCGGGCATTTTGCTGTGGAGAAAAGGAAAAGTACGAGAAAAGGAGAGTTTCCCCCAATATGAAAAATCCCCTCAACGAGAAAAAGCCCAACGGACTGGCGCTGATCCCCTTTGTGATCTTCATCGTCATTTACATGGGCGCGGGCATCTACTATCAGGTGAAGGGCACGGAGATGGCCTTTTACCAGTTCCCCTCCGTCACCGCCATGTTCGTGGCGGTGCTGGTGGCCTTCATCATGTTCAAGGGCACCATCAACGAGAAGTTTGAGGTGTTCGCCAGAGGCGCGGCCAACGTGGACATTCTCACCATGCTGATGATCTATATTCTGGCGGGCGCTTTCGCCAGCGTGGCTGCGAATATGGGCGGCCGGGAGTCCACCGTGAATCTGGGCCTTTCGCTGGTGCCGGTGCAGTTTCTGGCGGCGGGCCTGTTTGTCATCTCCGCCTTTATGGGCACCGCCACCGGCTCCTCCATGGGAACGGTCTCCGCTGTCATCCCCATCGCCGTGGGCATCGCGGAGAAGGGCGGCCTGTCTCTGACGGTGGTCATCGGCGCGGTGGTGGGCGGCGCCATGTTCGGCGACAATCTGTCCATGATCTCCGACACCACCATTGCCGCCACCCGCAGCCAGCGCTGCGAGATGCGGGACAAGTTCCGGGTCAACTTTCTGGTGGCCCTGCCTGCCGCCATCGTGACGCTGGTGCTGCTGCTGTTCATCGGCCGCCCCGAGGTGGTCATGCCGCTGGAGGCGCTGCCCTTTGACATCATCAAGGTGCTGCCCTATGTGCTGGTTCTGGTGCTGGCGCTGTGCGGCCTGAACGTGTTCTTTGCCCTGACCATCGGTATTTTCTCCGCCGGCATCATCGGCATCTGCGCCGGTGATATGACCATTGCCGGCTTTGCCCAGAGCGTGTGGACGGGCTTTACCAGCATGAACGAGGTATTCTTCCTGACGCTGCTGTGCGGCGGCATGTCGGAGTTGATCGCCAAGAACGGCGGCATTGCGTGGATCATCCAGAAGCTGCGCGCCGTCATGAAGGGCAATAAGTCCGCCCAGGTGGGTATCGCCGCCATGGTGTCCCTGTGCGACTGCGCCACCGCCAACAACACCGTAGCTATTATCGTGGCGGGCGACATGGCCCGGGACGTGTCCAACGAGTACAAGGTGGATCCCCGCCGCACCGCATCCCTGCTGGATATCTTCTCCTGCGTGTTTCAGGGCATCATCCCCTATGGCGCGCAGCTGCTCAGCGCCGCGGCCCTGACCAACGCCACCGTGACCTCCCCTGAGCTGTATACCAGCCCTGCCGGGATCGTGGGCGGCATGTGGTACTGCTGGTTCCTGGCGGCCTTCGGCCTGCTGTCCATCTTTGTGCCCTATGCTGACGGCGTGTGCCGCAGGGATCCCTGGAGCTGGGAATATGGCTGCGCCCAGTCCGGCGTGGAGGCCAAAAAGGCCCTGCTGGCGCAGGAACGGGACGAAAGCGAGTCCAGCGAGACCTTATAAATAATATACAAAATTGCCGTGGGTGACCGCGGCAATTTTCTCACGCAAAATCCCTGCCAGAAAGACGAATGTTCGTGGGATATGTATTGCAAAACGATGGTAAGTGTGGTAGACTAGGCAAAAATGGTACGATAACAGGCATATAAGGAGGCAATACCATGAAAAAGTACGCGGAAATGACGCTGCAGGAGCGTCAGGCGGAATATGCTGCCGTCAAGGCGGCCTATGAGCAGCAGAAGGCGCTGGGCCTGAAGCTGAATATGGCACGGGGTAAGCCGGGCCGCGACCAGCTGGATCTGGTGACGGATATCTTCGGCGTTCTCATCAAGCCGGAGGATTTCGTCTCCGACGGCATCGAGACCCGCAACTATGGTGAGGTGGCCGGTATCCCCGCCGCCAAGGCGCTGTTTGCCGATATTCTGGGCTGCAAGCCGGAGCAGGTGTTCGTGGGCGGCAACGCCAGCCTGCAATTGATGTACGACGCGGTGTCCAAGGCCTTCACCCACGGCCTGCTCCACAGCGAGAAGCCCTGGTGCAAGCTGGACAAGGTGAAATGGATCTGCCCCGCCCCCGGTTATGACCGTCATTTCAAGGTCACCCAGTCCTTCGGCGTGGAGATGATCACCGTTCCCATGACCGCCACCGGCCCTGATATGGACATGGTGGAGGAGCTGGTGAAGGATCCCGCCGTCAAGGGTATGTGGAACGTCCCCAAGTACTCCAACCCCGAGGGCGTGGTGTACTCTGCCGAGACCATCCGCCGTCTGGCGGCCCTGAAGCCCGCCGCCCCCGACTTCATGCTGATGTGGGATAACGCCTACTGCATCCACGAGTTCGACTGCGACTATGTGGCGTTCCCCGATATCCTCAGCCTGTGCGCCGAAAACGGCAACGCCGACATGGTGTATGAGTTCGCATCTACCAGCAAGGTCACCTTCCCCGGCGCGGGCGTGGGCGTGATGGCCGCCAGTGAGGCCAACATCGACTATTTCAGCAAGCTCATCAACATCCAGACCATCGGCTTTGATAAGATCAACCAGCTGCGCCATGTGAAGTATCTGAAGGACAAGGAGCATACGCTGGCCCTGATGAAGAAGCATGCCGCTATTCTGGCTCCCAAGTTCCACGCGGTGCTGGATGCGCTGGATGCCGAGATCGCCCCGCTGGGCATCGCGGACTACAAGCGTCCCGTGGGCGGCTATTTCATCAGTGTGGACACCATGCACGGCTGCGCCAAGCGGACGCTGGCCCTGTGCAAGGAGGCGGGCGTCACCATGACCGGCGCGGGCGCTACCTTCCCCTACGGTATCGACCCCAACGACAGCAATATCCGCATCGCACCCTCCTTCCCTCCTGTGGAGGAGCTGAAGCAGGCTATCGCCATCTTCTGCAACTGCCTGAAGCTGGCGGCGCTGGAAAAGCTGGGCGTGTAAAACATGATAAAATAAGACCACCTGCAAAGGCGGTCTTATTTTATCCCATTCAATAGGAGAACTTCCATGTATCAGAAGACCACATCCCTGTTGGCGGCGCTGCTGGCCGCCGTGCTGTTGTGTTCCTGCGGAAGCCAGCCGTCACAGGAACCCGGAACACCGGAGGAAGCGCCCTACGCTTTCACGCTGGACTATCACCGCTGTGCGCCGCTGGTGGAGCGGCAGGTCGGCAGCGATATGGTGGCGGCGGCCCGGCTGGTGATCGACGCCTTTCTGGCGGGAGAGACCACGGTGACGCTGCCGGAGGGCGACTACGGCGGCAATCCCGGCAACGATCTGGGCTACATTCTCAACAGTATGTGCCCGGCCTTCGGCGCGGTGACGGACTACGACGATAACCATTTCGATAAGGCAACCCGTACCGTCACATGGGCCTATACCCGGACGCCGGAACAGGCGCAGGAGGTGCTGGCGGCACTGGAGCAGACCGCCATCGACTGCATGAGCCGTCTGCGTCAGGGTGACGGCGAGACGGCCCGCGCCCTGCTGCTGTACCGCGCCCTGACGGAGCAGGCCGCCTACGACTATGAGATGGAGCGCGGCGACGCAGATTCCACGGCGTATCAATTCCGCACCAGCAGCTACTCGGCGCTGGTGCTCCACAGCGGCATCTGCTATTCCTTCGCACAGGCGCTGGCCTTTTTGTATACGCAGGCGGGGCTGGAATGCGCCGCCGTGACGGGGGACAGCGAGACTGTGGGTCTTCATATGTGGCTGATGGCCGCCATCGACGGGAAATGGTACTACTTTGACCCCACCTGGGACGTAGGCGGCAGCTGGTACTACTTCGGCATGACGGCGCAGGATCGGGCTACATGGGCCGGGGAATTTACCGGCGTTACCCTGCTGGGGCAGGACGCCGCAGAGTTGGCCGACCTGTCCGATACCCGCTTTTCCGACATCAACTGCCATTGGTGGACGGATATGACCCTCGACCGGCAGGCCGGACAGGCGGTGTTCACCGCCCCGGAGGGCGAGAAAACGGTGATTCCACTGAACTGAACAAAAAAACGAGACTGCGAAAGCAGTCTCGTTTTTTGCAATTTACTCGGCGTCTTTATCCTCGGTAGTCTCCTCGGCTTCCTGCGCTTCCTCGGCGATGGTCTCGGCTTCCGCTTCGGCGGCGGGAACCTTCTCCACGACGACCTTGCCGTCACGCAGCGCCACCTTGGCGGTGTCGCCGGACTTGAGGGTGCCCTCCAGCATCTGTTCAGCCACAGCGTCCTCCACGGTGTTCTGGATGGAACGGCGCAGGGGACGTGCGCCATACTCGGCATCGAAGCCGTCCTTGGCCAGAGCGGCCACGGCGTCCTCGTCGGATTCCAGCGTGATGCCCTGCTGGGCCATACGCTTGCCGGTGACGGCCAGCATACGGTGGGCGATCTTCACGATGTCCTCCTCCGTCAGCTGACGGAACACGATGGTCTCGTCGATACGGTTCAGGAACTCCGGCTTGAAGGTGCGCTTCAGCTCCACCATCACGGCTTCCTTAATGCGGGCGAACCGGGCGGCCTCGTCGGCTTCCTTCTGCTTCTCGCTGCCGTCAAAGCCCAGCGGGGCGTTCTCGGCGGCGGTGATGTTCTTGGCGCCCACGTTGGAGGTCATGACGATGACGGTGTTCTTGAAGTCCACCCGGCGGCCCTGAGAATCGGTGACGATGCCGTCCTCCAGAATTTGCAGCAGGATGTTCCACACATCCTCGTGGGCCTTTTCGATCTCATCGAACAGCACCACGGAATAGGGCTTGCGGCGCACCTTTTCAGTCAGCTGGCCGCCCTCCTCGTGGCCCACATAGCCGGGAGACGAACCAACCAGACGGGACACCGTGTGCCGCTCCATGTACTCGGACATGTCGATACGGATCATGGCGTTTTCGTCGCCGAACATGGCTTCGGCCAGGGTCTTGCACAGCTCGGTCTTGCCTACGCCGGTGGGGCCCAGGAACAGGAAGGAGCCGATGGGACGCTTGGGATCCTTCAGACCCACACGACCACGGCGGATGGCCTTGGCCACGGCGGCTACAGCCTCGTCCTGACCCACCACGCGCTGGTGCAGGGTCTCCTCCAGCTTCAGCAGGCGCATGCTCTCGTCCTCGGTCAGACGGGTGACGGGGATGCCGGTCCAGCCGGCCACCACGTTGGCAATGTCCTCGGCGGTGACGGTGCCGCGGTTCTGGCTCAATTTCTTGCGCCAGTTGTCTCGTTCAATCTCCACCTGATCGGTGTAGTTCTTCTCAATATCCCGCAGCTGTGCGGCCTTTTCGTAGTCCTGCGCGGTGATGGCTTCGGACTTTTCGCGGCGCAGCGTGGCGATCTTCTCCTCCAGCGATTTCAGGTCGGGGGAAGCGCTCTCCACCTTCATCCGCACCTGAGACGCGGCCTCGTCCATCAGGTCGATGGCCTTATCCGGCAGGAACCGGTCGTTAATGTACCGGCGGGACAGAGACACGGCGGCATCCAGCGCTTCGTCGGTGATGGTCAGCTTGTGGTGGGCTTCATATTTATCCCGCAGACCTTTCAGAATGGCCACGGTGTCCTCGGCGGAGGGCTCGCCCACGGTAACGGGCTGGAACCGGCGCTCCAGTGCGGCGTCCTTCTCAATGTACTTGCGGTACTCGTTCAGGGTCGTCGCGCCCACCACGCGGATCTCACCACGGCCCAGCGCGGGCTTGATGATGTTGGCGGCATCCACAGCGCCCTCGGCGGAGCCTGCGCCCACGATGGTGTGCAGCTCGTCGATGAACAGGATCACGTTGCCGTCCTTCTTCACCTCGTCCAGCGCGTTCTTGATGCGCTCCTCAAATTCGCCACGGTACTTGGTGCCGGCCACCATGCCGCTGAGGTCAAGGCTCAGAAGCTTCTTGTTCAGCAGCTCCTCCGGCACATCGGCGGCGGCGATCCGCTGGGCCAATCCCTCGGCAATGGCGGTCTTGCCAACACCGGGCTCGCCGATCAGCACGGGGTTGTTCTTGGTGCGGCGGGACAGGATCTGGATCACACGCTGGATCTCCTTGTCACGGCCGATGACGGGATCGAGCTTGCCCTGACGGGCGGCCTCGGTCAGGTCGCGGGTGAACTCCTCCAGTGTCTTGCCGGTCTTTTTGTTCTCCTTGTTGGCGGTGTTTGCGCCGCTGGTGACGGTGTGGGGTGAGCTTTCGCTGAGCTTCTGCTGTACGCTGGCGTACATCTTCCGGGGATCCACGCCCACAGTGCGCAGGATGCGCACGGCCATATTGCTGCCCTCACGTAGCAGGCCCATCAGCAGATGCTCGGTGCCGATATATCCGGCGCCCATCCGGTGGGACTCGCCCACCGCCAGCTCGATGACGCTCTTGGCGCGGGGCGTCAGGCCCTGACTGGGCGCGTCGCCGGAGGTGCCCTGTCCCACGCTGTGCTGGAGGATACCGGTGATCATCTCGTCGGTGAGACCGTACTCGGACAGCACCCGGTGGGCGATGCCCTCCTCCTCACGTAGCAGACCCAGCAGCAGATGCTCGCAGCCTACATAGCCATGGCCCAGATCCTGAGCCGCTTCCTGCGCCAGACGCAGGGATTCTTCCGCACGGGGTGTAAATTTATTTTCATTCATAAATGGTCACATCCTTTATTCGTTTCTTGCGCCTTACGCGGAGAGCTTTTTCAGCTCATCCCGCAGACGGGCCGCTTCCTCGTAGTTCTCGTCGTCTACGGCGGCCTTCAGCTGGTTTTCCAGCGCGTTGCGCTGGCGCTCCTTCTGGAGCCGTACCTCCTCGTCCCGGCCCACCAGTCCGACGGGGGTATCGGGGGTATCCTCGATGCCTGCGGCGGCGCGGGCCGCCTCCTCCAGCGGTGCGGGGAACTCGGTCATGCGGTTGGACAGCATACCGAAATCCTCCAGAAGCGAGAAGGGATCGAAGAAGCTGCGGCGGAAGGAACGGAAGCTGTTGCTCATTCCTCTGGTATAGCCCAGCTCCGCCGCACATTCGGGGCACAGGTGTACCTGTGTTACCCGGCCGTTGATATTGCTCTGGTAATAGAAAGTGGCTTCTCTCTGGCCACAGCGTTCACATTTCATAAATCATAACCTCCTTTTGGAAAATCAAACCAAATGGATCAATACCTGTTTGAAAATATCGGAGCGCAGCATGTCGCGGCAGCTCTTGTCTACCCGGTGCAAGGCCCGGTCGCCAGTCCCCGCCAGCAGAGACCGGCCCGCCTCGGCGGAGATGGTCTCGCTGTCCACCAGATTCTGCACGATGGCCCGGGCGCTGGCGGCATCCAGTTCATCGCCGATGGAGTTGATGACATGCATCAGCAGCGTCTTGCGGTCTGTCCGCACCCGGGTGATGCGGATGTAGCCGTTGCCGCCCCGGCGGCTCTCCACGATGTAGCCGTGCTCTGGAGAAAAGCGGGTGGACATGACGTAGTTGATCTGGCTGGGTACGCAGTTGAACCGCTGTGCCAGATCGCTGCGCTGCAATTCCAGCACACCGTCCGTCTCCTCCAATGCCGATTGGATAAAGCTGGCGATTACATCCGAGATACCCATTTCCTCGACCTCCTTTGTTTGACTTTGCCTTTCTTTGACCTTTGAACGTATGATACACCTGACTGCCCATAATGTCAATAGGTAAATTTGACTTTCTTTGACTTTTTGTGTAAACAATTTATGAACGCCTTGCGCAACCTGAAGTTGCGGCAAAAAATGACAGAAAAACCAAAACGCAACCTGAAATTGCTGTACAAGAGGGGAGGGGGTAGGGTATAATAGAGATATAGATGGAGAGTTTCGCTCCCCGGAGCGACCTACTTTTGCCAACAGTGACAAAAGTAGGCAAAAGCACCGGAAGGAACCTCCGGTTCCTTCACCTCCCAGCGCGCTATACGTTGTACAAGATTGTGAATATGTACCACACGTTTGCGCGGGATTTCCTTTTTCGTTTCGTTATCGAATCGTCTCTTCATCAGCGACGCTGCCGCTGATGCCTACGTCGAACAACGCTCTTAGTTCTACCGTTGAGAACGTGAGCGGCAGCGGCGCAAGAGGAAAGCCAATGCGTCATACGGAACGATAACGGCAATGTTCTGTGAACGCGAGGTAAAAGGCTGCAAATTTACAATGCAGAACAGCGTGCAGGAAGTCTTGAAACCTGCGGTTTCAAGCTGTCTTTTTGGGTACTTTTGGGACAGCGGCCAAAAGTACCTCGCGCTCGCAAGCGCGAAAGCCCCCAGAAAGGAGCCGACGATGAAAAGAAAGATCCTCCTATGTCTGATTCTCGTCATCATGCTGGGCATTGCCGGAAACATGGTGATGACCTGAAAGGACTGCCATCTGACAGAGAACGATACTCAAGAGATGACCGCAGCCGTGGCGGAGGTCGTTTGCGAGACCGGCACATGGTCGATCCGCGTTACCGACCCGGACGGCACGCTATCCATCTCCAGTGCCGTCAGTGAGAGCTTGTCCCCGGAGGTCATACAGTCCCTGCAAGCGGGACAGACGATCCATTTTCGCATGCAGCCGTCTTTTGCCAAAGCCTTTGCGGAAAGCGGCACGGGGCGGGCGGTGGCCCTGCGCACCGACGAACAGGACATCCTTACCTTGGTCGATTATAACCGTGCCATGCAAGCCGCGTCATCCGGCGGCTGGCCGGTATGGGGCCTGCTGGAGTCCGGTCTGCTGGCGCTGACGGTCTATCTGGCGCGGAAGCTGCGGAATGAAAAAGCCGCATCCACCCGCAGCGCATAATACCACGGGGCATCCTCGACGCCCCGCCAACATCATATATATTCCCCACACACCCGAAAGGAGACTCCTATGAACACCAACTGGAACGATCCCAATTTTCAAGGCTTCAAGGGCCAGAACCCTTTCCACCGGGCGGGCCATACGCCGAAGCCCCGCAAGGCCATCGGCACGCCCTTTGGCCGCACGGTGCTGAATCTGGCGGTGACGCTTTTGTTCGCGGCGGTGTATTTTTACGTCGCCCTGCCGCCTATCAGCCTGAAAGCCCCGGAGTTCTATGCGTTCATCCTGCTGGTCTGCGGCGTGTATGGCCTTTGTGCCATCCTGACATCCGGCTTTCAGGGCGACGGCGCCAAGGGCTACTTCAAATTCTTGAAAAAGCAGTGCCTTATCCCGCTGCTGCTGGCTGTTGCATTGGTTGCCACAGCGCTGATCGGCGGTATTCTGGGCTGGCAGGTGTTCCGGGCCGACAGCTACCGTGACCTGCTGACGGTGGAGACCGGCGATTTCGCCGCCGAGGTGGAGGAGATCTCCTTTGACCAGATCCCCATGCTGGACAGAGACAGCGCCGCCAAGCTGGGCAACCGCAAGCTGGGCGAGCTGGCGGACATGGTGTCCCAGTTCGAGGTGGCCGACAACTATACCCAGATCAACTACAAGGGCCGCCCCGTCCGGGTCACCACCCTGCAGTACGGCGACATCATCAAGTGGCTCAATAACCGCAAGGCCGGTCTGCCCGCCTACCTTATCATCGACATGGTGACCCAGAATGTGGAGGTGGTGCGGCTGGAGGAGGGCATCCGCTATACGCCCGCCGAGCATTTCAGCCGCAATCTCTACCGCTATCTCCGCTTCCACTATCCCACCTTCATTTTTGACGAGCCCGCCTTCGAGATCGACGAGGAGGGCCGTCCGTGGTGGGTCTGCCCGCGGATCGACCGCACCATCGGCCTGTTCGGCGGCACGGATATCACCGGCGCGGCGCTGGTGAACGCCGTTACCGGCGAGACGGTGTACTACGATGTGGCGGATATCCCCTCGTGGGTGGATCACGTCTACACCGCCGAGCTCATTATCCAGCAGTACGATTATCACGGCACCTATATCAACGGCTTCTGGAACTCCCTGTTCGGCCAGCGCGAGGTGACCGTCACCACCGAGGGGTACAACTACATTGCCATCGGCGACGATGTATATATGTATACCGGCGTGACCTCCGTGGTGTCCGACGAGTCCAATGTGGGCTTCATCCTGTCCAACCAGCGCACCAAGGAGACCCGGTTCTACGCCGTGGCCGGTGCGGAGGAGTATTCCGCCATGGACAGCGCGCAGGGACAGGTGCAGCAGATGAAGTATACCGCCACCTTCCCGCTGCTGCTGAACGTGGCGGAGCAGCCCACCTATTTCATGGCCTTGAAGGACGCGGCGGGTCTGGTGAAGATGTACGCCATGGTCAACGTGAGCCAGTACCAGATCGTGGCCACCGGCGCCACCGTGGCGGAGTGCGAGACCAATTACCGCCAGATGCTGCTGAACGCCAACCTCATTCAGCCGGAGGACAGCGCTCTGCCGGAGGATCAGCTGGCGCTGACCGACGCCCATACCGGGGCCATTACCGATATCCGCAGCGCCGTTATGGACGGCAACACCGTGTACTACCTGTGCATTGACGGCGCGTGGTATACGGGGAAGGCGGTGGATACGCCGGAGCTGATACTGCTGAACGTAGGCGACGTGGTGACGGTGCGCTGCTACGCGGCGGCCGGCGGGATTGCCCAGCCGATCTACAGCATCGAATACAGCACAGCCCAACCCTCCGCGCCGGATGGTGTGGAGGATACAGCGGAGAGCGCCGCGTGAGTAAGAAAACCGGGCCCGTCGGGCCCGGTTTTTATATGTTTATTGGGTGACTTGTCCCTGCGGGGACGAAGAGTATTTCGCGCTTCCGAGCGCGAGGTACTTTTGCCCGTGGCGGCAAAAGTACCCAAAAACGCCATTTGAAACCGCAGGTTTCAAAACTTCCTGCACGCTAGATCCCCTGCAAATTTGTGACGTTTTACCGCGCGTTCGCGGGACATGGTCGTTGTCGTTACGGTATGACGCATCGACTTTCTTCTTGCGCCGCTGCCGCTAACGTTGTCGACGGTAGAACCAAACATGTTGTTCATTATCGGCATTAGCGGCAGCGGCGCAGGAGCAGAGACGATTCGATGACAGAACGAAAAGGAACGGTCTGCGTGAACGTGTGGTAGGCAATTTCGGCTTTAGATAGTGTATAGCGCGCCGGAGGTGAAGGAACCGAAGGTTCCTTCCGGTGTTTTTGCCTACTTTTGTCACTGTTGACAAAAGTAGGTCGC
>CAVHYW010000022.1:0-37114 GCA_963640475.1 bacterium | reverse complement strand
CATGATGCCAAGGAATATATAATTCTTGACGACTGCTTTCTTTTCCATTACTTTTTACTCCTTCTAACAGTTTTGCGGTTTGCGGTTGCTGCTACTATTATAATGAGCATTATTTAGAAAGTAAACCGGCAATATTGCTTATTTGCTTGCAAATAATGCTATATCAGCGAAGGGGAATGGCCGAATTGCTTCTTATAAGCCCGTGAGAAGGTGGAGTACTCCTGATAGCCGCAGCGCAGCGCCGTTTCGCCCAGCGGCAGGCCCTGCTCCAGCAGCTGCTGGGCCAGCAGCAGGCGTTTTTCGGTGATATAGTTATGAATGGTATAGCCGGTCTCGTCCCGGAAGCGCCGCATCATGTGGTATTTGCTGATATAGAACCGGGCGGCCAGCTCGTCGATGGTCAGCGGCTCGGTCAGGTGGGTGTTCAGGTATTGCAGAATGGCGATGATTTTGCTGTCGCCGTCCGCGGCGCTGACGGTGCCGCCGGTCAGGGAGAGCCGGTTCACCTCCACCATCAGCTGGGTGAACAGCGCCTGCCGCAGCAGCGCCGCGCCGAAGGCCTCCTCCTGCTGCGCCTGCTCCAGTAGGGAAAACAGCTCCCGCACACGGTCGGCTCCGGCGTGGTAGACGTAGCGGAAGGTCTCCTGCGCCTGACGGAAGCACCGCTCCAGATCGCAGTCCGGGGTAGAAAGCGCCTGCAAATACTCCGGCGAGATGTAGAGGATGGTGCGCTCGTAGAAATCGTTCTGCTCCACAATAGGCTTGTGGATGCTGCCGCGTCCCACCAGTACATAGTCGCCGGGCTGAAGGGCGTAGCGCTCGCCCTCGATGGCGTAGCCCGCCCGCCCGGCCAGCAGAATGATGATCTTATGAAAGCTGTGATAGTGGTAGGGGATATCCTCGTGCCTGTTGTCGGCCAGATGAAACAGCCGGAAAGGCTCGTTTAAATATCCACGCTTCTCGTAATTCAAGGGTTCCATCACAGCACCTCCCGCATTTTTTTGCGATATATTACCACAACCTCTGCAAAAAGTGCAATCCCTTTTGCGCGTATTTTTTTCGATGGCAGCAATAAGTTACGGAATATACGCATAAATATGCATTTATGCAAAACAAAACGTAGTGATATTGCTGCAAAATTAGGTGGAATCAGAGGGCAAGCAAGGCGAAACTACCAAAAACGGCGGAAATAATGAAAAAATATTCAAAAAGCAGTTGACTTATATGCATGACGGGTGTATAGTATCCACTGTCAACAGGAGTTGACCACAACGTAACGTTCCTCCGACTCCGGTATTGGAAGGCCGGAGCGGAGCCAACAAAGTATTTTGAAAGGAAATGAAAAAGATGAAAAAGTTTCTGGCATTGATGCTGGCCATGCTGATGGCGCTGAGCCTTGTGGCCTGCGGCGGCGGTAATAACGCTGCTGACGATAACAACGCAAATGACGGCGACGCCGCCAACACCGACGAGTCTCTGGTGGTTCTGGAGAACGTGGTGGACTGGGGCGAGACCGAGCCTTACCGTGTTCTGGTGCAGAAGGGCGACCCCAAGGGTCTGCTGGATGGCATCAACAAGGCCATCGCTGAGCTGACCGCCAACGACGGCGCCCTCATCAAGGAGATCGAGAACAAGGTCGCCTCTCAGGAGACCTACACCCCCGACGCTGTGTCCTCCGATCTGGCTCCTGCCGGTGACGATGCCGCTGCCAGCGACAAGCCCGTTCTGGTGCTGGGCACCAGCCCCGACTATCCTCCCTATGAGTTCTTTGCCGACGCCGCTATGACCGAGTATGCCGGCATCGACGTGGAGGTCGCCAAGTACATCGCCGAGTCCATGGGTATGGAGCTGCAGATCGAGTCCATGAACTTCGATAATCTGGTCACTTCTCTGAGCAACGGCGACTTCGACATGGTGCTGGCCGCCTGCGAGTACACCGAAGAGCGTGCGCTGGCCTGCGATTTCTCCGATCCCTACTACACCGATCTGCCTCCCGTCATTCTGGTGAAGGCTTCCAACGCTGATAAGTACAAGACCGTGGACGACATCAATCAGGCTTCCGTCATCATCGGCGCCCAGAAGAACACCACCAAGGCTATGGCCGCTGCCGACATGTTCCCTGAGGCTGCCAACGGCATGGTGCTGGAGTCCCTGGTCCCCACTCTGGTCACTGAGCTGAAGAACGGCACCATCGACCTGCTGGTGCTGGACGGCAACGTGGGCCTGAGCTACGTCGGCTGATAATCCCCGTGATCTTACCGCAAACGTGCAAAGCCTTGGCTTTGCACGCTTGCGTGCGCTTTAGGCCCCAGAACATGTGAAAGGATGCTTCGTCTATGTCGTGGAATGATCTGTTTGTGAATATGGACAACACAAACTTCTTCAATTTCTCGTTCCTGCCCAAGTATGGTTCCGCCTTTGTCCGAGGCTTTGAGTATACGCTGCTGC
This sequence comes from bacterium, assembly GCA_963640475.1. Lineage (GTDB taxonomy): Bacteria > Bacillota > Clostridia > Oscillospirales > Oscillospiraceae > Vescimonas. The sequence goes on along the minus strand of CAVHYW010000022.1, from coordinate 34,666 downwards.
TGGCCGTGGTCTCCGTGCTGCTGGCGGTGATCCCCGCTCTGCTGCTGGCCATGATGCGTCTCAGCAAGGTCAAGCCCGTCAAGTGGTTTGCCGGCGCGTACATCGCGGTTTTCCGCTCCACCCCCATGCTGGTGCAGCTGTCCATTATCTATTTCGGACTGTTCCACTACATCACGCTGCCCCGCACGCTGCTGTTCGGCTTTATCGCCATCAACCGTTTTATCCCCGGCGTGGTGGCGCTGGCGCTGAACAGCTCCGCCTATGTGGCTGAGATATTCCGCGCCGGTATTCTGGCGGTGGATAAGGGCCAGACCGAGGCCGCCCGCTCGCTGGGCCTGTCCGGCTGGCAGTCCATGCGTCTGGTGGTGCTGCCTCAGGCCATCAAGAACGTGCTGCCCGCACTGGCCAACGAGGTGGTCACCATGGTGAAGGAATCCTCCATCTGCTCCGTGCTGGGCATGGCGGAGATCATGTATACCGCCCAGACCGTCTCCGGTAACTCGTATATCACGCTGGCCCCCTATGTGTTGGCCGCGCTGGTCTATTTCTGCATCAACTACCCGGCCTCCAAGGCGATCGAGGCCATCGAAAGGAGAATGCGTCGTGGCGACAAGCAATAACGTTTTGATTTCCGTGCAGCATCTGGTGAAGGAGTACAATCACGGTACCGTCCATGCCCTGAATGACTGCAACCTGACGATCAACAAGGGCGAGGTGGTGGCCATCATCGGCCCCTCCGGCAGCGGTAAGTCCACCCTGCTGCGCAGCCTGAACCTGCTGGAGCAGCCCACCTCCGGCGCCATCTATTTTGACGGTGTGGATCTGGCGGACAAGTCTGTGGACATCAACCTCCACCGCCAGAAGATGGGCATGGTGTTCCAGCACTTCAACCTGTTCCCCCACAAAACAGTGCTGCAGAACATCACCATGGCGCCCGTTACCCTGAAAAAGAAGACCGCCGCCGAGGCGGAGGCGCAGGCCAAGTCCCTGCTGGAGCGCATCGGTCTGGCCGACAAGGCCAACGAGTACCCCAATATGCTCTCCGGCGGCCAGAAGCAGCGTATCGCCATCGTCCGGGCGCTGGCCATGGATCCCGAGGTCATGCTGTTCGACGAGCCGACCTCCGCCCTTGACCCCGAAATGGTGGGCGAGGTGCTGGATCTCATGCGGGATCTGGCCAAGGAGGGCATGACCATGGCCGTCGTCACCCACGAGATGGGCTTCGCCCGCGAGGTGGCCGACCGCGTGGTGTTCATGGCTGACGGCAAGATTCTGGAGGAGGGCGCTCCCGCGGATATTTTCGATCATCCGAAGGATCACCGTTTGCAGGATTTCCTCAGCAAGGTATTATAAACAAAAAGACTGGTGTCCAGAGACACCAGTCTTTTATTATATGTATGCAAAACTAACGGTTTACTTCTCCGCCTGATCCAGCTTGGGCCGCAGCCAGTCGGCCAGCGTGTCGAACAGCTTGCCATAGCCGTCCATGGTGAGATGGATGCCGTCGGCGGACAGCAGGTCGTTCATGTGATGGTCCGCCAGAAACGCCTGCCGCACATGGATCAGGGGCACATTATTGGCATAGGCCAGCTCCGTCACCGTGTCGCTGTACAGCTCCTGATGGCGGTAGATCATATCCTCGTCTCCCAGCCAGCGCAGGATGGCGTTCCTGTCCAGCCCATTGCGGCAGATGAAGCGCAGATACCGCCGGGGGTCGATGGGCGGCAGGCTCATCAGCACCGGCTGCACGCCCTGCCGGTACAGCACCTTCAGCATGCTGTCCAGCGTCTGGCGGAAGGTCTCCCGTTTGGTGTGGGGCTGATGGTCGCCCTCCGGATCGGCGGCGATGGCGGCCCAGTCATAGTCGCTGTCGTTGCCGCCGTAGCAGATCAGGGCATAGTCCGCGTCAAGGCCCCGCTGGGCGTCATGCTCCACCAGCGACAGGCCCTTGGACACCGTAGCGCCCATCTTGGCCCGGTTGGTCACCTGCACTCGGTCAGAGGGGTAGCGGGCCATGATCTCCGGCAGGTGAAAGTGGTATTTCAGCTGCTCGTCCGGCACGGTGGCCTTCAGCAGAGAATCTCCGTAAATATACACATTGCGCATGACATGGCACCTCCCAGAACTTTACATCTAATATAGCACACAAGATAACGTGCGTCAAGATACAATTTGTGGATCGGGCATTGAAAAAACGGAGATTTTTTCGTGAAAAGGGCACAATTAGGACTTGCATCCGGCGGCTGTTTCGGGTAAAATAGAGGTAACAATCCAAGATTGGTAGCTGTAAGGAAGTGCTTCGCGCACGGGCTGCAACTATCACTCGGCGCAATGGCTTGAGTGTTTCAGACTTCGTTGAGGTCTGGAACATTTTTTGCGTTATGCGGCGGTGATGGTCTATTGGAACTTTTTTACAGGAGGAAACGACCATGACTTTAGTGACCAACGGCAGACTCATTACCCGCGACAGCGAGGGTAAGGGCTATTACGAGCACGGTGCGGTGGCCTATGAGGGCGCCAACATCGTGGAGGTAGGCGAGGAGGCCGCCCTGCGGGCCAAGTATCCCGCGGCGGAGATCATCGATGCCAAGGGCGGCGTCATCATGCCCGCCCTCATCAGCGCCCACACGCATATCTATTCCGCACTGGCCCGCGGCCTGAGCATCGTGGGCAACAACCCCACCAACTTCTATGAGGTGCTGGACGGCACATGGTGGGCCATCGACCGCCATCTGATGATGGACGGCACCCGCGCATCCGCCACGGCGCTGTACATCGACAGCATCAAGCAGGGCGTCACTACCGTGTTCGACCATCACGCCAGCTACGGCGAGATCCCCGGCACGCTGCACACCATCGCCGAGGAGAGCAAGCGTCTGGGCCTGCGCTCCTGCCTGTGCTATGAGGTGTCTGACCGCGACGGCGAGGAGAAGTGCCTGCAGGCCATCAAGGAGAACGCCGACTTCATCACCGAGTGCGAGCAGCGCAAGGATCCCATGCTGGCGGCCATGTTCGGCGGCCACGCTCTGTTCACCATCTCCGACAAGACCTTTGACCGCATGGTGGAGGCCAACAACGGCCGCACCGGCTATCACATCCATGTGTCCGAGGGCATGAACGATGTGTACGATTCCCTCCAGAACTACGGCCGCCGTCCCGTGCAGCGCCTGCAGGATCACGGCATCCTGGGCGAAAAGACCATTCTGGGCCACTGCATCCATGTGAACACCGCCGAGATGGAGATCATCAAGGAGACCGGCACCATGGTGGTCAACAACCCCGAGTCCAACATGGGCAACGCCATCGGCATCTGCCCGGTGCTGCAGCTCTACAAGCGGGGCATCCTGCTGGGCATGGGCACCGACGCCTATACCAACGACATGCTGGAGTCCATCAAGGTGGCCCTGTGCTCCCAGCGCAGCCAGAACTGCCTGCCCAACGTGGGCTGGTGCGAGGTCACGGACATGCTGTTTAAGAACAACGCCAAGATCGGTGCCAAGTACTTCCCACAGCAGCTGGGCGTGCTGAAGGCTGGTGCGGCGGCGGATATCATCGTCATGGACTACAAGCCCTTCACCCCGTTCTCCGACGAGAACATCGACGGCCACATGATCTTCGGAATGACCGGCCGCCAGTGCCAGACCACCATTGCCGCCGGTAAGCTGCTGATGAAGGACCGTGTGCTGGTGGGCATCGACGAGGAGGCCGAGAACGCCCACATCCTCGAGGCCGCCAAGAAGCTCTGGGGCGATCTGAACCACAGAGAGTATTGAGTCCCTTAAAGGGGGGATCATATCCCCCCTTTAGATTCCCCCTCACCAGTTGACATCGGTCACTGGTGCCGCCGCCCAAGGCGGCTGGGGCAATGTATTTTTGCCACGCGCATGTCGCGGCAAAAATGATTCTATTATTTGAAACCATAACGACAAGGAGGACATCCCATGTCTGAAAAAATGTATCCCATTCCCTTTAAGTCCCTGATGAACTGGGTGGTCACCGAATACGCCAACTGCGGCGAGATCTTCGGCGTCCGCAAGGCATATCACGCCACCGGCAAATCCCTGCCCATCTTCGGCGAGCGGATCGAGACTCCCTTCGGCCCCGCCGCAGGCCCCAACAGCCAGCTAGCCCAGAACATTATCGCCGCCTATATGGCCGGCGCCCGCTTCTTCGAGGTCAAGACCGTTCAGAAGATGGACGGCGCTGATCTGGCCGCCTGTGTGCCCCGTCCCTGCATTCTGGCCAATGACGAGGGCTACAATCAGGAGTGGTCCACCGAGCTGACCGTTCCCCAGGCCATGGACGAGTATATCAAGGCATGGTGCGCCCTGAAGGTGCTCAGCAAGGTATACGGTCTGGGCGATCCCAACGGGTTCGTATTCAACATGTCCGTGGGCTATGATCTGGAAGGCATCAAGGGCGACAAGGTCAACACCTATATCGAGGGCATGAAGGATGCCACCAAGACCGCCATCTTCGGCGAATGCAAGGCCGTTCTGAAGGAGCTGTTCCCGGAGGAAAGCGCCTACATCGATGCCATCGATCCCCGCGTCAGCCGCAGCGTTACCGTGTCCACCCTCCACGGCTGTCCCCCCGACGAGATCGAGCGCATTGCCAGCTATCTGATTTCCGAGAAGCACCTGCATACCTTCGTCAAGTGCAACCCCACCATTCTGGGCTATGAGACCGCACGCCGCACGCTGGACAGCATGGGCTACGACTACATCGTGTTTGACGAGCATCACTTCAACGAGGATCTCCAGTGGGCCGACGCCGTTCCCATGTTCGAGCGGCTGCAGGTGCTGGCTGACAGCTGCGGTCTGGAGTTTGGCCTGAAGCTGTCCAACACCTTCCCGGTGGACACCACCCGCGGCGAGCTGCCCAATGACGAGATGTACATGTCCGGCCGCTCCCTGTTCCCCCTGACCATCGAGATGTGTCACCGCATTTCCCGCCAGTTCAAGGGCAAGATGCGCATCTCCTTCGCCGGCGGCGCGGAGTACTTCAACTGCGACAAGCTGTTTTCCGCCGGTATCTGGCCCATCACCGTGGCCACCACGATTTTGAAGCCCGGCGGTTACAACCGCCTGCTCCAGATGGTGGAGAAGGTGGAGCACATGACCTACAAGCCCTTCTGCGGCACTGATACGCAGGCCATCTGCGAAATGAGCACCGCCAGCCACACCGACGTGCACCACGTCAAGCCCATCAAGCCCCTGCCCAGCAGCAAGAGCGAGAAGTGCGTGCCTTGGATCGACTGCTTCAGCGCACCCTGCAAGGGCGGCTGCCCCATCGCGCAGGACATCCCCGAGTACCTGGAGCTGGTGAACAAGGGCCTGTATGGCCCGGCCCTGAAGCTCATCTGTGAGAAGAACCCCCTGCCCTTCCTGACCGGCACCATCTGCGCTCACCGCTGCCAGACCAAGTGCTCCCGCAACTTCTACGAGGAGTCCGTCCATATCCGTGACGCCAAGCTGGTGGCCGCCAAGAACGGCTACAGCGCCGTCATGGCCAATATCCGTCCCACCGAGAAGATCTCCGGCAAGAAGGCCGCCATCATCGGCGGCGGCCCCACCGGTATTGCTGCCGCCAACTTCTTGGCCCGCGCCGGTATCGCCGTCACCATCTTCGAGCGTGAGAAGGAGCTGGGCGGCGTGCCCCGTCACGTGATCCCCAGCTTCCGTATCGCCAACGAGACCATCGCCAAGGATATCGCCATGATGGAGAAGTACGGCGTCGAGGTCAAGTGCGGCGCACCCGCGCCCTCTGTGGACGAGCTGAAGAAGCAGGGCTACACCCACATTCTGTTCGCCGTGGGCGCATGGAAGCCCGGTAAGCTGGATATCGCGGGCGACGTGGCCGGCGCCATCCAGTGGATGAAGGGCGTGAAGGCCGGCAACATTTCCGTGGCCGGCAACATCGCCGTGATCGGCGGCGGCAACACCGCTATGGACGCGGCCCGCCTTGCCAAGCGCAGCGGCGCCAAGAACGTGACCCTGGTCTATCGCCGCACCCGCAAGTACATGCCCGCCGACGAGCATGAGCTGGCGCTGGCACTGGCTGACGGCGTGGTGTTCGCCGAGCTGGCCGCTCCCGTGAAGCAGGCCGACGGCGTGCTGACGTGCGAAAAGATGGTGCTGGGCGAAGCCGACGCTTCCGGCCGCCGCAGCCCCGTGGGCAGCGGTGAGTTCTTCGACATCCCCTGCGATCTGGTGATCTCCGCCGTGGGCGAGCAGGTGGACGACGCCCTCATGGCCGCCAACGGCATCGAGCTGGATAAGAAGGGCCGTCCCGCCTTCAAGACCAATATCGAGGGCGTGTACGCCGCCGGTGACGCTACCCGCGGCCCCGCCACCGTGGTGGAGGGCATCGCCGATGCCGCCGCTTTCGCTGCCGAGGTCATCGGCGCGCCACATACCTATGAGATCCCTGCGCAGGCCTACGTCACCATCGCTGACGCCGCCGCCAAGAAGGGTGTACTGAAGATGGCCGAGTATCCCTGCCACGAGGGCCAGCGTTGCCTGCAGTGCAAGACGCTGTGCGAGAACTGCGTGGATTCCTGCCCCAACCGCGCCAACGTGGCCATCGCCATGGCCGACGGCAAGCACCAGATCGTCCATGTGGACAAGATGTGCAACGAGTGCGGCAACTGCACCCAGTTCTGCCCCTACGCCTCCGAGCCCTGCCACGACAAGTTCACCCTGTTCCAGACCACTGAGGACATGGTGGATTCCCACAACGCAGGTGTGCTGTTCCTGGGCGGCGACAAGGTGCGCGTCCGCGCCTTCGGTGAGCCCAAGGACTACGATCTGGGCGACGCCAACAACGGCCTGCCCGCCGATCTGGAGACGCTGATCGTCACCCTCCGCGACAAGTACGGCTATCTGTTTGCGTAAGGCAATAAGCATAAAAAATGTCCTCCCTTTCGGGAGGACATTTTTTATGCTTTTTTGAGCCTCGCAGAGTTCGCCGCCCGCTATGGCGGCGAACTAAGTTAAATTATTTTTTGCCGCGACATGTGCGTGGCAAAAAATTCTTTGCGCGGAGAGAGTGTTCGCCCGCACACAATGTGTGCGGGCGAGCGCGGGTCGGAGCGAAATCTTATTTGGCAGAAAAGTCGCCAGACTTTTCGCCAGTTATGTTAAAAGACATGGCAGATCACAACAGTTAGCACCACGCACAATCCCAGACACGTCATCAGCAGACCGAAGGACAGGCTGTGGGTCATGCGGTCCATCAGATCCTGCTTGGTCTCCAGACGGTCGGCGGCCTCCTGCGCGGCCTTGTCGCCGCTCTGCCGCGCGATGGCCTGCACCAGCGGGGAGTAAGACTGCGGTTCCTTCTCGCGACTAGGACGCAGCAGCACCCGTTGTACCGCCAGCACCACCACGTCGAAGGCGTCGCAGGCCACGCGGCACACCACGCCTACTACCGCAAACAGGGCGCGGAAGAAGGGCTTGTACACGCTGTCCTCCAGACTGAGCCACTTGGGCCAGCGGCTGAGATAGAAGCCGTCTTTGGTCATCAGCGCCTTGCGGATGAACAGGAAGTACACCAGCATGCCGATGGCCAGCGAGATCACCACGCCCTTGAGATTCGTCCACGCGAAGTAGTGAATGGCGTGGTCGAAGGCGTGGCCGCCGGTGAAGTCCAGCGTCGTGCCGCTGATCTTTTCGGCAATGGCGTGGGGCGTCAGACCCAGCACCGGCAGTGCTATGGCGGCAAGGCACAGGGCGATGACAGACAGGGGCTTGCCCCACTGCTTACCGGTTTCCTTGCCCTTCTGCCAGAAGATGGCCACATAGATCTTGGTGAGATACGCCGCCGTCAATCCGCCGGAGAACAGGAACAGCCACTCCACCACGGTGATGAGGGTCATGCCGCTCATGTGGGCGTATTCCACCAGCGCTTCATGCACCAGCGTCTTGCTGAGATAGCCCAGGAAGCCCGGAATACCCGCCAGCGAGCAGGCACCGCACAGGAACAGCACATGCAGCAGCGGCTTGCCACGGCCGAAGCCCTTGATGTCGTTCAGATCCAGCGCGTGAGTGTTGTAGTACACCACACCAGCGAAGAGGAACAGCGCCAGCTTCACCAGCGAGTGGTTCATCATGTACAGCACTGTGCCGTTGGCGGCCAGCGCGTTATGCTCACCCAGCAGGCACAGCATGGACGCGCCCACGGTGATAAAGCCGATCTGGGACAGGGAGGAGCAGGCCAGAATGTACTTGAGGTTGGTGGAGAATACCGCCAGCACCGCGCCCAGCACCATGGTGATAGCGCCCAGCACAAGCAGCAGCATGCCCCAGCTGTGGTCGCCCGTCAGCACCTGACCGGTCAGCAGCAGTACGCCGAAGATACCGGCCTTGGTCAGCACGCCGCTCAGCAGGGCGGAGGCAGGGGCAGGGGCCACCGGGTGTGCCTTGGGAAGCCAGATATGCACCGAGAACAGGCCCGCCTTGGCGGCAAAGCCGAACAGGATGCACAGCGCGGCGGCCCACAACCGGCCACGCTCCATGGTAGCCACGGCGTCGTGCAGCTCCGCGATCACCAGCGTGCCGGTGGCGTTATACAGCAGGAACAGGCCCATCAGCGTTACCAGACCGCCCAGCACCGCGATGGTCAGGTAGGTCTTACCGGCATCCATGGCGTCGGGGGTCTCCTCCTGCACCACCCACACATAGGAGCTGAGGGACATCAGCTCAAAGAACAGGAAGGTGGTGTACAGGTCGGCGGACAGGAACACGCCCGCCGTGAAGCCGAGGCAGATCAGGAAGAAGAAATAGTACCGCTTCAGGTGATGATGGCCGTGGAAGTACTGGGGGCTCAGCAGGGCTGAGACGAACCACATGAAGCACACCACCAGACCGTACAGCTTCTGGAACCCTCCGGCCCAGAAGCTCAGGCGCATCACCGGCACGGTGACGGTGGAGCCGTCCGCCGTGACGGCCACATACACCATGGCCAGCAGCGTCAGCAGCGTGAACACGATGGACAGTGCGCCCAGGCGCTTTCCGTCGTCATGGCGATCCGGCAGCACCGCGATGACCAACGCCGACAGCACCGGCAGCAGCACAACGGCCAACAGAGCAAATGTCGTCATCACAGGATCACCGCCTCTCTGATCGCGTTCAGCAATACGTCGGGGAACAGGCCCATCAGCAGGCACAGCGCCGCCAGGATCAGCATGGGCACGATCATGAACGGCCCTGCCTCATGGGCGCTTTCGGGGGTGGGAAGCTCCGTTCCCACGGCGGGGAACCAGGCCTTGACTACCACCTGGAACATGTAGATGGCCGTCAGCAGCGCGGAGATGAGGATGGCGACAAAGCCCAGATACGAGGCTGCGCTGCCCTCGCCCACGGCGGCAAGGCCGATGTACCACTTGCTGACGAAGCCGTTGAAGGGCGGGATGCCCGTCAGGGCGCAGGCGGCTGCGGTGAAGCAGGCGAAGGTCAGGGGCATGCGCCGTCCCAAACCCTCCAGCTCACTGACATACTCCCGGTGGGCGTAGTGCAGCACGCTGCCCGCGCAGAAGAAGGCCATGATCTTCACCACCGAGTGGACGATCAAATGCAGGAACGCGGCCAGTTCGCCCGCCGGGGTCATGACAGCGGCGGCAAACAGGATGTAGCTCAGATTGGACACGGTGGAGTAGGCCAGCCGCCGCTTGAAGTGGCGCTGCTTCAGCGCCATGGCGGAGCCGAACACCAGCGTGATCATGGCCAGCGCCATGACGGTGTACTGTCCCCATGTGCCGGAGAGGATATCCGTGCCGAAGGCAAAGTACACCAACCGGATGCAGGCGAAGGCACCCGCCTTGACCACCGCCACCGCGTGCAGCAGCGCCGTTACCGGCGTGGGGGCCACGGCGGCGCTGATAAGCCAGCTGTGCATGGGCCAGATGGCGGCCTTGACGCCGCAGCCCACAAAGGCCAGCACGAACACGCTCAGCAGCAGGTCCATATTGCCGGTATAGCCCGACAGATGGCCGCCGGGAACGAACTCCTGCGCGTCGTTGACGATCAGGAACACCATGCCGATAAAGGCCAGCGCCGCGCCCGCGATGGAGTAGGCGGCGTATTTCACGCCCGCGTGGATGGCCTGCTTGGTCATGGCGTGCATCACCAGCGGGATCGTCGCCAGCGTCAGCAGCTCATAGAACAGGTACATGGTCATCATATTGGCGGCGAAGGCGATACCCAGCGTCACGCCGAAGGATGCTGTGAAGAAGGCCCAGAACATGGGCTTGTGGCCCTCGTGCTTCATATAGTCCCATGCGTACACCATGGTAAAGGGCCACAGCGAGGCCGACAGCCCCGCAAACAGCTTCGCCGCCCCGTCCATGCGGAGGGTGAAGTGCAGGGAATCGGTGAACCGCAGGAAGGTGAAGGCGGAGCCGTCGCATTGCAGGATAGCCAGCCACGCCAGAATGGTGGTGGCGCCGATGATAACGGCGTACAGGGTGCAGCGCGCACGGTCGGTGCGGAAGGGGATGAAGTAGGCCGCCAGACCCGCCACGATGGGCAGGAACACCGGCAGACAAAGCAAAATTCCGTTCATGTCAGCACCTCCCTTACGCGATGGCCCCGGCGATGGACTCCATCACCGAGAGCACGCCGTTGGGGAACAGACCCATCAGTCCGCAGATGGCCGCGAAGATCACCAGCGGCACCACGATGCCCGCAGGCTCGCGGATGGGGGACAGGTCCAGTCCTTCGGTATCATGGCCGGGGAAGAAGGCGGAGATCACCGGCGGGAACAGGTATCCGGCGGTGAACAGCGCCGACAAAATCAGCGTCACCGGCACCAGATAGCCCAGCACGCCCGGCAGCGCGTCCAGCGCCGCCGTGGCCAGATACCACTTGCTGTGGAACCCGCCGAAGGGCGGGATGCCCACCAGCGACAGGGATACCAGCGCGAAGCAGATGAAGGTCACCGGCATCCGGCGGCCCAGCCCCCGCAGCTCGTCCACCCGTGTTTTGTGGGCCAGCAGGATAATGGAACCGGCGCACTGGAAGATGGCGATCTTGGCCGCCGCGTGGAAGAACAATTGCAGCATGGAGCCGGTAAAGCCCTCAGGCGACAGGATGAACAGGCCCAGCAGCACATAGGAGATCTGGGAGATACTGGAATAGGCCAGACGCTTTTTCAGCTCTTTTTCCAGACACCCCATGAAGGAGCCCATGAAAATGGAGACGAGAACCAAAATCAGGCACACCGTCTGCACCCACGTGCCCCGCAGGAGACCGGCTCCGGCGGTGAAGAAGATGGTGCGCAGCACGGCGATGACGCCCGCCTTGGCGATCAGACCGCTGAGGAGCGCTGAAGCTGGGGCAGGAGCCGCCGGATGGGCGCTGGGCAGCCAGTTATGCAGGGGGAACAATCCCGCTTTCGCGCCGAAGCCCAGAATCATGCAGAACACCGCCGCAAGCGTCAGGGGCGTGGCCTCGGCCATGGTGCCGCCCGCCGTAAAGGACAGCGAATCGCAGTGAAAGTACAGCACCACCACGCCGAACAGCGCCACGAACGCGCCGCCCACCGAGTAGAACAGGTACTTGTACGCGCCGATGATGGCCTTTTTCTTCAGCTCGTGCAGCACCAGCGGCGCGCTGCAGAGGGTGGTCAGCTCATAGAACAGGTACAGCGTCACCATGTCCGCCGCCAGCGCGGTGCCCAGCAGCACCGCCTCGGTGGTGAATAGGAACACATAGAACCGTGGCTCGCCGCCGCTGTGGGGCATATACACAGCGGCGTAGGGGATGGTCAGCAGCCAGCAGACCGCCGTCACCACGGCGAACACCGCCGCCACGCTGTCCATCTTCAGCGAGAAGGTCAGTGATTCGGAGAGATACACCACGCTGGTGGCCCAGTCGCGACCGGACACGGCGGCGTAGATCACCAGCGCCGTCAGCACGGTCTGGGCCGCTGCCAGAACGGGGGTCAGCCGCCGCGCGTTCTCCTCCTTGCAGAAGGCGCAGGCGATCCCCAGCAGGAAGGGCAGCAGAAGGATCAGATACAGCATATGATACGTTCCACTCCTTTCCTTAATAGTGGCAGAACAGGCCGAAGCCCTGCTGCAGCAGCGCCGTCAGCGGCGCGGAATGGATACCGATGATAAGGCCGATGGCCAGCAGCACCGCGGCAGGCAAGGCCTTGCCCCAGTTGACCTTCTGGGCCACGGCGGCGGAGCCGTCCTTCTGGGGCAGCCACAGCACCATGGCGGTATACAGGAAGTACAGCACGTTCAGCAGCGTGGAGATGGCCAGCGCCAGCAGCACGGGCCACTTCTGCCACGGCATGGAGAAAGCGGCCTGGGCGAATTGCAGCTTGGGGATAAAGCCGATGAACAGCGGTACGCCCACCATGCTGAGGGCGCCGGCGGTGAACAGCGCACCCGCCACCACATTACGGTGGCCCGCGCCCTGCAGGCTGGGGAAGTCATTATGGCCGCCGGAAACGTCACGCAGTCCGGAGGCGGACAGGAACAGCATGGGCTTGGTCAGCGCGTGGGAGAAGATGTGCAGGAACGCCGCCAGCAGGGCCGCCTGCGTCCCCATGCCGAGGCCCATGTAGATATAGCCGATCTGGGCGGCGGAGGAATAGGCTACCATCGTCGTCAGCCGCTTGGCACGGATGGCGGAGATGGAGCCCACGATCATACCGGCGATGCCGAAGAGCAGCAGCACTGACTGGATGCCGCTCTCGGCAAAGACCTCGATGCCCACGGCGCGGTAAATGATCTTGATGAGCAGCAGAATATACGCCTTGGACACCACGCCGGACAGAATACCGGAGGAGGCGGGGGTGGCACGTCCGTAGGTATCCGGCATCCAGAAGTGGAAGGGGAACAGGCCGGACTTGATGGCAAGACCCGCCGTCATGAGACCGATGGCCACCGTCATGGAGAAGCGGTAAGTGCCCTCCGTCCACAGCGCGGCGATGGTGTCGTGGAGCTGGGGGAACAGCAGATGGCCGGTGATGGAGTAGGTGTAGATGACGCCGATCAGGAACAGGCCGGAGCCCACCAGCGCGAACACCATGTACCGGGCCGACGCGATCAGGGCGCGGCCGGTGGACTTGGCGGACAGCAGCGCGCAGGAGGCGATGGTGCAGATCTCAATGAACACGTATCCCGTGAAGATATCGTTGGTGTAGGACAGGGCCAGCAGGGACACCAGCGTCAGATCCACCATGCTCCAGTAGAGGTGGCGGCGCTTGTCGGGGATGTCCTTCAGGATGCGGTCCATGCCGCCCAGCACGCTCAGCAGCATCACCACCGAGAACAGCAGCGCCATCAGCGGCTCGATCACGCCCGCGGCGATCTCGTTGCCCCAGGGCGCGGGGAAGTGGCCCATCATGTAGGCGTAGCTGATGTTGTTGCTGGCACAGAACCACAGCACGCAGCTCTGCAGCACGGTGGACACGCACAAAAGGCCGATAGTCAGACGGCGGCCCCACTTATCGCCCGCCACAAAGGTGGTGACGGCGCACAGCAGGCACAGGATGATGGAGAAGAAGGGGAAGTTCTGGACGAAGCTCATATACGCCCTCCCTTCCGCCGGTCGGACATCATCAGGTACAGCGCGTCGATATCCAGCGTATGGTACTTCTTATAGATGCGGATGGTCAGGCTCAGCATCAGGGCCGACACGCTGACCGACACCACGATGCCCGTCAGCACCAGACCGGCTGGGATGGGGTTGATGTAGTTGGCCATGTCGGTGACGCCGTCCGTGACGATGGGGACGGTGCGGCCTGTGATATAGCCCCGGTCGGCCAGCAGCAGGAAGGTGCCGCTGTCCATGATGTCCAGCCCGATGACCTTCTTCAGCAGGTTCCGGTCAAACAGCAGCATGCACATGCCGATGGCGAACAGGATTACCGCCACGCAGGCCTCGTAATTTTCCGACAGGTGGGTAAACATGTTGTTCATTACAGCTCCCCCCTTTGGAAATACATGTAAAAGCTATACATGGTGCAGCACACCACGAAGCCCACCGCCACGTTCAGCGGCAGGATCAGTCCGGCGGACAGGATGCGGCCCGGTACGCCGGGAGAGATGATGGAGTGCAGATGGTTGGCGCCGGTGAAGAAGGAGTAGGTCTTGGAGCAGGCGTAGAAGCCCAGCGCGCACAGCACGATGATCTTCAGCACCTTGGCAGGGATGGCCTTCGAGGCCCGCTCGCCGCCCCACACCAGACCGTAGATGATGAGGGCCGAGGCCATGATGGCGCCGCCGGAGAAGCCGCCGCCGGGGGACAGGTGGCCGTTCAGCAGGATATATACGCCGAACACCAGAATGATGGGGATGACGAATTTGCACACGGTGCGGATGATGGGATCCTGATAGTAGTCCAGCACCTCATAGTCCAGCTTGCGGACGCGGCGCTTGCCGGGCGCGTTCATCAGCATGGTCACGGCGCACATGGCGGTGAACAGCACGAAGGACTCGCCCAGCGTATCGAAGGCACGGTAATCAAGGATCATGCCCGCTACGGTGTTCACCGCGCCGGTCTCCTCGGTGCCCTTTTCCACATAGCGCTCCGCCACCTCGTTGACGGTGGGTGCGTCGTCGCTGCCGTAGGCGGGCAGGTTGGCCACCGTCAGCAGCATGAAGGCGGCAAAGACGATGCACGCCACGATGGCCAGCACCGTATAGGCGATCTGGCCCCGCTCCACGGCTTCGCGGGCGGAGGCGGCGTCATAATGCGGCTCATAGGGGGCAGCCGCCTCCTTCTTGGCAGGCTTCTCCTGCTCCAGCATGGCCGACCAGTCCACCTGACCGTCCAGCCAGCGGCGGAGGAAGTTTTTCTCACTCATGGCCGTCCTCCTCTCTCTGCTCCTCGTGAAGAGCGGCGTGCTGGCGGATGGTCTCCTCCTCATGCTTGCGGTGCTCCTCGTCCTGATCGATCAGGTTCAGCCGCCGCAGCGTCAGGAACAGCAGCAGGCTGGTGATGCCCGCGCCCACCGCCGCCTCGGTGATGGCAAGGTCGGGGGATTCCAGCATGATCCAGATCACCGACATAATGACGGAATAGGCCATGTAGATGATCACGGCCTGCATGGGCTTTTTGGTCAGAGCGGTGGCGGCGGCGCACACGATCAGCCCCACCAGCAGTATCAGGCGAAAGGTCGTCATCATTTGGCAGCCACCTCCTCTCCGTTTTCTTCGGTGTGATACTCCGCGTCGCTGAGATCCAGATGGTCGGCCAGATTCTCGTCGGCGCGGTATTCAAACATGCTGAGCATGTGGCTGCTCAGCGGCGAGGTCATCCACTGCAAAGCCAGCACCAGCACCAGCTTCCACGCCACGGCATGGAAGCCCACGGCGATCAGGATGCCGATGGTGAACAGCAGCAGACTCAGGGTGTCGCCCAGCGCGGCGGCATGGATGCGCTGCAGGGCGAAGTCGAAGCGGAACAGGCCGATGATGGACACCACCATGATGAACAGTCCCGCCAGTATAAACGCGGCGCACAGGCCGAAACGGATCCATTCACCGATCATGCTGTTCTTTCTCCTTTCGCCTGCGGTCATACAGGTTGATGTAAATGCGGCACAGCATCATCACGGCGATGAAGGACATGACCACATAGATCACGGCGATGTCCGCCAGATAATCCTCGCCCAGAATATAGGTCAGGGCGCAGATGATGATGACCACCAGCGTGCCCACCAGATTGATGCCGATGATGCGGTCCACCGTCAGATGGGCCTTCAGGATATACACCAGCACCGCGATCACGCACAGGGCCAGCGCCGCCAGCACACCCCAAAAGAGGTAGTCATAGCATTGTTGGATCAGTTCCATTCTTCGCCCTCCATTTTCCGCAGCATCCGGGTCAGGTTCCAATCGGGGATGCTGTCGGCGTTGGACTTGTCCAGACACAGCACCAGAAAATCGTCACCGCTCTGCTCGATGGTGACGGTACCCGGCGTCAGGGTGATGGAATTGCTCAGCAGCACCCGTGAGACGTTCTTCTCAAAGGGGATCTTCAGCCGTACGATGGCGGGATGGTACTTGTGAGGCGGCACCAGAATGATTTTGATTACCGCCAGATTCGCCTTGATAATCTCCCAGATCAGCACGGCCACATACACCACATAGCCGCCCAGCCGCTTCAGAAGCCGCCGTTCGTGACTGGGATGATAGCCCAGCGCGTATACGCAGAAGGCGTACACCGCGCCGGCGATCACCACGCCGAACAGGCAGATCTCCACGGTGATCCTGCCGTTGAGCAGCACCCACAGGGCGAACAAAAACACACACATGATCATTGTTTCTCGCTCCACTCCAATCCTTACAAATAACCGCCAAATGCATGCGTCTGTACGGCGACAGGGATGTATCCGGCGGTGGCTTGACTTCTTTATAACAGGAAAAAGAAAAGTATTAACCAATTGTTAATTTTAACATAGCACGCTGTATATTGCAACAAAAAACAGCGGGAGACGACATTTTTCTTCTTGGGAAAAAGTGACAGGAATCTGTCGTTTTTCGAAAAATTTCCTGCAATTGTGCATCACTTAACGACAAGAAAAACACATTTGTCCAGCAATGTCAGAGAAAGGCAGGGAAAGATGACAAATGTGTGATAAATGCAACAGACGAAATGCGCGCGGCGGAGTATACTGCCATCAGAATCTAACGAGGAGGTCATGTCCATGATCCGCAAGATCATCCATATCGACGAGGAGAAGTGCGACGGCTGCGGGGCCTGCGTCAATGCCTGTCACGAGGGCGCCATCGGTCTGGTGAACGGTAAGGCGAAGCTGATGCACGAGCATTACTGTGACGGTCTGGGCGACTGCCTGCCCGCCTGTCATACCAACGCCATTACATTTGAAGAGCGGGAGGCTCCCGCCTATGACGAGGCTGCCGTGCTGGCGGCCAAGGCCGCCAAGGAGCGCCCTGTCCACACCGGCTGTCCCGGCGCGGCCATGCGGCAGATGCAGCAGAAAAAGCCCGCCCCTGTCTCCGGCGAGCAGGAGGGGCAGCTGACCAACTGGCCGGTGCAGATCAAGCTGGCTCCGGTGCAGGCTCCGTATTTTGACGGTGCTTCGCTGCTGGTGGCGGCGGACTGCTCCGCCTTCACCTACGGCGGCTTCCACAGCCGCCTGCTGGCGGGGAAGGTCTGTCTCATCGGCTGTCCCAAGCTGGACGGCGTGGACTATACGGAGAAGCTGACGGAGATCATCAGCCGCAACGACATCCGCTCCCTGACCATCGTGCGGATGGAGGTGCCCTGCTGCGGCGGGCTGGAGTTCGCCGCTAAGACTGCCCTGCAAAACAGCGGAAAATTCATCCCATGGCAGGTGGTCACCGTCAACATCGATGGCACCCTGCGGGAGAACTGAGCGCATAACAAAAAGGAAGGCATCCGTTTCGGATGCCTTCCTTTTTTTATCAAAACAGCTCGTCGTATACCTCGCCGTTCAGCGCCTGATGAATGTGTAGGCGGCGAAAGTCGATCATATCCTCCGGCAGCGTGTCCAGTGGGAACCAGTCCAGACCGTCGCACTTGTCCGGCTCCATGATGGCGGGCGTGCCCTCATAGGCATGGACGAAGAAATACAGGTCATAATAGGTACGGTCGCCCTCCTTGCCCAGTCGATGGCAGACGTGGGCAAATTCGGCGTCCTCCGGTCGGACGCGGATGCCCAGCTCCTCGCGGCACTCGCGGGCCAGCGCCTGACGGGCCGTCTCGTCCTCGTCCACATGGCCGGAGCCGGCAATGTCCCACTTGCCGTCCATGTAGCCGGTGCGATACCGGCGGTGCAGCAGGATCTCCCGCTTGCCGTTATGCTCTCTCAGCAGCAGCGGGAAAACCGCCGAGTAGCAGGGAAAATGCTGTGCCATATCAACTGTGCTCCTTTGCGAACGCTTCGTATTTTGCCTGTACCCATTGCTGTAAGGCTTTTACGCCCTCCTCGTCCCACGGGAAGGTCTCCTCCACCACGTCGTCAGCCACCTCGTAGCAATAGACACTGTATACCGACGCGCGGAGCGTGTTCTCTTTCTTGTCCGTGGCGAAGCGGTAGCGGAAATCACCGATGGAACCGGTGTATACGTTGGCCCGCTTGAACCACTGGGGCGTAAGGCCCTCGAACTGGGGATGCATGGTCATCTCTCCCTTTGACGCATATTTTTCACTATTTTAGCACAGGTCGGCGCTTATTTCAACGGTTGCCTTGCGCCGTCCGCCGTGGTATACTATACCATGGAATAAAATCGATGGTAAACATAAACTCATGATAACAGAGGTGTATGTACTATGGAAAACGCAGTAAAACGCATCGGTGTCCTGACCTCCGGCGGCGACGCGCCGGGCATGAATGCCGCCATCCGCGCCGTGGTGCGCAGCGCCCTGAGCCGGGGCATCGAGGTGGTGGGCATCCGCCGTGGCTGGCAGGGCCTCATCAACGGCGACTTCGTGCAGATGGACAGCTCCAGTGTCAGCCGCATCATCAACCGGGGCGGCACCATCCTGTATACCGCCCGCAGCGACGAATTCCGCACCAAGGCGGGACAGGAGAAGGCCTATAATACCTGCAAGCTGCTGGGCCTGGACGGCATCGTGGCCATCGGCGGCGACGGCACCTTCCGGGGCGCGCAGGATCTGAGCAAGTGGGGCATCTCCGTGGTGGGCATCCCCGGCACCATCGACAACGATATCGTCTGCACCGATTATACCATCGGCTTCGATACCGCCGCCAACACGGCGGTGGAGTGCATCGACAAGCTGCGGGACACCATGCAGTCCCATGAGCGCTGCTCCGTGGTGGAGGTCATGGGCCGCCACGCCGGATATCTGGCGCTGTATGTGGGCCTTGCCGTGGGCGCTACGGCGGTGCTGGTGCCGGAGACGGAGTACGACTTCGAGGCCCATGTGGCCGAGAAGATCCGTCAGGCCCGACTAATGGGCAAGACCAACTTCATGATCGTGGTGGCCGAGGGCTGCGTCAGCGCCATGAAGGTGGGCGAGCAGATCAGGACAGAGCTGGGTCTCGACCCCCGCGTCACTATTCTGGGCCACATCCAGCGGGGCGGCAGCCCCACCGCCAAGGACCGCGTGATCGCCACCCGTATGGGCTATGAGGCGGTGCGTGTGCTGGCCGAGGGCGGCACCAACCGGGTCATCGTCATCCACAGCGATCAGGTGTCCGATCTGGACATCGACGAGGGTCTGGCTATGATGAAGACCCTGAATCAGGAGGAATTTCAGGTCATGAAGACCATGACCGGTCAATAAGCAAACGAAAGGAGAACAAGCCAATGAGCTATCGTATTCTTGTCATCAATCCCGGCTCCACCTCTACCAAGATGGGCGTCTTTGACGGCGAGCAGTGCGTCTTTCAGGAGACGCTGCGCCACAGCGCCGAGGAGCTTGCCCCCTTTGCTCAGATCATGGATCAGGTGGACTTCCGCCGCGCACTGGTGGAGAAGGTGCTGGAGGAGAAAAATATCGCCCCGGAGAGCCTGAACGCCGTGTGCGCACGGGGCGGCCAGATCCCGCCCTGCCCCTCCGGCGCGTTCGTGGTGGACAAGCAGATGTGCGACTATCTGTACGGCGTGAAGGAGGCGGCCCACGCCTCCAATCTGGGCGCGGTCGTCGCCCTGCACATCGCCGAGAAGCAGGGCATCCCCGCCTATGTGTACGATCCCGTGGCGGTGGACGAGATGACCCCCGTGACCCGCATCACCGGCATGCCCATGCTGCAGCGGCATATGCTGGGCCACGCCCTGAACTGCCGGGCCATGGCCATCCGCTGCGCCAAGGAGGTCATGCATAAGCCGCTGGAGGAGTGCCGTTTCATCGTGCTGCATCTGGGCGGCGGTGCTTCGGCGCGGCTGTTCATCGGCGGCAAGATGGTGGACGGCGTCCGTGACGACGAGATCATGTTCGCTCCGGAGCGCAGCGGCGGCGAGGACTGCCAGAGCCTGATCCACCTGTGTTTCTCCGGCGAGTATACGGAGAAGGAGCTGATGAAGTTCGTCCGTGGCGCGGGCGGCCTGAAGGCCCATCTGGGCACCAGCGACGCCCGCGAGGTGGAGCAGCGTATCGCCGCAGGCGACGAGAAGGCCAAGCTGGTGTACGACGCCATGCTGTACGGCGCGGCCAAGTCCCTTGGCGCGCTGGCGGCGGCAGCTGACGGACAGATCGACCGCATCATCCTCACCGGCGGCATCGCCCACTCGAAATATGTGGTGGACTATCTGACGAAGAAGCTGTCCTTCATCGCGCCGGTGGAGGTCATGGCCGGCGAGTTCGAGATGGAGGCGCTGGCGGCAGGCGCGTGCCGCGTGCTGGCGGGCGAGGAGCAGCCCCACCATCTGTCGGAGCTGCTGTAAATTTGTGTGTTGAGAAATCTTCCCCCTGTGGGAACCTTTTGCGGGAGAGACACGTCTAAGGAGTGTCATTCCAGAGAAAGGAAGTTACCACTATGAAAAAACTGCTTGTATGTGCCTTGGCCGCCTGCTGCGTGCTGGCGCTGGCCGCCTGCACGGTGAAAAAGCCTCAGGAGAGCGGCGATGTCAGCCAGTTGCCTAACCCGGTGCATGAGTCCACCGCCGAAGAGGTGGCGGAGAAGACCGGTATCACGCTGAATGTGCCTATCACGGCGGTGGATGTGACGTACAGCTACATCGACGGCGATTCGCCGCTGGCGCAGGTGAGTTTTGTTTATCAGGGGCAGACCTACACCTACCGGGGCCAGAAGACCCAGACGGTGCGGGACATCTCCGGCATGTACTACGAGTGGACAAAGACCACCAATGATTCCGAGGATGTACCCTATAC
This sequence comes from bacterium, assembly GCA_963640475.1. Lineage (GTDB taxonomy): Bacteria > Bacillota > Clostridia > Oscillospirales > Oscillospiraceae > Vescimonas. The sequence continues at coordinate 13,862 of CAVHYW010000022.1, read as the reverse complement.
CTGCTACTTCACCGACGAGGGGCAGGGCATCGCCCTGTGGCACACTGACGGCGTCAGCTACACGCTGGGCATGTCGGAGAACGTCACGGAGGAGCTGCTGGTGACCATGTACGGTATCGTGACCGGCGAAGCGGAATAAGCAAAAAAGAGACTGGCTTTGCCAGTCTCTTTTTTGCTTATAATTCGATCAACCCCGCGGCCAGCATGTTTTGCAGGCTCATGAGGATGCCCAGCTTGGCGTGATACCAAGTCAGGCCGCCCTGAAAATACACGGCATAGGGCTCGCGGATGGGGCCGTCGGCGGAAAGCTCGATGGACGCGCCCTGAATGAACGCGCCCGCCGCCATGATGACCTCGTCGTCATAGCCCGGCATGGCCCACGGCTCCGGCGTGACATAGCTGTCCACCGGCGCGGCGGCCTGAATGCCCTTGCAGAAGGCCACCATGCCCTCCCGGCTCTTCAGCTCCACTGCCTGAATGATGTCCCGGCGGGTCTCGCGGGAGGAGGGCACCACACGGAAGCCAAGCTTTTCATAGCAGGCGGCGGCGAACACCGCGCCCTTCACGGCGGAGGACACCACCGTGGGGGCCAGAAACAGACCTTGATAGAAGGAGGGCAGCACGCCCAGATTCGCACCCACCTCCCGGCCCAGACCGGGCGCGGTCAGGCGATAAGCGCAGCGGTCGATCAGGTCCTGACGGCCGCAGATGTAGCCGCCGGTGGGAGCCAGTCCGCCGCCCAGATTCTTGATAAGACTGCCCACGGCCATGTCCGCCCCCACGTTGGTAGGCTCGTCGGTCTCCACGAGCTCGCCGTAGCAGTTATCCACCATGCAGATCACGTCCGGCTTGCACTGCTTGCAGAAGGCGATCAGCTCACCAATCTGGGCCACGGAGTAGCTGGGGCGGGTGGCGTAGCCCTTGGAGCGCTGGATGGTGATGAGCTTGGTCTTGTCGTTGATGGCGGCGCGGATGCCGTCATAGTCGAAGGCACCGCCCTCCAGCAGCTCCACCTGCCGGTAGCTGACGCCGTACTCCGCCAGCGAGCCGGGGGTAGGCCGCGTGCCGATGACGCCTGCCAGCGTGTCGTAGGGCGCGCCTACCGGAGACAGCAGCTCGTCACCCGGCAGCAGGTTGGCCGCCAGCGCCAGCGCCAGCGCGTGGGTGCCGCAGGTGATCTGGGGCCGCACCAGCGCCGCCTCGGTGCCGAAGATACGGGCATAAATACGCTCCAGATTGTCCCGGCCGTCGTCGTCGTAGCCGTAGCCGGTGGAGGGGTTGAAGTGCATGGCGGCCAAGCGGTTCTCCTGCATGGCCTGTATCACCTTGGCCTGATTGTGCTCGGCCACGGCGTCGATATGGGCGAACTGGGGCGCGATCTCCGCCAGCACCGCCGCGCCGAAATCCAGCACCCGCTGGGAAACGCCCATCTGGGCGTACAGTTCATTGGTGGTCATGTTCTGCCTCCTTACTGGCGTTCTTCCGGGAAGGTGACGCCGTTCCATTTCATCAGCACCCGGATGGGGTAGTCCCGATCCAGATAGTGGCGGCTGAACCACTCGTAGGTGGCTTGGGGCAGGTGTACCAGCTCCGGCGCGTCGCAGCGGAAGCGGTCGAAGGTGGTCTGGTCGCCGCTGAGCAGCGCCGCCGCCAGCTCCAGCTTGCCCTCGTTCATCAGCCGTTCCAGACAGCTGTCCATGATGACGGCGCAGGAGCGTTCCTCGTCATCGGCATAATCCTCCCGATGCCCCAGCCAGTAGAGGAATTCCTCCGGGTCAAGATCCATGCGGGTGGTGATCTGGCTCAGCTTGTAGAACTCCTTCCAGTCCCGGCGCTTCAGCACGTCGATGAGATACTGCACCAGTCCGTCGTCCATGGCCACGCAGTCCAGAAACACCTCGAAGGCGTGCTTGCCCGCGTCGGGGTCAGGCTTGTTGGAAGTCTCCGGCTGGGGAGCAGGTTCTTCCGTCTGCTGGGCGCTTTTCAGAAACGCCTGAAAGCCTGCCATGCTGCTGTCACCGCTGAACAGCTCCTCCGGCAGCGTCTCGCCGTCCTGCGCCGCGCAGGCCCGGACGAAGTCCGCCGCCCCCATGGCGGCCAACTGCTCCGTGATCTGGCGGGTGCGGCCTTCCTCGTCCTCCGCCGTCAGGGTGATGCCCTCCGGCGCGGGGCGTTTGCCCTCCAGCAGTTCGGTCATGTACCGCAGATAGTAATCAAAAAGCTCCATAAAAGGCTCCTTCTTGCACATATTTCAACCAAAAATTTTATCACACAGCGGTTGTAATTGCAAGGAAATTCCGGTAAAATAGGGCGAAAAGGGGAGACGGCAGATGTATTTTGTATATATGCTCCTATGCCGGGGCGGCGTGTATTATACGGGGCTGGCGGCGGATGTGGAAAAGCGCTACCGGCAGCATCTGTCGGGCAAGGGCGCGAAATTTACCCGCTCCTATCCGCCGGAGGCCATCGCGGCGGTGTGGCGCTGCGGTGATAAGTCCACGGCGGCCAGAGTGGAATACGCCATCAAGAAGCATCTGACCCATCAGCAGAAGGTTCAGCTTGCCGCCGCGCCGGAGACGCTGGCGGCGCTGCTGCCGGAGACAGCGGCGTGGGATGTGGTGGCAGACAGGCGATAAAAAGAGTGAGTTCCTTTCGGAACTCACTCTTTTTATCAATCTTTCAGTCCAGCAGCCAGACGGTCACGTTGCGGCGGCCCCACGACACGCAGTCCGCGTAGCTGGGGAACCACACGTCGATCACGTTGCCCTTCATGCCGCCGGTGTCCTCTACCTGTCCCATGCCATAGGACTGGATGAACATTCGGGAGTGGTAGGGGAAGGTCTTGGGATCGGCGGCAATGATGCCCAGTCCCACCGCGTGGCCGGTGGCGGTGGTCCATGCCGCGCCCTTTTCGCCGCCGCTGTAATAGGCGGTGGAGTTGCAGACGAGCTTGTCATAATAGGTCATGCTGTAACCGGACTTGAACACCAGATAGCCGCCGGAGCGTCCGCCGCCGTAGGGCACATCGCGCTCGATACGGTCATCCTGCTCCACTTCCTTTACCAGACGGCCATAGACGATGATCTGTGCACGGGCGGTGCTGTCGCTGCGATCCACCAGCACGGTATTGACCATCTCGCCGCTGCGGTATACGTCGTCATAGGTGTCGGTGGTGGTGCCGGGGGTGCCCTCCTGCAATATCACATGCTCGCCGTAGGGCAGCAGATAGTCATACAGCACCTTGGTTTTGTAGGTGTCCACCGTGGTCTCCCGGCGACGGCAGCGCAGCTCGTCGCTGATGTGGATCAGGGTCTTGAGGCCGGTATTGTTGACGCCGATCATCTCGTCCTTGCCCACATGGATGTCATAGCGCTCCAGAAGGTTCTGCACCGTTTCGTGATAGGACTCCACCGACAGCAGCTCGTCCCCGTGGCGGATCAGCACGTCCTGTCCGGCGGACAGGATGATCTGGGCGTCGCCGCCGGTGTATTCCAGTACCCGCAGGGTGTCGCTCTCATAGGTGAAATCGGGATAGCCGTCCACCACCTCGGTGATCTCGTCGGTGACCACCAGATAGGTGTACGTCTCGCTGGTGGTGTCCGACAGGCACCACGGCAGAGAGATCAGCACGGCGAAGCCGCCGAATACCAGCCAGCGCAGCCAGGAGTTGGCCTTCAGTTTGCCGAAGAAGCGGCGCAGGAACTGGTACTGGGGCAGCTCCCACACGGCCTTTTTCGTCCGCTGCCACCATGCTCTGGCGGAGCGCACCATGCGGGTGTTGAGGAACCATGCCCACAGCAGACGTCCGATCAGGGCGAATACGTCGCCCAGACGCCACCAGAACACCCGAAAGGCTCGCTTTAAGGCCCGTACCTCGTCCATCTCGCCGAAGATGCGGAGATTGTCCCTCATGCAGCGCCATGCGAACTTGATGTTGGGCCAAAGTTGTTGCAATCGTTCTTTCATAATACCTCGATGATATCCATTTGGCCGCTGCGGTAAACCGAAAGTGGGGCCGAAATGGAAAAATACGCCACAAAGTATATCAGTTTCGGCAAAATTTGTCAAGTTTGCCCCACCGGAGCAAAAAAGCCGCCCTTTTGGGGCGGCTTTTTTGAGTGAAGAGATAAGAGAGAAAAGTGAAGAACTGAGGTGTACCGCTCTCGGCGGCATACCGATTTCAAACATGTTATGGGGTGGGAGTGTCGTCCTGTACGTCCGCCAGTGCCGCTTCCTTTTTACGCATGGCGCGGCGCACCTCGTCATAGATCACGGCGCAGACGGGGACACCCAGCAGCATACCGGCGATACCGCCCAGACCGCTGCCCACAATAACGGCGAAGAACACCCAGATACCCGGCAGGCCCACGGATTTACCCACCACATGGGGATAGATCAGATTGCCCTCAATCTGCTGCAGGACGATCAGGAACACCACGAACCAGATGGCCTGCATGAACGACGACGGCAGGATCAGCAGCGCGCCTACGATAGCGCCGATCCACGAGCCGAGAATAGGGATCAGCGCGGTAACGCCTACCAGCACGGCAATGACCGGTGCGAAGGGCAGGCGGAGGATCAGCATGCCAAGAAGCACCAGCGTGCCCAGAATGACGGCCTCGATGGTCTGGCCGGTGACGAACTGGGAGAAGGTGCGGCTGGCCCGGCTGAGGAACGCCAGAAACGGCGTGACCCGCTTTTCCGGAAACAGGGTATACAGCAGCCGCTTGATCTGGCGGCCCAGCGTCTCCTTCTGGGCCAGAATGTATACGGAGAACACCACGCCCATCAGCAGATTCACCACCGCCGACAGCACTGATGTGGTGACGCTGATGGTGGTATTCAGCAGGGCCGAGCCGCCCTTGGCCAGCAGGTCGGTGATCTTGGTCAGCAGGTCGTTCTTGCCGAGGTCGATCTCCGGCAGAGTGATGGCGTATTGCTCCAGCGTGGCGCGCAGGTCGTCATACCGCACATCCAGCGTTTTGACATAGGCGGAGATGGTATTCACCATATCCACCACCGTGCTGCCCAGCTTGGGGATCACCACGAAGCATACAGCGAAGATCACGCCCAGCACAATGAGAAAGCTCAGCAGCAGACAGATGGGCCGCCGCAGCTTTTTTACGATGGGCCTGCTGTTTTCCTTCAGAAACAGCTTGTCCCACAGCCGCTCCAGCGGCGACAGCAGCAGATTCAGCACAAAGGCGAGGATCAGGCCGATAAGGATGGGGGACAGGATACCCAGAACGGTGTCCAGGATCTTCAGCAGCAGATCGAAGTGGTTCACCAGCCACCACACCAACGTGATGCCGCAGGCGATCAGCAGGATATTGCGTATGGTTTTTCGGTTCAGTTCCAGAAGGCGTCACTCATTTCGTCATAATATCTGGCTTCCAGTATACCATGCTTTCTGTTAATAATGGGTAAAGGTTTTGTAAACGATGGCTTATTTTTCCTGCTCCGCCGCAGCCAGCGCGTTGGTCAGGACGGCGAAGTCCTGAAGCGTCAGACGCTCGCCGCGGACAGTGGCGGGCAAGCCGCAGGCGGTGACGATCTCCGTCAGCTGCTCCTTGGGCAGCTGATAGCCGGTTTGCAAAGAGTTCACCAGCGTTTTCCGCCGCAGGGCGAAGGCGGCCTTCACCGTCCGCCACAGGGCGGCCTCGGACACCACCTCCACCGGCGGCGCTTTCCGCACGGGACAGTGGATGACGGCAGAGGTGACCTTGGGGGCCGGCAGGAAGCAGGTGGGCGGCACGGTAAACAGCAGCTCCGGCGCGGTGTAGTACTGCATCAGCACGGTGAACGCGCCGTACTCCGCCGTTCCGGCCCGGGCGCAGATGCGCTCCGCCACCTCCTTCTGGATCAGGACGGTGAGACTGTCGAAGCAGCGGCTCTCTACGCACTTGGTCAGCACGGGGGTGGTGATGTTATAGGGCAGGTTGGCGCACAGAATGGGCCGCAGTCCGGCGAAATGCTCCCGGATCACCTGCGGAAAGTCCAGTTTCATGGCGTCGCCCTCGATCAGGGTGAAGTTATCAGCGTTCGCCATGGTCTCCCGCAGCACGGGATAGAGCCGCTCGTCCAGCTCCACCGACACCACCTTGCCCGCCCGGCGCACCAGCTGGGCCGTCAGCGGGCCGATGCCGGGGCCGATCTCCAGCACACCGGTGTGTTCATCCGCGCCGCTGGCGGCGGCGATATCACGGGGCACCCAGCCCTCGATGAGAAAATTCTGGCCCATGGCCTTGGAAAAACGGAAACCGTGGCGCTCCAAAAGCGCCTGTATCTCCCGGCGGTCGCAAAGATCCATCGTTGTCGCTCCTTCTGTTTGGTGGGTCTACTATACCAGAAATCACGGGGCTTGGCAAGGGCACCCCACTTGCGCTGGTTCGCAAATTCTGCTACAATAGAGGCATCAAACGAGAGGAGCGATCCCATGAAGCTATATTTCAAGCAGCGGATGTTCTCATGGTTCGACAGCTACGATATCTATTACATGAACGGCGGCGAGGAGACCGGCGCCGTGGCGTATACCGTGGAGGGCAAGCTGGCATGGGGCCATTGTCTCCACATTCTTGATCCCCAGGGCCGCCATATTGCCACCGTGAAGCAGCAGGTGTTCACCTTCCTGCCGAAGTTTGATATGTATGTGGGCGACGAATGTGTGGGGACGATCCGCAAGGAGTTCACCTTCCTGCGGCCCGCGTTCACGCTGGACTACAACGGCTGGCGGGTGGAGGGCAGCTTTATGGAGTGGGACTACACCATTCTGGACGGCGCGGGCCGTCAGGTGGCCGCCGTGTCCAAGGAGCTGTTCCACTGGACGGACACCTATGTGATCGATGTGGCGGATGAGCGGGACGCCCTGTACGCGCTGATGGTGGTGCTGGCCATCGACGCGGAGAAATGCTCCCGGAACTGAATACTTACGGCAAGGCTTCCACAAGGAAGCCTTGCTTTTTTCTTGACAACGGCAGATGGTCGTGCTAAAATGTACAAAAAGTAAGAAAAGTTATACTTTTGAAACGGAGTGATACCATGAAAAGCACAAGACGGGATGACCGGCACTATATGAGCTCGGTGCGGGTAGGGCCCAAGGGCCAGATCGTGATCCCCAAGGAGGCCCGGGAGATGTTCGGCATCGAGCCTGGGGATATGCTGGTGCTGCTGGCGGACAAAAAGCGTGGCATTGCCTTACAGACGCCGGAGAAGCTGCACCCCATGCTGAAGCAGGTCTTTGACGGCATCCCTGAGGATGGGGAGGACGAGGAATGAACGCATTGGAGGTACGGGGCCTTTCCAAGACCTACCCCGCCTTTACGCTGAAGGATGTGTCCTTCGACGTGCCGCAGGGCGCGGTGGTGGGCTTCATCGGCCGCAACGGCGCGGGCAAATCCACCACGCTGAAATCCATTCTGGGACTGGTACACCCTGACAGCGGCGACGTCTGCTTTTTCGGGCAGGACGTGCGGCAGAATGAGCGGGCGTTCAAGGAGCAGATCGGTGTGGTGCTGGGCGGCATCGACTTCTATCCCAAGAAGAAGGTCAAAACTATCACCGACGTGACCCGGCGGTTTTACAGCAACTGGGACGAGACGAAATACCGGCACTATCTGGAGCTGTTCCGCATCGACGAGGGCAAGCGGGTGGATCAGCTGTCCAGCGGTATGAAGGTGAAATATCTGCTGGCGCTGGCGCTGAGCCATAACGCGAAGCTGCTGATCCTGGACGAACCCACCAGCGGCCTTGACCCGGTGTCCCGTGACGAGCTGGTGGAGCTGTTCCGGGCCATCGTGGCGGACGGCCAGCGGAGCCTCCTGTTCTCCACCCACATTACGTCCGATCTGGAGAAGTGCGCCAGCCATATCACCTTTATCAAGGATGGCGAAATTTTCCATAGCTCCACCGTGGCGGAGTTTATGGCGGCCTACGCCGACCGGGGCGCCACGCTGGAGGATATCATCGTTTCCGTGGAGAGGAGGGGACTGGATGACAGCGCTATTATATAAGCAGCTGCGGCTGGTGTGCCACCCCATGACGCCGGTGTTCTGCCTGTTCGGCATCATGGTGCTGATCCCCAACTATCCCTATACCATCATCTTTTTCTATGTGATGCTGGGCTTGTTCTTCACGTTCCTGAACGTCCGGGAGCAGAAGGATATCTACTATTCCGCCATCCTGCCGGTGCCCAAGCGGGACACGGTGAAGGCGGGCTGCGTGCTGGTGGCGCTGGTAGAGCTGCTGTCGCTGGCGGTGCTGGTGCCCTGTGCGCTGCTGGCGGTGCGCCTGCAGCCGGGAAAGGACAATCTGGTGGGCATGGACCCCAATCTGGCGCTGTTCGCGGCGGGTTTTCTGATGTACGCGGTGTTCAACGCGGTGTTCCTGACCTCCTTCTACCGCAGCGGCTATAAGGTGGGCGTGGCCTTCGTCAAGGCGTTGATCCCCGTGACGCTGCTGATGATCGTGTGCGAGGCGCTGCCCCATTTTCCGGGGCTGGGCTGGCTGGACGATCTGGACGCCGCCACCCAGCTGCGGCTGCTGCCGGTGCTGATTGTCAGTGCAGTGGTATATGCGGTGGGCATGCTGCTGACCTTCCGGAAAGCGGCGGAGTTGTATGAAAGAGTTGACCTATAAGAAAAAAAGACGGCGTCAGCCGTCTTTTTTCATGGGGAGGGTATCAATAAATGGTGTGTAGGGGGCGGCGGGGTGTAGTCACCCCGCCCTACGGTGCGGTATGGGAAAACATTTCGTAGGGCGGCATGACCACATGCCGCCGTGCGATACCGCGCCGTGCTTATATCAACCTCCCCATATCCTCCGGCAGCGGCGCGACAATGTGGAGCGTTTCCTTCGTCAGCGGATGCCGCAGCCACAGCTCGTAGCTGTGAAGGGCTGGGCGGGCGATGAGGGACTTGTCCTCCGCGCCGTAGAGCCAATCACCGGTGAGGGGACAGCCAATAGCCGTCATGTGGAGCCGCAGCTGGTGAGTGCGGCCGGTGATGGGCCGCAGCCGCAGCAGGGCGCGGCCATGGGATACGGACAAAACCTCATATTCCGTCCGGGAGGGCAGGCCATCCGGATCGATGCTGCGCTTGAGCAGCGACCCCGGCTGACGGCTGATGGGCAGGTCGATAGTCCCGGTGGGCGGCTGGGGTACGCCGTCGCAGATGCCCCGATACTCCCGGCGGAAGTCGTCGGTGTGGAGGATGGCCATGCACCGCTGGTGCATGTAGCCGTTTTTGGCCGCCACCATCACGCCGGTGACGCCCCGATCCAGCCGGTTGACAGGGTGGAAGGTATCGCAGCCCAGATAGTGGGCCACCGCGCCCGCCACGGTGACGGTCTCCTCCGTCAGCGCCGCCGAGTGGACGGTGATCCCGGCGGGCTTGTTGAGGATCAGCAGATCCTCGTCCTCCCACAGCACGTCCAGCGGATAGTCCACTGGAACGACGGGGCTTTCCGCGGGCGGGTCGGACACATCTGTCGTCAGCACGTCGCCCTCGTGGACGACGGCACGGACGGTGACGGGGCTGCCGTTCAGCAAAATGGCGTTCTCCCGCCACTTGAGGGACTTCATTAGCGAGGAGGACAGGCCCAGCTCCTGCCTCAGCAGATGCCTGACCGTCTGGCCGGACAGCTCCGGCGTGATGGGCAGCGTCAGAATACGCATGGACAGGTCTCCTCTCAAAATTTGTTGAAATATAGTATAGCATAACAGAGAAAAATATGATAGACTATATCGACATTATCCTATATGAACTCAAAACGGAGAAAGGACAACAAAATTATGGCTTCTAAGGTTTATTTTGCCGATCTGCGTGCCGATTATCATGAGAATTTGCAGCAAAAGCTGACGCGCCTGATGAAAACGGCGGGGATGGGTGATATTGATTTCAACGAGAAGTTTGTGGCCATTAAGCTGCATTTCGGTGAGCCGGGCAATCTGGCCTATCTGCGGCCCAACTGGGCCAAGACCGTGGCGGACTTTGTGAAGGAGCGGGGCGGCAAGCCCTTCCTGACCGACTGCAACACCCTGTACGTGGGCGGCCGGAAGAACGCGCTGGATCACATGGACAGCGCCATGGTCAACGGCTTCAACTACATGACCACCGGCTGTCAGATCATCATTGCCGACGGCCTGAAGGGCAACGACGAGGTGGAGGTGCCTGTGGCGGGCGGTGAATATGTGAAGAACGCCAAGATCGGCCGGGCCGTCATGGATGCGGATGTGTTCATCTCCCTGACCCACTTCAAGGGCCACGAGACGGCGGGCTACGGCGGCTGCCTGAAGAACATCGGCATGGGCTGCGGCAGCCGGGCCGGTAAGATGGAGCAGCACAACGCCGGCAAGCCCCATGTGAACCAGAAGCTGTGCGTGGGCTGCGGCCAGTGCCGCAAGATCTGCGCCCACGGCGCACCCGTCATCACCGACAAAAAGGCTGCCATCGACCATGACAAGTGCGTGGGCTGCGGCCGCTGCATCGCCGTCTGTCCCAAGAACGCGGTGCAGATCAACTGGGATGAATCCACCAGCAACCTGAACCGCAAGATCGCGGAGTACACCAAGGCGGTGGTGGATGGCCGTCCCTGCTTCCACATCTCTCTGGTCATCGACGTGTCCCCCAACTGCGACTGCCACAGCGAGAACGACATGGCCATTGTGCCCAACGTGGGCATGTTCGCCTCCTTCGATCCCGTGGCGCTGGACATGGCCTGCATCGACGCGGTAAACGCCCAGACGCCCCTGCATGGCAGCGCGGCGGACTGCCCGGAGGATCATGAGCACGCCCATGACCACTTCCAGCGCATCCATCCCGACACGGATTGGCGCAGCTGTCTGGAGCACGGCGAGAAGCTGGGTCTCGGCACAAGAGAGTATGAGCTTGTCAAGATCTGAGAGAAAAGGCCGGTGCAACGCACCGGCCTTTTTATATGGCAATGTAATCGTAAGATTTTTCGCCAGCTTAGTCCTCATGTGGTTTCGTCTCCTGATAGAACATGTTCCAGTCCACCTGATAGGCGTGAAGAGTCTCCTGCGTGTGGCACACCATACGCAGGGTCATGCCCTCATGGGTGCGGTCGAAGGTCACCAGCTCCCGCAGGGCGATGTGAGCCGCCTGCGGCAGAGGATAGCCGTACACTCCGGTGGAGATGGAGGGGAAATCCACGCTGCGGCAGCCATGCTCCCACGCCAGCGCCAGACAGGCGCGGTAGCAGGAACCCAGCAGCGCCGCCTCGTTATGCCCGCCGCCCCGCCAGATAGGGCCGGGGGTGTGGATCACATATTGGCAGGGCAGGCGATAGGCAGCGGTGATCTTGGCCTGTCCCGTCTCGCAGCCGCCCAGCGTCCGGCACTCCGCCAGCAGTTCCGGCCCGGCGGCCCGGTGAATGGCGCCATCCACGCCGCTGCCGCCCAGAAGGGAGCAGTTGGCGGCGTTGACAATGGCGTCCACACGGGAAAGCGTGATATCACCCAAAACGACAGAAACAGACATAAAATACACCTCAACTTAACAAAAACGTAACATAAGTATGAATAAAAGTTGAATTTTAGACATATTGAGCGGAGTGTCTATTTACAGAAAACGGAAGCCATGCTATAATCTGGAACAGGAAGATGATCTCAGGAAAGGAGCAGCAGCATGGTAAGAAAATATGTGCCCGTTTACGAGGGGAACCTGCGCAAGCATACGCTGTCGGTGCCCCGATGCATCAGCGAGTGCAGCGGCATCCGGGTGTTTGGCCGCCGCATCAAGTCGCTGGTGTTCTCCACGGACGTGGCCATCATCAAGAACATCAACGCCGACGCGGTGATCGCCGTGTATCCCTTCACGCCCCAGCCCAGCATCACCCAGGCCATCATTGGCATCTCCGAGGTGCCGGTGTTCTGCGGCGTGGGCGGCGGACTTACCAACGGCGTTCGCAGCGCCAGCATGGCGGCCTATGTGGAGCATCAGGGCGCTTACGGCGTGGTGTGCAACAGCAAGATCGGTGTGGACACCATCCGCGCCATCAAGGAGGCGGTGGAGATCCCGGTGGTATATACGGTGATCTCGGAGAAAATGGACATCGAGCCGTATCTGGCGGCAGGCGTGGACTTCGTGAATGTGTCCGGCGCGGCAAGGACGCCGGAGATCGTGGCGGCTTTGCGGGCGAAGTACCCGGAGCTGCCCATCATCGCCACCGGCGGGCCGACGGAGGAGAGCATTACCGCCACCATCCGGGCGGGTGCCAACGCCATCACCTATACGCCGCCCAGTAGCGCGGAGCTGTTTGCCAAGACCATGGCCGACAACCGCAGCGAGCTGGAATGAGCATATATCCTGCACATACATAACATACCGCAGGGCTGACCGTGTGTCAACCCTGCGGTAATTTTTACATTTCCAGATACGCCTTGCACTTGCGGTTGGCGTCCTCCGCCACGCGGCCTTCATCCACCGTGGCCAGACGGCCCTGACGGACGGTGACGCGGCCCTGTACCACCGTGTAGTCCACCGGGCCCCGGACGCCTACCGTACCCAGTACGGACTTGGCGTCGAAGCAGGAGCCTACCAGCTCCAGACGGCGGCTGTCGATCAGGAACAGGTCGGCGCATTTGCCTACCGCCAGCTGGCCGATATCATCCCGGCCCAGCAGACGGGCGCTGCCCCGTGTGGCCATTTTCAGGATGTCGTAGCCGCCGGGTGCGGCCTTGCTGGAGTTGAGCCGGTGCAGCAGGAAGGCCACCCGCAGCTCCTCCATAAGGCTGGAGCCGTCGTTGCTGGCGCTGCCGTCCACCGCAAGGCCCACAGGGACGCCCAGCTTCAGCATCTCCGGGATACGGGCGATGCCGCTGGAGAGCTTCATGTTGCTGATGGGGCAGTGGGCCACGCCGGTGCCGGTGTCCGCCAGCAGGCGCAGCTCCTGGTCGTTGAAGTGGATGCCGTGGGCGAACCACACGTCGTCGCCGATCCAGCCCAGCCGCTCCATATAGGCCAGCGGGCGGACACCCTCCCGTGCCAGCATAAAGTTCTCCTCGTCCTTGGTCTCGCACAGGTGGGTGTGGAGCCGGACGTGGTACTGACGGGCCAGAATGGCGCTCTGCCGCAGCAGCTCCGCCGACACGGAGAAGGGGGAGCAGGGCGCCAGCGCCACACGGTGCATAGAGCCGTAGGCGGGATCGTGGTACTTTTCGATGCAGCGGACGGAGTCGGCCATGATCTCGTCCACCGTCTGCACCACGCTGTCCGGCGGCAGTCCGCCGTCCTTGACGCTCAAGTCCATGCTGCCCCGGCTCAGGTACATGCGGATGCCCAGCTCCTGTGCCGCCGCCAGCTGTGCGCCCAGCAGGTCGCCCGCCCCGGCGGGGAACACATAGTGGTGGTCAAAGCAGGTGGTGCAGCCGTGCTTCATCAGCTCGCCCATACCGGTCAGGCTGGACAGGCGGATCACGTCCTCGTCCAGGTTCTTCCAGATCTCGTACAGGGTCTTGAGCCAGTCAAACAGCTCCATATTCTGCACCTGCGGCAGATTGCGGGAGAACACCTGATACAGGTGGTGGTGGGTGTTTACCAGTCCGGGATAGCACAGCATGTGGCTGGCGTCGATAGTCTCGTCGGCGGTAACGGCCAGATCGGGGCCGATGGCCTTGATAAAGCCGTCCTCACAGTAGAGGTCAACGTTTTTCAGCAGCCGGTCATTGTCGTCGCAGGTGACCAGCTGCGCGATATTTTTCAGCAGCAGGGTAGACATATCGTATGCTCCTTCATCAGAAAATGGGTAGGAAAAAAGAGCAGGCCGCAAGCGGCCTACTCTTTTTATATTGGGGTCAGCGTTCCTCGCGGAAGTAGGAGAGACCGAGGGACGCAGGGGGCTGATCC
>CAVHYW010000021.1:0-38808 GCA_963640475.1 bacterium | reverse complement strand
CCCCGTGGAGCTGCTGACGAACGAGCGCGGCGAGATCGACTTGTCCGGTCTCCCAACCGGCGCGTATGTGGTAACGGAGAAAGCCTGCGAGGGCTACGTTATCGACGACGCGCAGCGCATCATCGAGTTAAAGCCCAATGAGAACGCCGAGTTTGTATTCACCAATTCGGTCCTGCCCTCGCTCTATTTGAAGAAGCTCAGCGCGGACGGAACGCCGCTTGCGGGCGTCTCGTTCCGGCTGAGCAGGATCGAGGACGGGAGCTATTACCTCGACCGCACGACCGATACGGCGGGCGAGATCTTGTGGGAGGGCCTGACGCCCGGTACATGGTCGCTTCGGGAGATCTCCACCGTGAGCGGCCACATCCTTGATACAAAGGAATACCACATTGAGCTGTTCGCGGGAAAGACGAGCGCAAAGGTTCTTCAAAACGCCGTGAGGCCCAACCTCACCGTCTATAAGCACGACGCCGATACCGGCAAGCCCATTGTGGGCACCGTGTTTGAGGTCCGCGCCGCGGACGGCCACAGCGTCGATCAGATCAGAACGGACAGCGAGGGCAAGGCAGAGCTTCGCAACTTACTCCCCGGCGTGTATGAAATCACGGAAAAGTCCGTTCCCTCGCCGTATCTGCTGGACGCGCCCGCGCAGCTCGCCACGCTCTACCCCAACCGCGACCACACCGTTTATTTTGAAAATCATCAGAAGCCCAGCCTGACGGTGAATAAGATCGACAGCGTGACCGGCGATCCGCTCAAAAGTGCGAAATTTCAGGTGATCTACGCGAGCAACAATACCGGCAGCGGAGAGATCAACGACCTCGGCACTTTCTATACCGACGAGAACGGTCAGTTCCAACTCACCGGCCTGCGGGACGGCTGGTACAAGGTGACGGAACAGGAACCGCCCACGGGGTACTCTATCAAGGAAGCCACACAGGAAGTCTATATCCAGTCCGGCACAAGTAAAGTGCTGACCTTTGAGAACGTACCGCTTTCCGCGCTGGTGGTGTGGAAGTACGACAGCGTGACCGGTGAAGCGGTGAGCAATGCCGTATTCCAAGTGAAGTACCTCACCGGCGCCAGCGGCACGGGCGGCACGGTCATCGGCACCTATAAGACCTCCACCAACGGCAGCTTTACCGTGACCAGCTTGAAAGCGGGAACCTACATCGTCGAGGAGCTTGCAAGCGACAGCGGCCACGTCATCGACACCGCGCCGCAGACGGCCTATATCAGCGGCAAGACGCAGGACGTGGTGCAGCTTTACTTCGGCAACTCGCCCAAGGGCAGCCTGCTGGTCAAAAAGATCGACAGCGTGACGCATGGACCTCTTTCCGACGTGGAATTTCTCGTGACGACCTCGGACGGAACTGTGATGGGCGACGCCAACGGCAAATTTGTGACGGACAGCACGGGCAGCTTTACCGTCAGCGGTATCGCTCCCGGCACGACGCTTGTTGTCAAGGAGACCCGTGCAAAGGATGGCTATGTGCTCGACGACGCCCCGCAGACCGCGACCGTGAAAGCGGGGCAGACAGTGACGCTGGAGTTCCGCAATGCGCCGAAGGGCGGCCTTATCATCAATAAGCTCGACAGCGTGACGAAAAAGCCGCTGGAGGGTGTGCAATTCAAGATCACCTATGCGGACGGCAGCTTTGTTGATAACGGCGCGCTGTCGAGCAAGGGCGTTTATCGCACGGATAAGAACGGGCAAATTACGCTCTCCGGCATCGTCGGCACCGTCGTTGTGACGGAGGAACAAACCATCGAGGGCTACACCATCGACGAGGCTACCCGCACGCAGACCGTCGAGGTCCGTGCAAACGATACACAGACGCTTACGTTCTACAACAAGCCCACTACGACGCTTATTTTGCAGAAGTACATTTCCGGTACGAAAAATGAACCGCTCTCCGGCGTACAGTTCCTTGTGACGGACTCCTCCGGCGCAGTTGTCGGCCCCAACAACGGCTATTACACCACTGACGCCGCGGGGCAGATCGTCATTGACGGGCTGACGGACGGACAGGCCATCACCGCAAAAGAGGTCAAGACCGTGGACGGCTTCGTGTTGGATGGAACGCCGCAGAGCATTAAGATCGACCAGAGCAAATCGCCCCAGCGCCTGACTTTCTGGAACGAGCGGCAGGGCGCGCTTGTCATTAACAAGCTGTCCTCGCTGGACCGCAAGACGCCGCTTGAAGGCGTTACCTTCAAGATCACCACCGCAACCGGCGAATTTGTTCCCGACGAGAACGGCAAGATCAGCTCCAACGGTTTGTACTACACAGATGAAAACGGGCAGATCATCCTCAAGGACGCCACCGGCACGCTGGTCGTGACAGAGGAAAAGTCCATTGACGGCTACACCATCGACGAAAATACGCGCACGCAGACCGTGGTAGTGAATCCCAACGATACGCAGTCCCTCTATTTTTACAACACCCCCATCGGCGGCGTGGAGATCATCAAGGTCAATGCCGACAAGACCTCTCAGCGCATCCCCAACACCACCTTTGAGATCCGCAAGGCGGACGACGCGCTGGTGGATACCGTGACGACCGACCGCAATGGCCGCGTGTTCCGCTCCCTCGAAGATGGCGCGTACTACGCCGTCGAGATCGAAGCAGCGGAGGGCTACAAGCTCGACGACACCCCCACCTACTTCGAGGTCAAGGACGGCAGGACGACCACGCTGACGATCAAGAATAAGGCGCTGTCCGGTATTTTGATCCACAAAATCGACAGCACCACTGGCGAAGGCATTTATGGCGTGACCTTCCTGCTCTATGACAGCGATAAGAACCCCATCGGGCAATACGAGTCCGACCAGGATGGCTGGGTGTATATCAACGATCTTGCCACTTCCGGCCGTTATTACCTCCGCGAGCTTGAAAACGATGGCTACAATGTGGACACTCAGCTCAAAACCGTCTACGTGACGGCGGGCAAGACGACCGAGATCGAATGGGAGAATACGCCCATTACCGGACAGATCCAGATCATCAAGTACGCCGCTGAGTACAACGAGGTCACCGGCACCGCCGCAGGTACGCCCCTCAAGGGCGCTGTCTACGAGATCGTCAACGCCCGCAGCGGCAAGGTGGTAGACTACATTACGACCGACGCCCGCGGCGTCGCGGCAAGCAAGCCGCTGCCGCTGACGCGCTATCAGCTCCGCGAGGTCACGGCGTCCGCTTATTGGCAGCTTGATCCCACCGTGCATGACGTCACGCTGGAATATCCCGGGCAGATCATCAAGCTGTCGGCCTACGATAAGCCCTCCAGCCTCGGCGTTACCATCACCAAGCGCGGCAACGCGCAGGTCATGGCGGGGCAGTCCATGCGCTATGATTTGACGGTTGCCAACACCTCCAACGTGCCGCTGGAGTCCTTCTTCTGGCACGATAAGATCCCCTACGACGTGGCGAGGGCCACGACGCTGACCACAGGCACCTACAGCGCACGGCTCAACTACCGCATCCTTTACAAGACCAACTACAACGCGAGCTATCAGGTGTTGGCAAGCAATCTGCTCACCAGCAACAATTACAGCTTCGCGCTCAACGCGATCCCCATGCAGGCGGGCGAGGTCGTGACCGATATTTACTTTGATTTCGGCACAGTGCCGGTCGGCTTCCAGTCTACCGCTGATCCCACGCTGAGCGTAATGGTCAATGGAAATGCCGTCAATGGCTACCAGATGGTCAACCGCGCCGACGTGGGCGGCAAGTATCAGGGTACCTGGCAGACCGCGCAGGCAAGCTGGGTGACGCTTGTTCTGCGGCTGTGGAATACTCCTGCGCTCCCTAAAACCGGTTATTAAACAGCAAAGGGCAGCGGTCAGCTTTCACACTGACCGCTGCCGTATTGTATAAGCAATGCGCTGGGTTATGGATGTGCCGAGGCTGTCGCTTTGACAAGGATCGTCGTCAGCACACGCTGGCTTTCACGGTTACAGGCTTCGCAAAAATGACTTCTCATTGCGAAATCAGCCGCCGCCGAAATGCGGCAAAGATCTTCCTTATTCAGCAAACCCTCTGCGAGATGCTGATGGACGGTCTGATACGCCCTCCGCACGGTTTCCTCGACGTTCGCACCTCCAAGGAGCGTACCGATCATGCCGTCTATCATGGCGGCTTCTTCATTGTTAAAAATCACAGCCATCTCACCTCACGACACATTTATTATACATGATGGCATTGCCCGCAGTCAACACGAAGATAGGTCAAAGGCTTAAAATCAGAGGAACGCACAACATTTGCCCGTATTATTTCATACAGGATGCGAATTGCAATCCTGCATGATTTCTGCTATTCTCTAAGTACAGAAAGAAAGGTGAGTCCGATGTACAGCTAAGTTCTCCCACGGTTCTGTGACAAGCGGCATCCAAGGTTTCGTTCCAAGTTTCTCTCAAATGCGACGTCATTTACGGTAGGCATCGCACAGATGCGTTCACATAGAGAGCGATCCAAGCAGCGTTTCCCGATGCCGGTATCCCATAGAAAGCAGAGGTAACCAATGATGGTAGATCCCAAGTTCCACGCGGAATGACCCTCGACTGCTGAACACGAAAGCGGTCGGGGGTCATTCTTTTTATATCGTTATATTGCTATGGCTGCTCCTGCGGATGGCAGGAGCTTTTTTCTTGTATGAGAGGCTTCCTATCATGGTAAGCCGGTTTTTGAGTGAGGTTCAATATGAATGTACTGTATTTATACTTTTCGACTGAAAGAAGGTTATTATGAGAACTGTCGTAACCATCAATGGCACCGCCATTTCCCTTTATTCCATCATCCGCTTCGCACAGCCGCAGGGCGGGCGGTATGGAAAATTTTTCCCGCGCCAGTGGGTCGATCCGCCAGTCTATCAGATGATGCGGGAATCCATTCGCTCACATTGGGCAGAAGAAAAGCACCGCCAACACAGAAAAAATAGTCCCCTCGGCGATATGGTCGAAATCAAATCGGGCGGATATATCTGGCTCTATCACTTGGACGCCGAAGGCAATCTGCGAAGCGATGCCTTTACATGGTTAGGGGGTATTCCAAAAGAGGAGGAAAACTGATGGCGGAGCAAAAACTCAGCGGTTCGAACGAGGCCATCGGCATGGCCGCTGCGATCCGCAGCGCCACAAAAGGCGGCGCTGTTGCCGGGCCATACGGAACTGCCATCGGCGCACTATTAGGAGCAAAGAACCGCATCGGCCCTGCTGCGGCCGTTGTGGTTCTTCTTTTGCTCTTGCCGGTGCTTTTTGTGCTGATGCTCCCGGCTGTGATCTTCGGCGGCTTAACAGATGCCGCCTCCGCAAATTATCCGGAGCAGCCGATCTTGAACGACAGCACCGCCGTCATTGAAATTACCAACGACCTCGCTTTTACCATCAATCAGATTCTTGGCGAGGGCATTGATGATGTGACCGCCCGGATCGCAGCGGATTTCTCCGCCACTGGTGGGGATAACTATGAGGTCATCAACCCATACGAGGGCCGGCTTGCCAGCAACACCAACTCTTTCCTCGGACAGTACTGCGCAGCGAAGGAGCGTGATTGGAGGACCATCTCACCCGATGATCTATCGGCAGTCCTGCGTGCCGGCAAAAGCCACCTATACTCGTTCACCTATGCGACGGAGATCCGCATGGTAGACGCGGACGATCCGACAACATCGGGTACGATAGAGAAAGAGTCTCAACTTTGGTACATCTACACTATCATTTACAACGGAGAAGCCTACTTTGCGGACGCCATCTTTCATCTGACCGATGAACAGAAAGCGCTTGCAGATGATTACGCGCAAAATCTGAGCCTGTTTCTTGGGGACGGTATGTTCCAGGGGATCTTCTCAGACGAAGCTGCGACGGGCATTCCCTCCCTCGGAAACGTGGTATTTCGGGATGGCAAAACGGAGGTCGTATATTTCAACCAGCTCGACGAACGCTACTGCAATCAGCCATACGGCACGGATCACATCGGCGGCTATGGTTGCGGGCCGACTGCAATGGCTATCGCGGTATCCTCACTGACCGATGAGGCAGTCGATCCCATTGAGATGGCGCGGTGGGCCTATGAAAACGGCTATTGGTGCAGCAAAAGCGGTTCCTACCACAGCCTGATCCCCAATGCGGCAAAGCATTGGGGACTGTCCGTTGAAGGGTGCGCCGCCTCGGAGCCGCAGAGAATACTGGATGCTTTGGCCGAAGGAAAGCTGGTGGTCGCCCTGATGACCAGTGGCCACTTCACTTCCTCCGGTCATTTCATCGTACTGCGCGGGGTGCAGGACGGAAACATTCTTGTGGCAGATCCCGCCAGCTATTCGCGCAGTCAAAAAACGTGGGAGCTGTCTACCATTCTGAGCGAGGCCAGCCGCAGCGCGGCAGCCGGCGGTCCGTTTTGGATTATTGGCTGAACTGCGTCATTTCGCATCAGCCAGGTCAGCGGCGCTTCAGCACCTGATATATCTCGTCGCCCGTCCTGCGCCGATTGGCTTTATCGAGCCAGTCTTGACCATTGCGCCGAGGACGGCTTCAACGGTCGTCGGGCTGACATCGGGGAGGATTTTGCAGATCTCGGCTTTGGAAAGCGGGGTCAGGCTGCTCAGAACGGTTGCTTCCACGCGGGCTTTCTTTGTGACCTTCTTGCCGTGTACGACCGCAAACCGCTTGTCCAGTTCCTTATAGCACATATAGAGAGTGGACAGGAAATTCTCGATAAAGGGGAAATAGGAGTTCTCATTCGTTTCCCATCCTACCAAGGACTGCCGCAAGGCTTCATAATAATATGCCTTGTAGTTGTTGATCTGCTCCTCAAAGGACACATATTTTCCTGCATCAAAGCCGTTTTTGTATAGCAGCAGCAGTGAGAGCAGACGGGACATTCTGCCGTTGCCGTCCCGGAACGGGTGGATGCAGAGGAAGTCCATGATCACGCATGGGATCAAAAGAAGCTGATTGATATTCGCATCGCTTCGGGCATCCAGATAGGCAAGCTCCAACTGCTCCATTGCTTTCGGCGTTTCGCTTGCAGGCGTAGGACGGAAGCGGACACGTCGGTTTCCGTTCGCGTCGATCTCCAGAATCACATTATCGTCCGTCTTGTACTGCCCGCCGTACTCATAGCCCGCAAAGCTCATCATCATTTCGTGCAGCCGCAGAATATCGCTCTGCCGGAAGTCGATATGCTCATATCCCAAGTGGATCTCATTCAACGCATCACGATACCCGGCGATCTCCGCCTCGTTGTGGTTCAGCGGGGCGCTGTTCTGATTGACAATGGCAGCGATACGCTCGTCGCTGGTCACAATGCCCTCGATGGCGTTGGAGCTTTTGATGGACTGCACCTTTGCGACAGCCTCCAACTCCGTGAAGATCTGCGTGTATTCTTCCTTGCGCACGCCAGCCATAGTTTTGAGCGCCACAATATTGGAAGTGAGGTTCACAAGGTTTGCCGGCAGTAAGCCGTTATTCAAAAAGGAGTAATCGAATCTTCTCATACAGCACCAGCCTTTCTGCACATAATTATAGCATATTATATGCAGAAAAAACAAGTTGCTATCCCAATTATCTGCATATACTTCTTTGAGATATATGCAGATGGAGCATCCGAATAGGCAGTAATATGAAAAAACGGCACGGGGTTTCCGTGCCGTCTGCGTCAAATCGCCTTGACTTATTTGAAGTAGGCCGCGGCATTGGTAATTCAAGGCAACAAAGGTATCTTCGACCATACAAGTGCAATATCCGGCAAGAGGGCGTCGCCATATCCTATTTTTAGTATACCGCATCCACCCCATCTTTCAACCGCATCCACCCTTTGCGCACACCCCCCTCAATTTTGACCTCTTCCGCGCCTGAAGCACCCATCAAACGCCCCATTTACAGGTCAAATTTCCACCTAATGCGCGTCACCGTCAAACCCGCAAACCCTTGCGCCACAACGGCTTCAAGTCATTGCCGATAGGGATTCCCTCGACTGGAAGGACTATGACGCCGATACCATCTACCAGAGGGTCACCTCCAAGGTGCAGCCAGGGAGCATTGTGCTGTTCCACAACGCGGCGCTGCATACACCGGAGGCACTGCCCCGCATCCTGGAGTACCTTATCAACGAGGGCTACACTGTGCTGCCCATCAGCCAACTGATCCTGACGGGGGACTACACCATCGACCACACCGGCCGGCAATTCCCGGCGGAGACAAGTGACAGCTAAATAGAAAAGCGCCGCCTGCAAAAACGGGTGGCGCTTCTTTTTGCTTGCGCTGCGGCCCGTCGAAGTGCTATACTGAGAGGAGAAGGAGCTGTTTCCGCTATGAACAACACAAGTTCCCGCATCGCGTACTATCATCTTCCCGGCCTGTTTGAGTTTTACGAGCTGTACCGGGTGTTTTTGCCGCTGTTCCGCACACATCGGGAATACTTCTACGACTGGTGCGAGATCGGTTCACTGTACGGTGCACCGGCGGACTGCATCTGGGGCGGCGGCCGTGTGGGGGAGGGGGACTGCGATCCCCGGAAGGTGCTGGCTCTGACGCGGGAATACGGCGTCTCGGCCCGGTTGACCTTCAGCAACTCCCTGCTGCGCAGGGAGCACCTTTCCGACCCAAAGTGCAATGCCCTGTGCCGCCTGCTGGCGGAGAGCCAAGGGCCGCAAAACGGGGTCATCGTCCACTCGGAGCTGCTGCTGGACTATCTGAAGGAGACGTATCCGCAGCTTTACTTCGTTTCCTCCACCACGAAGGTGCTGACGGACTTTCCGGCGCTTCGCCGGGAGCTGGAGCGGGAGGATCATCGCTATGTGGTGCCGGATTTCCGGTTGAATAAGGCGCTTGACAGGCTGAACGCCTTGCCGGAAACGCAAAAGGAAAAAGTGGAATTTCTGTGTAACGAGTGCTGTTCCTTCGGCTGCAAAGACAGAAAAGCCTGCTATGAGGCGGTCAGCCGGAAGAACCTGGGGATAAACGGCCCGGAGCACCGCTGCACCGCACCCGACGCCGCTGGCGGCTATCGCTTTTCCAAGGCCATGGAAAACCCCGGCTTTATCGGCACGGAGGATATCCGGAATGTTTATCTGCCCATGGGCTTTTCCCAGTTCAAGATCGAGGGGCGGAGCCTTGGCAGCGCACTGATTCTGGAGTTCCTGCTCTACTACATGACAAAGCCGGAATACCACCTGCGTGTGCGGGAGGAGATCTATCTGGACAATATGCTGGATCTGTTTTAATGAAAGAGGAGGTTTCATATGGAGTATCGTATTCTGCCCCATGGCGGGGAAAAGATCAGCGTCATCGGCATGGGCTCGTCCGTTATCGGCGCACAGCCGGAGGAGGAGATCATCGCCACAGTCCGGGCCGCCTATGAAAGCGGCGTCAACTATTTCGACATGGCCGGCGGACATGCCGCCATTTTTGCCGCCTACGGCAAGGCGCTGAAGGGCATCCGCGACAAGGTGTATCTCCAGATCCATTTCGGCGCGGACTACACCTCCGGCGAGTATGGCTGGACCACAAAGCAGGACGAGGTCAAAAAGTCCGTGGCGTGGCAGCTGGAGAATTTGCAGACCGATTACATTGACGTGGGCTTCATCCACTGTCTGGACGAGGAGAACGACCTTGCCGCCTATCAGGCCAACGGCGTGCTGGACTATGTACTGGAGCTGAAAAAGCAGGGTGTCATCCGCCACATCGGACTGTCCTCCCATACCCCGGCGCTGGTCAACAAGGTGCTGGATATGGGCATCGTGGATGTGGTGATGTTCAGCATCAATCCGGCCTATGACTACGGACAGGGTGACTACGGTATCGGCGAGAACAGCGAGCGCTACGACATGTACCGCCGCTGCCAGCGGGAGGGCGTGGCCATCACTGTCATGAAGCCCTTCTGCGGCGGCCAGCTGCTGGATGCGGCACAATCTCCCTTCGGCGTTGCCCTGACCCGTGAGCAGTGCATCCAGTACGCGCTGGACAAGCCCGGCGTTGTAGCGGTGCTGCCCGGCTTCGGCAGCGAGCAGGAGATGCGGGAGGTGCTGGCCTTCTTCGACGCGCCGGAGGCGGCGCGGGACTACTCCTGTCTGGGTGAGCTGGCGCCTGCCGCCGCGGTGGGCCGCTGCGTCTACTGCAAGCACTGCCATCCTTGTCCTGCCGGACTGGACATCGCCCTCATCAACAAGTATTACGATCTGGCCATGCAGGGGGATAATCTGGCCCGTGAGCACTACCTGACGCTGGAAAAGCGGGCGGGTGACTGCATCGGCTGCGGCCACTGTGATAGCCGATGTCCCTTCCATGTGGCTCAGAGCCAGCGGATGCAGACCATTCAGGCGTATTTCGGCGCGTGAGAACGCGATCGCATAAAAAGAGATGGCCGATCATGACCGGCCATCTCTTTTTTCTTGACAGGCCAAAACCGCGGGACTATAATGAAGCCGTCAAACAGGCTGCGGAAGGCAGCTTTTTATACGGCTGACGGTTAGCTGAAACTAACCACAAATTAGATCAGGGAGGATGCGTATGTCATTCTTTGAAAATACCCGCAAGCCCACCGGCCTTGGCGGCAAGGTGATGGTATCCATGATGAATCTGGGCCATCGGGCTTTGGCGGATTGGGGATTTCCATTTCTGAATGTTGCTGCCGACGCGGCGGTGCTGGACTGTGGCTGCGGCGGCGGAGCCAACATCGAAAAGCTGCTGAAAAAGTGCCCCGGCGGCGTGGTGAAGGGCATCGACTACTCGCCCGTCAGCGTGGAAAAGGCGCGGCAGGTGAACCGGCAAGCCATTCTTGAGGGCCGCTGCACGATTTTGCAGGGCAGCGTCGCGGGCATGATCTTTGCCGGCGGCTGGTTCGACGCGGTCACGGCCTTTGAGACGGTCTATTTCTGGCCCGACCTGCCCCAGTGCTTCCGGGAGGTGTTCCGCGTGCTGAAAAGCGGCGGTACGTTCCTGATCTGCAACGAGTGCAGCGATCCCGAAAAGGACAGCAAATGGCCGGAGATCATCGACGGTATGACCATCTACACGGATGGACAGCTGAAAGCCGTTCTGGAGCAGACGGGCTTCCGGGACATCCAGATACACAGGAACGAAAAGGGTTGGCTCTGCGTTACGGCGCGGAAGTAAAGGAGGGACAACATCATGAGTATCGGCGCTTCATTGCTGCACGCCGTCTACCGGCTCTCCGGCGCGAAAAAGGCGTTTGCCCTGCCGGAGGAGGAACTGCTGAAGGCCATCGAGAAGGCCAACCGTGGCCGGGGGTTCTTTATGCCCGCCGACCATAAGGCCTATTATGAGAAAAAGACGATCAACGGCTTTCCGTGCCTTGTAGTCCGGGCGGCCAAGGAACCGGCCAAGCGGGCCATCCTGTTCTTCTTCGGCGGCGGTATGGTCATCGGCCCGGACAAGGGCGACGCCGCCGTGCTGCGGAAGCTGTGCTATGGAACGGGCTGCGACATCTGGTTCCCCATCTACCCCCTCTGCACCGAACACTGCATCACCGTCAGCTACGACATGGCCTATGCGTGCTACCGGCAGATGACGGCCCTTTACGGTGGCGGGAACGTCAGCACCTGCGGTTTTTCCTCCGGCGGCGCGCTGGCGCTGGGGATCGCCGCCCATAATAACGCGCTGGGCGCGCCGCTGCCACAGCCGCGCCACATCGTGGCGGTCTCGCCCGGCGAAGTGCCGTGGAACGACGAGGAGTGTGCGCGGATGCAGGCCCTGAACCCCCGCGACGTGGCTATCGACTATGCCTTTATGGCGAAGGGAGAGAAGCTCATGCGTCACGGGCAGGACGACGTTCCGGCGTATATGCTTGCGCCCTCCCGCGGCGATTATGCCGGCGTGGGGGATATCCATTTCTATTACAGTACGGACGAGGTGCTCTACGGCGCGTGGCCGGAGTTTGAAGCTGCCTGCCAACAGGCGGATGTTCCCTATACGGTCACGACCCGCCCCGGTATGGTACATTGCTACTGCATGCTGCCGTACTATAAGGAGGCGAAGGAGGACTTCGCCAAAGTTGTGGAGCAGCTGAAAAAATGACAAAACGCGGCAAGGCCCGCACCCACCGCCGGTGGGTGCGGGCCTTGTTTATACCGTAGGCACCTCATAGCTTACGTCGTATTCGCTCCACTGGATGCGGACGGAGACCCGCGCGCCGCCTACGGAGAGGAAGGAGTGTATCTCGCACAGCGACCAGAGCTTTGTGGCCGGATCCTGCTGGCGGATCTGCATGCTGTGGGATTCCTGCGAATTGGTGTAAACGATATCGTCCAGCACGACGCGGCCCGAAACGGTGGAGCCGTTCAACGTCAGCGTTTCCACGGTGCTGCCGTTATAGATGGACGTCCGGCGCACGTCGACAAGAACGCTTGCAACGCTATCCTTGGGGGCGATGGTGATGCGCAGCGCGGTGGAGGAGGTGCACTGATACGTCAGCACCAGATCCTTCAGTGGCATCACCAGCGCACTGCCCACAGCGGACAGGTCTGCGTGATATTCCGTGAAGGGCGCGAACAGGTTGGGGGTGGTCAGCTCCTGCTGGCTGGTCTGGAAGTGCAGCCGGTAGCTGAGAGGCGTATCCTCCGCCACGGTGATGGCCGGTGTCTCGCCGGTATCGCCTTTGGGGCCTTGGATGCCCTGCTCGCCCCGGACGCCCTGTTCACCCCGCGGTCCTTCCGGCCCCATGGGCCTTGAATGGTCACATATGACCCGCAGGCATCCTGCTGATGACAGCTGTTTCCCCGGTAAGCGCCGTTGCTGTAATTCATAGCCATCTCCCCTTATGAATTGATCACTGTCTCATTGTATGCGGCAGGGAAAGGCGCGGTGACGAACGGGAGACAACAAAAGAGACGGTCAAGGACCGTCTCTTTTCATATGTGCGCGTATGCGCGGTCACCGCTGGGCGGCCACCAGAAACAGCGGCGCGTCCGCCAGATCCAGCTCGCCGAGGATACGGCGGCCCGCCTGCCGGTCGCAGCTGCATTGGGAGAAGCCGCACCGGGGCAGCAGCTCCATGTCCCATTGGGGCCGAGCCTGACGGCTGATGGGCATGGCCAGCGTGATGGCGGCATTTTCCTGCTCCAGCTCCGGCGTGATGCCGCAGTGGCCGTATACCTCCGTGTCGGGGATATAGGAGTCCTTCTGCCGGTGATGGCGCACGTTGTCGCCGTAGTTGGCGTCGAAATTCAGCAGTATGCCGCCGCGCCGCAGCAGCCGCCGCCACTCCCGGTAGGCCTGCTCCGTGTCCGGCAGCGTCCACGTCAGGTTCCGTGTCACAATCACGTCAAAGGCGGCGTCCGCGAACGCCGTCTCCATGGCGTCCATCACCAGAAATCGCGCTGAAACGTTCAAGGCCGCCGCGGTGGTCTCCGCCTCGGCGATCATGGCGGGGGTCAGGTCGATGCCCGTCAGGCGGTGGCCTGCCTGCGCCAGAAGAATGGCAAAGTAGCCGGTCCCCGTGCCGACGTCAAGGATGTCAAGGGCCTTTCCCTGCGGCAGATATTGCTGCATTTCCGCCAGCCACCGCCGCCCCATGGCGCCGTCGTGCAGCTCGTTGCGCCGCACGGTGCTGAAATCTCTGGCCCGCTTCGTCCAGTAGGCCTGCACACGCTGTTCCATATCCTGCATGATAAAACCTCGCTTATTGCGGCTGCCGCAGTTCCATGACCGAGGCGATGAGCCGCTGTGTATATGCTTCCTTTGGCGCTTGAATGATCTGCGCCGTGCAGCCTTCCTCCACCGTATGACCGTCCTTCATCACCAGTACCCGGCTGCACAGGCGGCTGACCACCGCCAGATCGTGAGAGACGAACAGGGCGGCCATGTGCTTTTCCCGGCACAGCGTCCGGATCAGCGCCAGTATCTGTGCCTGTGTGGCGGCGTCCAGCGCGCTGGTGATCTCGTCGCACAGCAAAAGCTCCGGCCCGGCAGCCATGGCCCGCGCGATGGCGAACCGTTGGCACTGGCCGCCGCTGAGGTCACGGGGGTATCGCTGGGCCAGCTCCGGCGCAAGGCCCACCATGGCGCACAGCGCAGGGATGTCGGCGCAGCTGTCCCGTCCCAGCAGACTCCGGACGCTGTCCTGTATGGTGTCGGCGATCCGCCGCCGGGGGTGGAAGGAACCGGCGGTGTCCTGAAAGATCATCTGCATGGCGCGATAGTCGGCCTTGCTGCGCTTTACGGTCAGGGGCCTGCCGTGCAGCAGGACCTGTCCGCTGTCGGCGGCTTCCAGTCCGCTGATGAGCCGCAGCAGCGTGGTTTTTCCGCAGCCGCTTTCGCCCACGATGCCCAGAATGTCACCGGCCTCCAGCGTGAAGGAAATATCCTTTACCGCCTGCACCGTACCGTAGCGCTTGTTGAGTACGCTTATCTCCAATACGCTCATGGACACGCTCCTTCGCTGCACTCCAGCCGTGGAACGGCTTGGAGCAGTTCTTTCGTATAGGGATGGCCGGGGGCATGCAGCACGGTCTCCGTGTCGCCGTATTCCACAAAGCGCCCACCGTGCAGCACGGCGATGCTGTCCGACAGAAACCGCGCCAGCGTCAGATCGTGGGTCACCACGATCTGGGCGATGCCGTCCTCGCGGCTCAGCTTTTTCAGCTCCCGCGCCGCTTGCAGCCGGACGGCGGCGTCCAGTGCGCTGGTAGGCTCGTCCGACAGGAGGATGCGCTGCTCCAGCAGCAGGGCCAGCGCCATGGCGGCCCGCTGGTTCATGCCGCCGCTCAGCTCATAGGGGCGGCTGGCCAGTATGCGGGCGCTGTCCGTCAGGCCCAGCCTGGCAAAGGCGGCCGCCGCGTCGGCGGCAAATCGCGCTTTGCGGTATTTGCCGTGGCTTTTCAGCGTCTCCCGGAACTGTGCGCCGTATGGCCGGATGGGGTCGAAGGATGCGCCGGGGTTCTGGAAGATCATACCCATCCGGGCGCAGCAGAAACGCTGCCGCTCCCGCACCGGCAAAGCCGACAGGGACTGGCCGAGCAGCCGGATCTCTCCGGCAGTGATGTGTACGGCGTCGTCCACGCCCATCAGGGCCTTCAGCAGCGTGCTTTTGCCGCAGCCGCTTTCCCCTGCTACGCACAGGATCTCACCGGGGCGCAGCGAGAAGGTGATGTCCGAAATGACGGTACTCCGGTATCCGGCGCAAAGGCCGCTTACCGCCAGCACAGGTGTGTTTTCGCTCATTTCCGTTCCTCCACCGCCACATAGTCCCGGACGCAGTCGCCCAGATAGTTGAACAGCATCACCGTTACCGCCGTGGCGGCCGCCGGAGCCAGCACCGGCCACGGGTTCAGCTGGATATAGGCACGGCCCTGCGCGATCATGCTGCCCCACTCTGCGTAGGGCTCCTGCACACCGATGCCCAGAAAGGACAGGCCCGCGATGCCCACCATCATAACGCCCAGCTGTGTGGCGGCATTGACCGCCATGGGGCCGATGATGCTGGGCAGCAGGTATTTCAGCAGGATCGTGCCGTCGCCGCAGGCGCTCAGTCGGGCGGCGCAGACGTAGGGGGCGTTTTTCAGCTTCATGACCTGCGCCCGGGCCAGCCGGGCGTACAGCGTCCAGCCAGTCACACCCATGGCCAGCATGGCGTTGTCCATGCCGCCCCCCAGAATACCGGCCACGGCGATGGCCAGCACCATCTGGGGGAACGCCAGCATGATGTCGGCAAGGCGCATCACCAGCGTGTCCGGCACGCCGCCGTAGTAGCCCGCCAGCATTCCCAGCGCCGTGCCGATCACGAAAGTGATGGCCACCAGCGCCACGGCGGAGAAGATCGTGGTGCGTGCGCCCATCATCACACGGGAGCAGACGCAGCGTCCGTACCGGTCAGTGCCCAGCGGGAAGCGGGCGCTGGGCCCTTCGTTCATGTGGGCGGCGCTGGTGGCGGTGGGGTCGTTGGGTGTCAGCAGCGGGGCCGCCAGACTGAACGCCGCCAGCGCCAGTACCAGTGCCAGCAGCACCAGCATTTTCTGCCGTTTCCGTTCTCTCATCATGGCCGCCCCTCCTCTCTGACACGGGGATCGACCCAACTGCAATAGAGATCGGTCAAAAGGTTCACCACCACATAGACGGCGGCGGTAAACAGCACAAAGCCCTGTATCACGGGATAGTCGCGGGCGGTGATGGCGTCCATGGCCAGCTTGCCCAGCCCCGGCCAGCTGAAAATGGTCTCGATCACCACGCTGCCGCCCAGCAGCGTCCCGACGGACAGCGCCACAAGGGTGACGATGGCGGAGGAGGCGTTGCGCAGCACGTCCCTTATCAGGATGTAGCGGCTCTTTACGCCCCGTGTCCGGGCGCCCAGCACATAGTCCTGCCCCAGTTGCTCCAGAAGCTCCGCCCGGAACTGACGGGTGAAGCGGCTGCACAGGGGGATGGTCAGCGTCAGGCATGGCAGCAGCAATCCCTTGACGCTGCCGCTGGCGATCACCGGCAGCAGCTTCAGCCGGATGCAGAAGAAATACATTAGCAGCACCGACAGCAGGAAGTTGGGCAGTGAATTGCCGATAAAACTGAAAAACCGCACCGCATGGTCGGCGATGCCGTCCTTGCGTACCGCCGTCCACACCGCCAGCGGCAGCGAGATCAGCAGCGCCAGCGCAAGACTGGTCAGGGCCAGCACGAAGGTGCGGCCCATGGCCTCGGCCAGCTTGCCGCTGACCAGCAGGCCGTCCTTATAGGAGACACCCAGATCGCCCCGCAGGGCCGACCACAGCCAGTCGCCGTACCGGGCCAGAAAGGGCCTGTCCAGCCCCATCTCCTGACGGGTGGCCTCCAGCACCTCCTGAGAAACGGCGACGCCCTGCGCCGTCAGCTTCTTCTGCGCAGGGTCACCGGGCGCTATGTACATAAGCAGGAACGTCAGAAAGCTGACGCCCAATATGACGACCGCCAGATGTGCCAGCCGTTTTCCAATGGTTCGTTTCATAGGCTCTCCCTTGCCTTTGCAAGCGCAGGGTGGACGCCGGGGAGGCGGCGTCCACCCTGTATCACTTGTGGGATCGTTACGCCGTGATATCGGTGGCGGCGTTGATATAGTAGAAGTCAAAGGGGCAGTTTTCCGAGATGTTGCTGACGCCCTTGCGCATCACCGTGGTCTTGTTGAACAGCCCCACATAGCCGAAGGCGTTGCCGTCGATGGCCAGCTGTACGATCCGGTTGGCCAGCGCGGCACGCTGGTCCTCGTCGGTCTCGTACCGGAGCTGCTGGATCAGCTGCTGACACTCCGCGCTGTCGAAGCCGCCCACATCGAAATAGCCGCCCTTGCGCAGGGTGCTGTCGATGAAGTAGTAAGGGTCGCCGTTCTTGTCGGCGATCATGCAGTACAGGGCAATATCAAAATCCCGGTTGGCGATATAGGTGGCGTCGGGGTCCTCCTGACAGTTGAAGGTGACGGTGATGCCGATGGCCTTCAGCTGCTCCTGCATCAGCACGGCGATGCTGTCAAGAGACCGGGCGGCGTAATAGGCCACCGTCAGCGTCAGGGGCTGGCCGTCCTTTTCATAGAGACCGTCGCCGTTCAGGGTATAGCCGTCCTGCTCCAGCAGGGCTCTGGCTTTTTCAGCGTCCGGCGCGGGCTTCGTTACCTTGCCGTAGGCGGCGGAGGGGCTGAAGGGCCCCACGGCGGGGGAGACGGTGCCGCCCAGATACGCGGCCATGGCCTCGCAGTCCACCGCCAGATTCACGGCGGCCCGGACGGCGTCGTCCATAGTGGCTTCGTTGAGAATGTAGAACTGCAAGCGGGCGGAGGGAATGTCCACCAGATCGTAGGTGTCGGGGTCGGACAGGAAGATCTCCCGCGCCGCGGCGGTGACGCTGGTATAGGTGTCGATCTCGCTGTTCTGCATGGCCATCAGCTTCGGCTCGTCCTCCTGCATGTAGTAGAAGACCGCGCCGTCCAGCTTCACCTCGCCGCCCCAGTAGCTTTCGTTGCGGGTGACCTCCACGGTGCCCTCCGGCTGGAAGGATTTGATGACAAAGGGGCCGGTAGCCACGGGGGCGTTGTCCAGATCGGCGGAGCCGTCCAGATCCATGACGGCCAGCTCAGGGCTTGCCAGCTCGTTGAGCATGGTGGGATAGACCTCCGGCGTGGTGATGGTCAGCGTCCTCTCGTCCACGGCGGCCATATCGTATTCCGCCAGATAGGCGAAACGGCTGTTGACCTCCGCCGCCCGCTGAAGGTTGCGTACCGCCATCTCCGCCGTCACGGCCTTGCCGTTGGAGAAACGGATGCCATCTTTCAGCGTTACCGTCCAGGTAAGGCCATCCTCACTAGCTTCGGCCTTTTCGGCCAGAAAAGGCTGAATGGCACTGTTTTCGTCGATGCGGAACAGCGTCTCCGTAATGCCGTAGTTGGAGGTGTACCAGCCGTAGTACTCCTTGTGGGCATCCAGACTGGGATAGGCGAAGCTTGCCGCCAGCCGTAGGATCTTCTGTTCGCTTCCGGTGTCGCTATCGGGTGCCGTGCCGCAGGCGGCAAGGCTCAGCAGCATCAGCACCGCCAGCGGCAGTGCAATCAGTCGTTTTTTCATGTGTGACTCCTCTTTATTTCGTGGCCCAGACCATAAAGCCGGGGGTCGAGGCGTAGTTGATCTTCTCCTCTGGGTTCCACAGCCGTTTGCCCACGGAGGTGTCGGCGTTCACGTCGGAAAAGCCCAGCGCGTTCAGGGTGTCCATGTCCCACTGGGGACGGCGCAGGCGGCCCATGGGCAGCATCCGGGAGATGCCCTCCATCATGTCGGTCTCGGCGTAGGCCTCGTGATCCTCCACGCCCGCCAGCCGGGCGTTGGTGCGGTCACGCTGATATTCCTGCTGCTTGTCCTCGTTGAAAAGGTAGGCGTACCAGTTGGCATCGAAGTTCACCAGCGCGCCGCCGGGCCGCAGCACACGCATCCACTCCCGGTAGGCGCCCGCCGGATCGGGCAGGTTCCACGTGAGGTTGCGGGTGACGATGGCGTCAAAGCTGCCGTCGGCAAAGGCCAGCTTCTGGGCGTCCATCCGGGCGAAGCGGATCTTGTCCGCCAGTGCGCCGGCGTTGCGCTTTGCCTCCTGCAGCATTCCCTCGGAATAGTCCACGGCGGTGACATCATAGCCCCGGCGGGCCAGAATGATGGCGTAAAAGCCCGGCCCGGTGCCGATGTCCAACACCCGCAGCGGGCGGTCGCCGCCGTCGGGAAAGTGGGAGATCAGTTCATCGGCCCACACCTGATCCCAGCCGTCCGCCAGATTCTTCTTGATCACGTCCGTATAGGAGGGCGCACGGCGCGTCCAGTATTGTCCGATGGAGTGAAGCAGCTCTGCCATATGCGGTTACCTCCGCTCATGTTTTCGATGGTATCATTATACGGGACGCAAAAACCGCCCGCAAGCCGGGTGGGGGGATACAATTTTGCTTTTGCGGCAAAAAAATCACCGCGCCTTTACCGATACTTTACAACGGCGGGAAAGTGCGATAAAATGGGGAAAACGTGAATTTCGGAGGCGCTCCATGACTGTGACCGTACCGCTGCCTGCGGGCAGCTACTGTGTTCATATCCAGCCCGGCCTGCTGCGGCAGACCGGGGCGCTGCTGTCTGCGCTGCCCTGCCGCCGCTGGGCGGTGATGGCGGATGATACGGTGGCGGCGCTGTACGGCGGCACAGTGCTGAACAGCCTGCGTGACGCGGGTCTTACCGGAGAACTGCTGACCTTCCCGGCGGGGGAGGAGTACAAGACGCCGGAGACGTGGCTCACCCTTTGCCGCCAACTGGCCCAACGGGGCTTCACCCGCGCCGACGGCGTGCTGGCGCTGGGCGGCGGTGTTACCGGCGATCTGGCGGGCTTTGCCGCCGCCTGTTATCAGCGGGGCATGCCGCTGGTGCAGATTCCCACCACCCTGCTGGCGCAGGTAGACAGCGCTGTGGGAGGCAAGACGGCGGTGGACATTCCGGAGGGGAAGAACCAGCTGGGGGCCTTCTATCAGCCGTCGCTGGTGATCGTAGACCCGGACTGCCTTGCCACGCTGCCGGAGCGCCAGCTGCGCAGCGGCATGGCGGAGGTCATCAAATACGGCTTCATGCGCGACGCCGCATTGCTGGATCTGCTGGAGACCGACGCGCCGGACTGGACGGATATCATTGCCCGGTGCCTGCGGGTAAAGGCAACGCTGGTGGCCGCCGACGAGCGGGATACCGGCGCGCGCCGCCTGCTGAACTTCGGCCACACCTTCGGCCACGCCTATGAGGCGGCGGGCGGCTACGGGGCCTATACCCACGGCGAGGCGGTGGCCGCCGGTATGGCGGCCATGCTGCGCTGGCAGCTGCGCCGGGGCGACGCGGTATCGGAGGCCTATCGCCGTCTGCTGGCGCTGCTGGAGCGCTGGGGATTGCCCGCGTCTTTGCCGGTGGCGGCGGAGGCGCTGGCGGGCTATATGAAACAGGACAAGAAGCGGGAGGGGGAGACCCTTCACGCCGTATTGCTGCGCTCGGCGGGCGAAGCCTATGTGGAGGACGTACCCCTTGCCG
The DNA here is from genome assembly GCA_963640475.1 of bacterium. Taxonomy (GTDB): domain Bacteria; phylum Bacillota; class Clostridia; order Oscillospirales; family Oscillospiraceae; genus Vescimonas. The sequence goes on along the minus strand of CAVHYW010000021.1, from coordinate 18,306 downwards.
CCCTGCTGGAGGCGGTACGATGACCCGGCGGCTGTATCCCGCCCGTCTGACGGGAACGGTCACCGCGCCGCCCAGCAAAAGCGCGTGGCACCGGGCGCTGATCTGCCGCTTTCTGGCGGGGCAGCCCCTGCCGGAGCAGGTATCCGGCGACGATGTGAAGCATACGTTGGCGGGGCTGCGGGCGCTGCAAAGGGACGAGAAAGTGGTCGACTGCGGCGACTCCGGCGCTACGCTGCGGTTTCTGCTGCCGCTGGCCATGGCGCTGGGGCGGAGGGACACGCTCTTTACAGGAAGCTCCCGGCTGCTGGAGCGGCCCCTGTCCGCGTCCTATCCGGTGGAGCGGACGGAGCAGGGCTATCGCGCCGCCGCGCCGCTGACGCCGGGGCGGTATGCCCTGCGGGGGGATGAGACCTCCCAGACCGTCAGCGGCCTTTTGATGGCGCTGCCGCTGCTGGACACGCCGTCACAGCTGGTGCTGACCACGCCGCTGGTGTCCCGGCCCTATGTGGACATGACGCTGGACGCCCTGCGCCGCCACGGTGTGATTGTGGAGGAGACGGCGGACGGCTGGCGCGTCCCCGCACCTCGGACCTTCCGGCCAGACGACGGCCCCATCGAGGGGGACTGGTCGGCGGCGGGCTGGTGGCTGACGGTCAACGCCCTGCAAGGAAACGGCGTCACGGTGGAAGGGCTTTCGTCGGAGAGCCGCCAGAGCGACCGGGCCATCATGCATTATTTACAGTGTCTGCCGGAGACGGTGGACGTATCGCAAACGCCGGATCTGCTGCCGACGCTGGCACTGCTGGCGGCCATGACGCCGCAGGTCACCCGCTTCACCGGCGGCGCGTTCCTGCGCCGTAAGGAGAGCGACCGGCTCCACGCTACCGCCGCCGTACTGTCGGCGCTGGGCGCGGAGGTGCGGGAGCAGCCGGACGGCCTGACTGTCATCGGCGGGACGCCGCTGCGGGGCGGTGTGACAGTGGACGCCTTCGGCGACCACCGCATCGCCATGCTGTGCGCCTGCGGGACGCTGTTCTGCACGGAGCCGGTAACGCTGCGGGGAGGGGACTGCGTGTCGAAATCCTACGAGGATTTCTGGCGGGATTACGCCGCGCTGGGTGGAAAAGCGGAAGAATTGACGTAAAGTGGAGGATAGATCATGTTGGACTATACGCTGTTCGGGGAGTCGCACGGCCCCGTAGTGGGGGTGCTGCTGCGGCACGTCCCGGCGGGCATCCCGGTGGACGCCCTGCAAATGGAGCGGGAGCTGCTGCGCCGAAGCCCGAATGGTCAACTGTCCACCGCCCGGCGGGAGACGGATCAGGTGCAGTTCCTCTCCGGCGTGTTTCAGGGGTACACCACCGGCATGCCGCTGGTGATGGCGATCCCCAACCGGGACGTCCGCAGCGGCGATTATGACGCCCTGCGCACGGTGGCCCGGCCCGGCCACGCGGATTATACCGCCCATGTAAAGGCCAAGGGCTTTCAGGACTACCGGGGCGGCGGACACTTCTCCGGACGGCTCACCGCGCCGCTGGTGGCGGCGGGCAGCATCGCAAAGACGGCGCTGATGGCCCGCGGTGTTGCCATTTCTGCCCATATCGTGGACGAGGAGGATCTGCGCCGCCGCGCCGCCGAGGCCAAGGCGGAGGGCGACAGCGCGGGCGGACAGATCGCCTGCGCCATCACCGGACTTCCGGCGGGCATCGGCGGCCCCGACTGGCGGGAGGCGGTGGAGAGCGAGATCGCCCGCCATGTGTTTGCCATCCCCGCCGTCAAGGCGGTGGGCTTCGGTGAAGGGGAGGGCTTTGCCGCCCTGCGGGGCAGTCAGGCCAACGATCCCCTGCGTACCGACGGGAAAACCGTGTGGACGGAGACCAACCATAACGGCGGCATCAATGGCGGCATCACCAACGGTATGCCGGTGACCTTTACCGTCACCTTCAAGCCGACGCCCACCATTGCCAAGGAGCAGAATACCGTGGATATGGCCCGGATGACGAACGTGACACTGTCCGCCGCCGGACGGCACGACAGCTGCATCGTCCTGCGGGCGGCTCCCATTGTGGAGGCCGCCGCCGCGCTGGCCATCTGCCAGCTGTGGCAGGAGGAACCGGCGGAGGGGCTGACAGGCTGCCGTCAGGAGATCGACAGGATCGACGAGGAGCTTGTCCGGCTGCTGACAGAGCGGTTTCTGGTAGGGCAGAAGATCGGAAAGATCAAACGGGAAAACGGTCAGCCGATCCGTGACCCGGAACGGGAGAAGCAGGTGCTGCAAAGCCGGGGCGACATGTCGCCCGCCTACCGCGACGCCATCGAGACGGTGTTCGCGGCCATCATGGCCCAGACCCGCGAGGTGGAGCAATGAAAGAGCATCTAATTTTGATCGGCCTGCCCGGAAGCGGAAAGACCACCGTGGGCGGTCTGCTGGCGGAGCGGCTGGGTCTACCCTTTGCCGACTGTGACGACTTGATACAACAGGCGGCGGGCATGACCATCCCGGCCATCTTCGCGGAAAAGGGCGAGCCGTGGTTCCGGGCGCTGGAGAGCCGCCTGCTGGCGGAGCTGTGCGCCGGGCCGCAGCAGGTGATCGCTACCGGCGGCGGTGCCGTCGTGGCGGAGGAAAGCCGGAAATTGCTGAAAAACTCCGGATTTGTGGTATTTTTAGACCGTGATATCCGCGATATCGCCCTATGTGTGGGAAATCGGGAGCGGCCGCTGCTGCGGACGCATACGCTGGCGCAGTTGGCGGAGCAGCGGCGGAGCTGGTATCTGGACTGCGCCGACGCGGCGGTGTGCAGCGGCACGGCAGAGCAGCTGGCGGAGCAGATCGCGGAACTGTGGAGGAGACAATGAAGCTTTTGATCGTCAACGGCCCCAACCTGAATCTGTTGGGGAAGCGGGAGCCGGACATTTACGGTCATGAGACCTATGCCGGCCTGTGCCGGAAAATTACGGACTATGCCAAGACTCGCGGCCATCAGGTGCGGTTCGTGCAGTCCAATCACGAGGGGGCGCTGATCGACGCCATCCAGCTGGCAGGGGAGGACGGCACGCAGGGCATCGTCATCAACCCCGGCGCCTACGCCCATTACAGCTATGCCATCCACGACGCGCTGCGCTCGGTGGATGTTCCGGCGGTAGAGGTGCATATCAGCGACATCAGCGCCCGCGAGCCGTGGCGTCATGTGTCGGTGACGGCGCCGGCCTGCGTGAAAACCATTGCCGGACTGGGCTTTGACGGCTATCTGCGGGCTGTGGACGTGCTGGAGGAACCGCGGTGAGCACAGAAGAAAACGTGAGGAAAGCGCCAAACTGGGCGATACTTTCCTCGGCGGCGGGCTTTACCATCTGGGGCTTCAGCCTGCTGCTGACCCGCGTGGGCCAGCGGTACGCCAGTCCCATGGTGCTGTTGAGCGTCCGGTTTTTGCTGGCCTTTTTGCTGCTGAATGTGCCGCTGCTGCTGGGAAAGGAAAAACTCCGCCTGCGGGGCAGGAAGCTGCGGCCATTGGTGGTGCTGGGCATATTGGAGCCGCTGTGCTTCGTGTTCGAGAGCTACGCCATCTACTTCACCAACGCCACCATCACCGGCGTGGTGTCGGCCCTGTCGCCCATCGTGGCCATGGCGCTGGCGGCGCTGCTGCTGCGGGAGCGGCCTACGCGCCATCAGGCACTGTTTTCCTTGCTGCCGGTGGCGGGCGTGATCGTGCTGACGGCGGCCGGACAGCAGGTGGGCGCGGTGTCGTGGATGGGCATTCCTTTCCTGATCGCGTACAGCATCGGCTCCGGCTACTATAAGGTGGCCAACCGCTCGGCGGCGGACTTTTCGCCCTACGAGCGCACCTATGCCCTGCTGCTGAGCTGCGCCGTGTTTTTCACGGCGGCGGCCCTGATCGAGAACCGGGGCGACCTGAGCGCCTACGCCCGGCCGCTATGTCAGCCAATGTTCATCATTGTTGTGGTGCTGTTGAGCGTATTCTGCTCCATCGCCGCCAATATGCTGGTGAACTATGGCGCGGGCCGCATTAGCGTGACAAAAATGTCCGCCATCGGCAATATCAACACGGTGATCTCCGCCTTTGCCGGTGTGGTGTTCCTGCGGGAGCCCTTTACATGGGTGATGCTGCTGGGCGCGGTGCTGGTGCTGATCGGTGTGCGGGAAGTGACGAAACAGGGGGTGTAGGAGCATGTTCAGGCTTTGTGTGATCGGCGACCCGGTGGCCCACAGCCTGTCCCCGGCCATCCATACGGCACTGCTGCGGCAGCGGGGACTGGCGGGCAGCTATGAGACGGTGACCGTTCGGGAGGGGGAACTGGCCGCCTTTGTGGAAAGGGCTCGGCAGGGCGCTTACGACGGCTTTAATGTGACCATGCCCCATAAGCAGGCCATCGTGCCGCTGCTGGACGCAGTGGAAGAGGACGCGGCGGCCATGAACGCCGTGAACACCGTGGTGGTGCGGCAGGGCCGTGCCACCGGTTACAATACCGACGGGCCGGGCTTCGTGGCGTCGCTGTCGTTCCCGGTGGCGGGAAAGCGGGTGCTGGTGCTGGGCAGCGGCGGCGCGGCCTCGGCGGTGAGCCGGGCGCTGGTGCGTTCCGGCGCGGCGGTGACCATTTGCTGCCGCCATCCGGAAAAGACGACTGGCTGGGACGTGGATGCCCACCTGTGGCGGGAGCTGCCCGTGCTGGCGGGGGAGTGCGACCTGCTGGTAAATGCCACGCCACTGGGCATGACGGGAAAAGAGGAGTTCGCGGACTTCCGCTTTCTGGACGGCTGCCGGGGCTGGGTCTACGATCTGGTGTACCAGCCCCGCGAGACGGCGCTGCTGGCGGCGGCGCAGCAGCGGGACCTGCCGGTCATCGGCGGACTGGCGCTGCTGCATGCACAGGCGGAGCTGGCCTTTGAGCTCTTTATAAAATAAGGAACGGCTGACAGCGGATGACTGTCAGCCGTTTTTCGTTATGTACTTTCCTCCCGCAGACGGATCATCAGGTGAGAGAGGGCAAACATCAGCGTCTCATAGTGCAGATAGTCCAGCGTGTTTTTGTCCACCAGCACCTGCATGCTGGCGGGGAAGTCCTCGTCCGCCTCCCAGAACCGCAGGATCAGCGGCAGAAAGGGGAACAGCGCCAGCTGATAAGCCACGTCGCCCTTGGGCTGGGGGACCCCGTGGAGCCGTTGACAGGCTTGCTCCAGCGCGGCGGCATTGCCGGAGAACTGCTGGCAGGAGTTTTTGAAAAAGTCACCGTCCTTGGTCAGCGTACCGCCCTGAATGGCGCACAGACTGGCCACATTCACCCATTCATGGGCCAGATGGCACAAAGGCTTAGCGTCGCACAGCACATCGTAGATGGACATGGCCTCGTTGTAGCTGGCGATGTGGCTGGCATCCGCTGCCCATGTTACCACGCCGGTCCTGCGGTCGACCCGGTAATCGCGGTCGATGAAGGTGATATAAAGGGCGTTCTCGTCGTGAGCGAGATCGAATTTGCGGATCATCTGCGCCTGATCGTATCGCAGAAAGGCCGCCGCCGTAGCGTCGCGGGCCTTGTCATAGTTGGAGATAGCGGGCATGGGGCACCTCCCGTGGCTTGGTGGTACTATCATAGCATAGGGAGGGACACAGCGCAAGGGGATCATAAGCCGCTTCGAAGGGGGCTTATGAATGGCCTGAACACAGGAAAACAGCCGACACCTGAACGGTGCCGGCTGTAAGAAGTCTCTATGGGGAAAAGACAAGCCACCCCTTGGAGGGGTGGCTTGATAAGACAAAATTACTCGGCGGGGTAAACAGAAACCTGCTTGCGATCCTTGCCCAGACGCTCAAAGCGGACAACGCCGTCAGCCTTGGCGAACAGGGTGTCGTCGGTACCCTTGCCCACGTTGGTGCCGGGGTGAATGTGGGTGCCGCGCTGGCGAACAAGGATGTTGCCAGCCAGAACGAACTGACCGTCAGCGCGCTTGGGGCCAAGGCGCTTGGACTCGGAGTCGCGGCCGTTCTTGGTGGAGCCCATACCTTTTTTATGGGCGAAGAACTGCAGACCAATGTGCAACATTTCGCAGTACCATCCTTTCTAAAAGATACGGAAGGAGAGAGACTTACGCCTCCATCACTTCGATGTTTTCCGGATATTCGTCGTGAAGCTGAGCCAGATAGACCATCAGCCCCGTCATGAGATTCTGACAGGTGGACTCCGCTGTGGGCGCCAGTCCTCCGGGCAGCCGGAGCGAGATGGCGGCGGTCTCCTGATCGACCTTCACCGAGGCGCACAGCCCCATCACGTCGTTGACGGTGGCTTCCACCAGCCGCACGGCGCTGGTCACGGCGGCGCAGACGATATCCTCGCCCTCTTCGCCGTATCCGCTGTGTCCCTGTGCATCAAATCCGATGATGCGGTCTTCCACGGTGTGGAAAATGACGCTCGTCATGCTGTCACCTTAGAAGCTGATCTTGCCGATCTCGACCTTGGTGTAGGGCTGACGATGACCCTGACGTTTGCGGTAACCCTTCTTGGGGGTGTACTTGAAGATACGGATCTTCTTGCCCTTGCCGTTCTTCACGATGGTGGCGTCCACCTTCGCGCCCTCCACCACGGGAGTGCCGAACTTGGTGTTCTCGCCGTCCACGATCGCCAGCACCTGATCAAACACCACGGAAGCGCCAGCCTCGGCGTCCAGCTTTTCGATAAACAGAGTGTCGCCCTCAGAGACGGCGTACTGCTTACCACCGGTCACGATAATAGCCTGCATTACTTGTTGCACCTGCCTTTCCTTTATTACGGACTCGCTGTCGGGGGCGTTCAGCCGAAGCCGAAACTTTTGACCCATTCAAAGCGGCCTTATTAGTATAACAGCGGGAAAAGCCGTTGTCAACAGGAAATTCGGGATTTTTTGCGGAAAAACTGTAGGACTACAATAAGCCTGCGTTATTTTTAATAAGAGACATTGCAAAATATGACATATGGCGGTATAATATATGGGTAGCTAGAAAAGCGTATTTGAATTCATAAATAGCATGAGGAACCCGATTATGATAGAAAAATGGAAAAATAAATATTTGAAAAAATACAAATTGAAATCTGTTGGCAATATCTCTTATTTAGTTCAGATTGGCGAACTTCACGATGCAAAGAAAGTACTGAAATTGAATGATACGGGTGCATTTATCTGGAGAACTTTGGAATCTTGTCGTGATTTTGATGATGCTATTCAGATATTTTGTAAAACATATAGTATATCTGTGGACGATGCTTATAATGAGATAATTGAGTACATTGGTTTTTGTAATAACAATATGTAATTTTGAGGCTAAGAGAACTTATGAGTACTACTTATAGAGATCTTATGAATTCAATCATAGCTGAGTCTCGAAAAAATAACGTTCCATACATTGGAAATATAGAATTAACAGGGTGCTGTAACCTTGCCTGCGAGATGTGCTATGTAATACATGAGGTAGGCGGTCGGGACTTGTCTACGGTCGAGTGGAATACATTATTAGAAGACGCTGCCAAAGCTGGTATGGGTGAAGCATATTTATCCGGTGGAGAGCCGCTTTTAAGAGAAGACTTTGAGGAAATATATTGTAAATTATATGATCAAGGTGTTCGCATTATGGTTATTACAAATGGCCTGCTCTTTGATACTAGAATCATTAATTTTATGAAACGCCGTCCTCCCGAGGGAATATCTATTACCTTGTATGGTTGCAATAATGATACTTATCATAAAATCACACACTGCAAAGATGGTTATGATAAAGTGTCAAATTCCATTCGATTAATAAAAGATAATCATTTACCACTTTCACTTAAAGTTCCAGCATTAAAACCCTTGCGAGGCTATTATCATGAAATCAAGAAGATGGCAGACAAAATGATGCAACAATTACACTGGGGAAATATATTTCACCAATAAGAGGATGTAATACATGCACTTCTGATTGGCGAATGGCTGCAAAGGAGATAAAAGAACTTGCTTTGCTTATCGAGGGAGACACATCTTACATTTATGCACCTCAAAAACGAACAGGAAAGATTGCTGACTGTAACTGGGGTAATGGTAGGTTTGCAATATGCTATGATGGTCGAATGACTGGCTGTCTGAGCTATACAGAAATTTTTACAGACCCCTTAAAAGAGGGATTTAAACCAGCATTAGAACGCTTAAGAAAGTTAAAAGCAGTCCAATCGACTAGTTGCAATACATGTGATAGTTGCCACTTTGCTCAGAACTGCTCTATGTGTCCAGGGATTAATTACGCCGAAACTGGTTCGCTTAAATTGTGTTCCGAATATAGAAAAAGCCTTGCTCAACATCATGTTTTATAGGATACCATCACGTTTATATTGTGCTTAGTCACAGTATAGAATATACGAAAAATTCAAAGGAGGTTGAAAGCATGAAAGATTATGTAAAGTTTGAGATTGAAGTAATTGATTTCACAGAAAAAGACGCAGAAGTCGCAGGTTCATGCATGGCAAGCAGTTCCTGCTGATAAGCAATGTAACATGGCTTTTTGCAAAAGACAACTGTCGTAAATCAAACTTAAAGAAGTCGCCAGTTCCGGTAAATGTCGGTTCTGGCGACTCTTTTTATCATTCTTGAGTTTCTGTTTCCCGGTCTCGCTTCTCTGTAACATCAGTCTAATGAGTTTGAAAAAACAATAATCAGGGGGATTTTTCCCGTGAATTTCCGCAGGTTTTCCCTTACTCCGGATAGACCAGCTTTTCCACCGTCCAGCCGTCGATCACACCGGCGTAAAAGGCGCAGCACTCATGCGCCAGCGCTACGTCGAGGTTGACATAATTTCCACATTCCCGGGAGGATTTGCCGGGCATGGGGCCTTCCCACGCCGCGCCCTGAGCAAACACCTGCCGCAGCAGGTCAATAGCCTGCGCGTCGGTGAGCTGGGCGCTGTCAAACAGGAAGTAAAAGCCCGTCTGGCAGCCCATGGGGCCGAAGTAGATGACGGCGTCCTTCTGGGCGCTATTCCGCAGGGCGGTGGCGATGATGTGCTCCACCGAGTGCATCTGGGCATTGGTCAGCAGATCGCCGGTGTTGGGCTTCTTGAAGCGCAGGTCAAAGGTGGTAACGCTGCCGTCCCGGCGGCTGAGATACAGCCCCGGCGTCAGCACATCGTGGTTCACGGTAAAGCTTGCGATACGTTCCATGGTTCAGTCCTCCAGATGATCCACAAAGGCCATGACGGCGGCGTTCAGATCCCGCATGGCGGTGGGGAAATTAAAGTTATAGTCATGCTTGCTGGTCAGGCAGTCGGACACGGATTTCAGCGCCATAAAGGGTACACCGCAGCGATAGCATACCTGTGCTGCCGCGCCGCCCTCCATCTCGCACAGCAGAGGGTGGAAGGTATCCCGCACCCAGTCGGCCCGGTCGCCGGGGATGCCGAACCAGTCGCCGGTGGCCACCGTGCCGGTGCGGTAGGGATAGCCGGTCTTGTCCATGGCGGCCTTTGCCTTTTCAAAATCGGCGGTGGGGAAGTCCACACGGTTGACGGTGGACACCAGCCCGATGGGGTCGCCCACGCCGGTGGTGTCTACGTCATGCTGGACGAATTTCTCCGCCAGCACCAGCGTGCCGATGGGCACCTCCTCGAAGCAGCCCGCCACACCGGCGTTGAGGATCAGGTCGGGGTGATAGCGCTCGATCAGCAGCGCGGCGGCCATGGCGGCGTTCACCTTGCCCACGCCGCCGCAGCAGGCGATGACGTTGGGCCGGATGCGGTAAAAGGATACGCCGTGCACCGTCTCCATAGGCTCGGCCCCGTGGATGAGGCTGTCGATCTCCGACGGCATGGCGTAGAAAAGGGCAATATGCATAGGTGCAGACCTCGTTTCGTTGTATTGCTCCTATTGTAAATATGGCGCGGGGCAAATGTCAAGTTGCATTTGCCTGCCGCATGGGGTAAAATGAGAGAAAAACGAGAGGAAGTGACGCGGATGCTGCGACGGCTGCAACAGGCGATGGTCACAGGCGAATACCTGATGCTTTATATGGATCCGGACGATACCGGGAAATTCTGCTATGGCAGAGTGCTGGCGGCGGACGAGGACTTTGCGGCCCTGTACCTGATCGCGCCGGACGGCGCCTACGACGGCCTGCTGGTGAAGGAGACCGGCAGCGTACAGAGGATCGAATCCGGCGGCCAGTACGACGCGAAAATGCGAAAGCTGATGCAGGGCATCCAGCTGCCGGACCGGCGCTGGGAAGCGGGCTGCGGCAGCATCGCGGCGCAACTGCTGTCCATGGCGGCGCGGCATGGGTGGGTGGCATCCGTCGAGTTCCGGGACAGCGGCACAAATGACGCCGTCGGACTGGTGACTGCGGTAAACGGGGAGACCGCCGAGCTGACGCTGATAGACGAGTACGGCTATGGTGACGGAGCGTGTCTGTTCCGGATGGACAGTGTGACGCAGGTGGCCTGCGACGGCGGCGAGGAACGCGCCATCCGGCGGCTGTGGCAGGCCAATAGCGGCCAATAACGGAAAGGAGCACCCCATATGACCGTTGCGGGGATCATCTGTGAATTCAATCCGCTCCACAGCGGCCATGCCTACCTGATGGGCCAGCTGCGGCAGCGGGGCGCGGACGCCGTCGTCTGCGCCATGAGCGGCAACTTCGTCCAACGGGGCGAGCCTGCGCTGGTGAATAAGCTTGCCCGCGCGGAGATGGCGGTGGACTGCGGTGCGGATCTGGTGCTGGAGTTGCCTACCCCATGGGCCATGGCCACGGCGGAGACCTTCGCCAAAGGCGGCGTACAGCTGCTGGCGATGGCGGGCTGTACCCACATCGGCTTCGGCAGCGAGTGCGGCGACGCCGCGCTGCTGGAAAGTGTGGCGGGTACGCTGCTGTCCCCCGGTTTGCAGGCGGATATCCGGTCAGAGTTGGCGGCGGGCGTCACCTACGCCGCCGCCCGGCAGAAAGCCGTCGAAGCCCGTCTGGGGGATGCTGCGTCGGTGTTGCGACAGCCCAACGACACGCTGGCTGTGGAATATCTGAAAGCCTGTCGCCGACTTGAAGTTGACATAACACCAATCGTGGCGCGGCGGGTCGGCGCAGGTCACGATGGTGCGCCGCTGGAGGGCTATGCCTCCGCCACCTATATTCGCCAGCTGGTGCGGCAGGGCAAGGGGGAGTCGGCCTTTTCCTTCATGCCGGAGGCCGCTGCGGCGGTGCTGGCTCGTGAGCTGGCGGCGGGGCGTGTGACGGACAGCCGCCATGTGGAGCGGGCCGTTCTGGCCCGCCTGCGGCAGATGTCGGAGGAGGAATTTGCCGCCTATGACGGCGGCGGAGAGGGCCTGTACCACCGGGTGTATGACGCGGTGCGCCGCTGTGCCACGGTGGAGGAGCTGCTGGCGGCGGTGAAAACCAAGCGCTATCCGGCGGCCCGTCTGCGGCGGCTGGTGCTCGCGGCGTGGCTGGGGCTTCCCAAAGCGCCGGAGACCGTACCCTACGCCCGCGTGCTGGCGGCCAACGAAACGGGCCGCGCCCTGCTGCGGCAGATGCGAAGAGCGGGGCGGCCGGTGCTGACCAAGGCGGCGGATGTGGCGGCTCTTGGCCCGGCTGCGGAAGCGTTGTTCCGGCAGGAGGCGGCGTATACCGATCTTTATACGCTGGCCTACGATGACCTGACCCAGTCCCGCCCCGGCAGCGACTGGCGACTGACGCCGGTGATGAAATAATAAAACGTGAGGAATTTCCTCACGTTTTTATTATTTCATTGGCCCTGATTCTTGCGGCGGAGACGGATACGGTCGGCGATCATGGCGATGAACTCGCTGTTGGTGGGCTTGCCCTTGGCGCTGTTGACGGTGTAGCCGAAATAGCCCTGCAGGGTCTCAAGGTCGCCCCGGTCCCACGCCACCTCGATGGCGTGGCGGATGGCACGCTCCACCCGGCTGGGTGTGGTGTGGAACCGCTTGGCCACCTCCGGGTACAGCACCTTCGTCACCGCGTTGATGGCATCCATATTCTGTACTACAATGATGATGGCCTCCCGCACATACTGATAGCCCTTGATATGCGCCGGAACCCCCACCTCATGGAGAATGGCCGTTACTTCCGCTTCCAGCGTGGGCAGCGACAGCACATTGCCGTCATGGGTGGCCTGCCGGATGCGATCCAGCAGCGAGTCCATGTGGGCGGGCTTTGGGATGAAGTACCACGCGCCCATCCGCATCATCTCCTGCACCATGGCCTGACTGCAGAAGGCTGACAGCACGATGCATTTGATCTCCTTCGGTATCCTTTGCAGCAGGCTCATGCCGTCCAGTCCCGGCAGGATCATGTCCATCACCACGACGTCGGGCTTCGTTTTCTGGATCAACTCCCACGCCTCGTCGCCGTCGCCGGTGTCGCCCACGACCTGAAACTCTCCGGTCTCCTCCAGTGTCCGGCGCAGCAATAATCGAAATTCCTCGCTGTTATCGGCCAGCAGTATTTTGGGGTTGGTTTCCATCGCTTCTCATTTCCTCTCTCCAATTATTGGGCGCGTTTCGTGATATTCCACAAACTATCGCCCTGCTGCATAACAAATTACCAGAATCCCCCACTATTTTCAAGGCGTTTTTGTCGATGCTCCATGAATACATCATGAATACATTTCGAGCGGCTTCGACGCAATAGGAAATATATGGATAATAAACAATTGTTTCGCTTACAAAAAGAGCGATAGCACAATGGAAATGCGGCCTTTTCGTGTCGTTCCGCCAACGGTGGACAGCTCCGCCTTACCGAAGCCGCGAACGGCGATACGGTCGCCCTCCCGCAGCTGGCGGTCGCCCTTTAGACAGACCAGATCGTTGACGGCCACCTTACCGGCGGCGATCAGCTGGGCGGCAGGGCCGCGCGCCATGGAAAACGCCGCACCCACCAGACAGTCCAGCCGCAGGGAGGGCACGGTGTCCCGCAGTTCCTTCCGCTCCGCTGGGGGACGCTGTATGTCCTCCAGAGAGATGGCGGACAGGTGCAGCCTCGTTCGTCCCGCGCTGGTGAGACTTTCCAGCAGATAGGGCAGCACCTGCCGCGTCACCAGAAAATCGCACTGTCCTTCGGATACATAGATGTCGCCTACGGTCTCCCGTTTGATGCCCGCGCCCATGAGACTGCCCAGAAAATCACGGTGGGTCAGCGTGTCCTTTTCATAGTAAGCGGCCCGCACGGCGGCCGCAGGGCCGTCCGGCGAGGAGAGATAGTCCTCCGGAAGATATTCCGGCACATAGCAGGCCATGCGGCGCTCCGCGCCCTCGCAGCCGCCGAAGAACACCAGCGGCAGATGGGGCAGCAGCCGCTGTGTCATCGCCTGCTCCCGCGGGGAAAGAAAGCCGGTGCAGCCGAAGATCTCACGGTCTGCCGCGTGGGTCAGCTTATCGTAAATGCGGGCCAGCAGCAGACGGTCCTCCCCGGTCTCCGCCGCTGCCGCGATGCTGCGCTGCTTATCCATAAAACGGCCTCCCCTCCGGATGTGTGTTCTCCATTATAGCATACCGGTCTGAATTGTAAAGGGCAGGCACACAAGGCCGACTCCGCATAAGAAAACATACGGTTTTGCCTGCGTCTATTTGGCTAAAATGCGACCGAAAAAGGTGCCCCATACGTCAGTATGGGGCACCTTTTGCCGCCGATTTTATCTCAAATATTCATTGGCAAAACTGTTTCGCACCGGAAAAGCACAAATTTTGTGCGGGATCAAGGCGCGATGGTGAAGGCATGCTGACGCATGGCAAGCCAGCGCAACGAGGATATCCGTGCAAAATCTGTCTTTTGCGGCGTGTGTTTTCTTATGTGGAGCCGGCCAACCGTGTGTCTGCCCTTTGTATCATCACACCCGGCAGGTCCAGCCGAAGGGATCGGGTTTCGTACCCCACTGGATGCCGGTTAGCTCGTCATACAGCTTCTGAGACAGCGTACCGATCTGGCCGCCGTTGACCTCGTAGCGCACGTCGCCCCAGCCCAGTGCGCCGATGGGAGAGATAACGGCAGCGGTGCCGATGCACCACGCCTCCTCCAGCGCACCGGTGCGGGCGGCTTCAAACAGCTCGTCCACGCTCAGCAGGCGCTCCTCCACCGGCATGCCCCAGCTCTTCAGCAGCTCGATGGCGGACTTGCGGGTGACGCCCCGCAGGATGGAGCCGGTCAGGGCGGGGGTGACAACGGTGCCGTTGATCTTGAACATGACGTTCATGCCGCCGCCCTCCTCCACATACTTGCGCTCCACGCCGTCCAGCCACAGCACCTGAGAGTAGCCCTTGGCCTCGGCTCGCTCACCGGCACGGTTGGCCGCGCCGTAGTTGCCGCCGCACTTGGCCTCGCCGGTGCCGCCGCGGACGGCACGGACATCCTCGGTCTCCACCATGATGGGCACAGGCTTCAAGCCGTCACTGAAGTAGCTGCCGGAGGGGGAGAGGATGATGACGAAGGATGCCTCGTGGACGCCGTGCAGCGCCAGCGTGGGATCGGTGGAGTACAGGAAGGGACGGATATACAGGCTGGTGCCGGGGTCGGAGGGCACCCAGCTCTGATCCACGCGGACGACCTCCTTGATGGCCTGCAATGCGTCGTCGGGGTCCACCTGCGGCAGGCCAAGACGCTCGCAGGAGCGGTTCAGACGGGCAATGTTCTCCCAGGGGCGGAACAGCTGCACCGCGCCGTCAGGGCGGCGGTAGGCCTTCAACCCCTCGAACACCTCGGTGCCGTAGTGCAGGACGCTGGCAGCGGGGGACAGGGCGATGGGGCCATAGGGCACAACGCGGGCATTGTGCCAGCCGTCCTTTTCGGTGTAGTCCATAACGAACATGTGGTCGGTAAAGACGGAGCCGAAGCCCAGCTGGTCAGACGGGGGAAGCGTACCGGGATGGGGGTTTTTGGTAACAGTGATGTTCATGGTCATATCCTCCTTTGGATAAATAAATGGATAAAAATGATATGAAAAAAGAGACCCTGCCGGATGGCGGAGCCTCTTTGTTTCCGTAGCGTTTCAGCAATGGGACGGGAAAGGGGACGTCATGTTCCGGCGTGTCAGGCAGCTGGCAAAGGCCAGCAAAATAATAATGGACGCCATAATGATGGCGTCCATGGACAGGATCAGGGTATTCATTCCGGAGCATGCGGATGCCGCGCAGGGAGCCTGCGCGTAAGCGGCGGCGGTATTGGTCAGAGGGAGATTCATCATGACCGTGGCATCCTTTCCTGAAGTTGAGGGGAGTGTAGCATACATTATTTTCCATTTCAAGTGGCATTTTGCACAAAAGTTTGCAGGATCGTTCAAACGCACAAAAATGAAGCGCCGCGCTGTCACTTTATTGACAGGAAAAACAAATTTCCCGCGGCGATATTTTATCCATCGTATAGGCGGCGGACTGGCAAAAACTGTCTGTGCATAGAAAGAGTTCCGCAGCAGATACTACCAATGAAAAATCTGCTTTGACTGGAGGAAATTTATATATGAAAGCAACCGGAATCGTCCGGCGCATCGATGATTGCGGTATAATAACACAAAGAGGATTATGCCGCATAAACACTGGGGTTTTGCTGATTTTGTCCAAGAATTAGATTCGAGGCCCGGGCGTAATTCGACTTTAATATGCCCGAAAGGAGGAGCCAATTTATAGGCAGCCGAGCAAAACATATTTAATAACCTGTCACACAGAAAAGCCGAATGAGCACTGAAACTCATTCGGCTTTTCCTATTTCACGAGGAGGATAAGGATGAAAAAACAAGGTGTACTGATTTATGATGATGTAATCGGTCGAATGGACATTCGCTTCGGTCCGCTGGATTACTACGGCGGCCTTCACTGCGGAGAACGGCTGGAGGTGCTGCTTGACGGAGAGTGGATACCGACGAGAATCGAGCTCGGTGAGTTCTGGTATCTCAAGGGTGTGAAGCTGATCAAGCTGAACGGACTGATCGTAAGAATTGAAGACTGATACTATGTGACGACGGAAAGGTCGTCTTTTTTATTATTCCAAGGAAGGAGGCGCTGATGTTGAAATGCTTGATGAAGTATGAATGGGTAAAGCTGCGAAGAGATACCCTGCCGGTCGGCAAAGGTATTATGGGTGCCTGGGCAAAGCTCGCCGCCAGGGCTGCATTTCGCAAAGGACATGCCTCCTACTGTGGCCATAAGAACGCTGTGAGTCCCGGAATGTGGTCCGGAGGTATCGTTGGACTGAAGAGTATTCTCGGCACCAGAAGCCGCACACAGGCTTTAGAGATACTGGATAAGCTGACAGTCCTCGGATATCTGAAATACACGCTCGACGGCAAAACGAAAAAGCTGACCTATCAATTAACGGATTGGGTCGTAAAATGCTCCGGCAAGGAGTGCATGAACGGAACCGTGTATGCCACAGACGGTTTTGGGTTTCTCTGCCTCCCCCGCAATATTACGCAGCGACTTACCGAGAAGCGATATATATTTGATGAAGCAGACGCATGGCTGGATCTCTGGTGTCACACAGTATCAGAGGAACCAGGCAATGCGTTTTCTTTTATGGCGCCGGCTGTTCAATACGGCAATTACGGCGCCATATTAACGATGGAAAAACTGGGTCAGCGCTGGGGCTGGGAAAAGACAAAGGTATGGAGATTTTTCAAAAAGCACGGGGATGTCTTTGCTCTGTACCGTCTTCCGGGTTCTTACGGCTGCCTCGTTTTCAATAAATCGTATCCGATGGATACCGAGGTTTCCTTACCTAAGCAGGCAGAAATCCTGCGTATTCTTGACGAAATACGCATTTGGGGTGCAAATACGCACAAGGTAGGCAGTGACAACGAGCATATCAACCGATTGGTCGCATGGTACAGCAGAAATGCCGTTGAAAAGTTGGATGAGAATGTGGAGAAAAATCGCGTTGCACTTTCGGACAGTATAATACGCGCGTATTTTTCTCCGTGTTGGAACTGTAAGAATTGTGAGTATGTCTGCCGGAGTAAAGAGTATTCCATGTTCAAGGTACAGGAAACGAATAAAATCCGCGGACCGTGCAGGCCGACGGATATCACCAAAATCGCAAAGGAGATGTTTTATCATGAGCAAACAGGATGAACTGCAATATGAGCAGCAGGAAAAACGAATACAAGCGCAGTCAGACGCTTTTATCACACTTCTGACAAAGCGAGGCATATTGGGAGACAGCCAGATCGACGATGCACAAAAGCGCGCTGCCAGACAGGAAAAGACGAAAAACTGTTATCACAACACGCTGATGCTTCTCCAGCACTACCGCACGCTGGTGTGGATGCTGGAATGCTTTCCCGAGACGGTCGCCGCAGAGCTTGACCGACCGTTTGAAGGCGTGGACAAGCTGATCGAGGATGTGGATGTCGAGGTGGCGCTGGGCAACAAGAAGATTGAAAGCCGGATGCAGGGCATGCAGAAATCCCGCCTGTTGATGGACCGCCTGAACGAA
Source organism: bacterium (assembly GCA_963640475.1). Taxonomy (GTDB): domain Bacteria; phylum Bacillota; class Clostridia; order Oscillospirales; family Oscillospiraceae; genus Vescimonas. Next base: position 869 of record CAVHYW010000021.1, on the reverse strand, counting down.
GCGCTGACTGTGCTCCGAAAAAAGCCGGATAACGGCGAACGGCTGTATAATCTCATCTACACGGCCTACATAGCGCCGGAGGTGCTCAACCATCAGGAGGTTCTGTATCGGCTGAATCTGTCATCACGGAACTTTTACCGGCTTCGTCAGCAGGCCATTTCCGTTCTTTCCATTCGTCTGTGGGCAACAGCTACACCGGATGTGGATTTCTGGCTGGAAATGCTGACGCTTCTGGAAGGGCTGGAATGAGGTGAATTCTAAAAAGGCTATCCACACGCAGATGACAGCAATTCCAACAAGCGCAAAAAGCCCCGATGAGTACAGAAAATCTGAAACTCATTGGGGCTGTACTTATTTTTTCTCATCCAGCAGCATCACGCCCTGCGGTGGATTGCGGTCGATCGCTCCCACGATACGGTGCGGGAGATACGGTTCCTCCAGATAGGCAATATCCTCGTCTGTGAGTCTTACTGCCAGTGCAGCGGCGGCATCGTCGAGATACTGCGCCTTGGTCGCACCTACGATAGGCGAAGCCACACCTTTTGCCCAATGCCAAGAAAGGGCTATCTCCTGCATCTTTACGCCGTACTTTTCGGCAAGCTCCGCAACACGGGTAACGATCTGCATATCCTGCTCCTCTGTGCGGTCGTATTTGCCCATAGCCACACGGTCGGTCTTGCTGCGGAGGGTATCCGTGTTCCAAGTTGGCCTTGTCAAATGCCCCGCCGCAAGAGGGCTGTAAGGCATTAAGCTCACGCCCATTTGTTTGCAGATCGGGATCAACTCCCGCTCGTCTTCACGGTAAAGCAGATTATAGTGGTTTTCCATCGCCTCAAAGCGGGCAAAGCCGTTGTCACGGGCGCAAAGCT
>CAVHYW010000020.1:0-39923 GCA_963640475.1 bacterium | reverse complement strand
GCTGAGAAAATTTTTATATTATTTCATTGTCCCTCTTGACGGGGAGCAGTTCAATGTTTGAGACGGGTTTTGTTGCTCCGGTGCTTTTGAAACGATAGAATATTATAAATCTATTTTCACAGCAAAAGAACAGTGCCGCTTCCGGGTGTTTGCCCGGAAGCGGCACTGTTTGTTGTCCTTTAAGACACGATGGTGCTGTTATCTTGCGCGTTTCCGCTTATAGACCACGGCGCCGGTCAGAGTCACGGCGCTGGCCAGCAGCAGAGCGCTCCACAGCGGGAGATCGCTGTTGTCACCGGTGTTGCCGGACTTCACGTCCTTGCCGGTGGTGCCGCCGGTGGAACCGCCAGTGGAGCCATCGGTGGTGTTGTCAGTGGACGCGGTACCGAATACAACGGTGTTGTTCTTCACGGTCCAGGCGAGGAGCTTGTTGCCCTCATAATAGTTCTGCTGGGTAAAGCCGCGGCCATCCTGACCAGCAAGAGCCTTGAGGATCTCGTCGAAGGCCGCATTGAGGTTGGAGGCGGTGATATTGCTGTTGAGCTGATCCGCAAAGGCCTTGCTCTTTATCTCCGTCGCCGTCTTGCCGTCAACGTTGATCTCAGTGGCATTGGTGGTGATGGTGCCGACGGCCTTGGCAGGAGCGATAACAGTGTCACCCTGCTGGAGGAGCGCACCGGTATTGTAGTAGCTGTTGTACTGGACAGAGATACCGGCGGAGCGGCCATTGAGGATACCGACGTCGCCGGTCACCTGCTTGGAGACGACGTTACCGGAAGAGTAGCAGTTGAGGTGGACGCCGCCGCCCTGACCGGCCAGACCACCCAGGTAGACCTTGCTGGGGTTGGTGGAGAAACCGGTGACATCGCCGAGGGTATAGCAGTTGACGGTAGTAACGCGGTTATCCATGCCGTAGAGCGCACCGGCGTAGACATTGTTGGTGTCGGTAACGCCGGAGACATCCACGTCCGTCCAGCAGTTGGTGACAGCGCCGCGCAGAACGCTGGCGGCCAGACCGCCGACACGGCAGAAGCTCTCGGTGGTGGAGTCGATGACGCCGGTGACGGAGCAGTTGTCGATGTAGATGCCGTTCTGTCCGCTGCCGACAAGGCCGCCGGCGAAGGTCTCATAGCGGGTAGCCACATGCACATCGATATTGCGCAGGTGGATGTTCTTCAGGCGGACGACCTGATCGTTCTCGGTGGGAAGGTCGTTGGTGCTGAGAGAGCCGGAGGTAAGACCGAAGAGGCCGGTGGTCATGCAATCGGTGGGATTCTTGGCGGAGCCGATGGTCATACCAGTGATGGTGTGGTCACCGCCGTCATAGTTGCCGCGGAAGGGATAGGCGCAGATAAGGGTCTTTTTGCCGTTGACCTCGCCGTTGAGGGACCAGCCGATAGGCAGCCAGTCACCGCCGGTGAGCTTGATGTCGGCAGTCTGCTTGAAGTAGGCGCCCTTCCAATCCACGTCCGCGTTGATGGACTCGGCCAGATAGCGCAGCTGAGCCTCGTTCGCGATACGGTAGGGATCCTTTTCGGTGCCGGAGCCGCCGGCGAAACGGGAGGAATCAGCCGCTTCATAGTGGGAGAAGTCGCCGTAGATGGCCTTATACTTGGCATTGGCGAGGGCCGCCTCATAGGCCTCGCCGGAGCTTTCGCCGGAAATGACTTCGGTCTTGGTGACGGCGTTGTCCTTTACGGTGATCTTCACGACGGTGGTCTTGTTGTCGTCACGGCCGTACCAGATGCCGTCCTTCATGGCCTGCTCAGGCTTTTCCACCTTTTCGCAGTCGGGCTGGACATAGGTGACGGTAGCCGACTCGGTGCCGAAGGTGACGAGGTTCTGCTCCGCGTCATAGGTCCAGGTCTTCAGCGCGGTGGCGTCAATGCCGTAGGCGGTGATGTCGATGGGGAAAGCGGCGAAGGTGGCGTTGAGGCCGTTGGCAATAGCGGCATAGCCAGCCGCGTCGTAGGCGGTCATCTTATCGACAAGGCCACCGGTATAGATGTCGCCCTCCTCGGTAACGCCGGAGGCCACCTTGGTGCCGATAGGCGCGACGGGGTTCATGGTAACGGGGTTATCGGTGTTCGCGCCGTTGATCATAGTGCTGCCAAGGTCGTACCAGCAGGTGTAGGACTTGCCGATACCGGTGACCCAGCCGCTGACCATACCGGCGTAGGTGGAGAACTCGCGGGTAGTCAGATCGCCGGAGGCGTAGCAGTTGACGAGCGCACCGGCGTTGCAGGCCACGAGGTTGCTGATGACAGCCATACCCTCGTTGCCGTTTTCACGGTTGCCGGAGGCGTAGAGCAGATCGTTGTCGGTCCAGCAGTTGGCGATAAGGCCGCGGTTGTTGAGACCGGCGAGACCGCCGACCTCGGCAAGGTCGCCGCCATCAACGATACCGGTGGCGCTGATGCTGACGTGGCTGTTGATGGTCGCGCCCTTATACTGCATGCCCACGAGGCCGCCGACAAAGTGGTTGCCCTTGGTGTTGTTCAGATAGAGGGTGCCGGAAACGGAGCAGGAGTCGATAAGCGCACCGGTGAAGTTACCGCTGGTAGTGGAACCCTGCGTGACACCGGCAATGCCGCCGAGGTAGGCGGTAGCGGCGTAGGTGGTGTAGAAGGCCACATTGGTCAGGTTCACGTTTTTGACAACGGACTTCGGGCCCAGAATACCGAACAGGCCGATGTAGAGATTTTCCTTATCCAGCGCGAAGGGCTTATCTTCGGCACCGAGGGTCAAACCGTTGATGGTATAGCCGCGGCCGTCAAAGGTGCCGTTGAAAAGGTAGTCGCTGCCGCCGATGGGCGTCCACGCCGCAGAGGAAACGCTGATGTCATTGGCCAGTGCCACATACTTGCCGGTGTAGTCGATCTTGGGGGTGAGAGAGGCGGCGAAGTCGCGGAGCTGCTGCTCAGTAGCGATGAGGTAGGGATCGCTCTCGGTGCCGGAGCCGGAGGCGAAGATGGAGTCGGAGATCTCGCCGCTGGTCCAGACAGCACCGGTGGGCAGGACTCTGCTGCCCTCAAGCTGCCACTCGCGCAGCGCAATACCGGTGATGCCGTAAGCCGCCAGGATGCCGTTGATCGCAGAGATGTTGCCGTTGAGGGTCGCAGCGAAGTCTGCGTTAGCCATGTCGGCCTTGGTCATTTCAACAGAGACCATGGCTTTATCGACAGTAGTCAGTTTGGACGAAAAACCGCGGTCAACGGTCGGGGCGATCGTGTTCGTCGTGTCGAGCTCTGCGCCGTTGTTCTTGTAAACTTCGACCTTGAGCGCCGCGTCCGAGGCATAGTAGTTACCCTGACGGAAAGCGCCTTCAGCCGGATATGCTGTGTAAGTGCCGTTGGAATCCTTGGGCATGTCGACGGAGGTGACTTCACCGTCCAGTGCGCCGACCCAGGTATGGGCAACGCCGCCGTTGCCGACGGTGATGTCACCGGTGGCGTAAGCGTTGTACTGCTTGCCGGCCATCATGCCGACAAGGCCACCGGCCATACCACTGAAGTTGGTGGCACTGGGAGAGGCAGCATACGCATCACCGAAGGCAGCGCAGTTGGCGACCACGGCATGTCTGCCGCTGCTGCCGATGATACCGCCTGCCATGCTGTTCTTACTGCCTACAGCCTTTGTGACGGCGGAGACGCTTACATCCGTCCAGCAGTTGGTGATGGCGGTGCCGATATCACCCATGCCCGCAATGCCGCCGGCATAAGTCAGCTTATCGTTGGCGGAGATGGCAGAAACGCTGCCAGTCGCCGAGCAGCCGTCAATGCGGACGCCGATGTTTGCATGTCCGGTGACCGCCGCTTTCGTGGTGAAGCCCGCGATCACACCTGCGCGGATCTTATCAGCCGCGTCAGAGCCAGTTGCGGTGATCTGCGCACCGACGATGTTCAGGTTCTTGACAACAGCCTGATTGCCCAGTGCGGAAAACAGGCCGTAGTTGCCTTCGCCGGAAGTGACGCTCGCGTTGATGGTCAGACCGCTGATGGTATAGCCCCGACCATCGAAAGTGCCCTGAAAGACAGCGGTGGCGCCATCCTCCGTGCCGATGGGGTTCCAGCTGTCGATGCCGGACAGGTCGATGCTTGCCCCGAGGGCGACATACTGGCCCGCATAGGTGTTGCCGCCATCAACAGCGGTCGCAAAAGCTGCCAGCTGCGCGGCGTTCATGATCTGATAGGGATCAGAAGCGGTGCCGGAGCCAGAGAGCGTGGAGGTAGCCTGAGCCATTGCCTGCTCGACAGCGTTGAGGACGGCGCGGGAGCTCTGGGTCGCACCGGAGACAACGTCGACGCCGGTAGTGCCGTTGGCTTTCTTGATATTGTCAAGCAGGTCGGATCCCTCGACTATAGCCCAGAATTGAGGTGTCTGGGTGCTGCCGTCAGCCTGCAGATCAGAGATGACGACCGTGTCATCCTGCTGTGCAAGGGTGAGCGTCACGGTGACAGGCTTGTTGTCGCGGCCGGGAGCCGAGCCGCTGTAAGTGCCGGGTTGATAGGTGCTGTCCACGGTCACGGCGAAGGCGGCTGTGGGAAACAGCGAGAGCACCATGACCACGGTCAGGAGTACAGAAAGCAGTCTTTTCTTCATGTGGGGTAATGATCCTTTCTCTTTTCGTTCATGATAGTGCGGGGAATGTGCAGTGGAATATGCGGGGACGGCGGGCGTCACCTCCTTTACGGAATAGAGGGATAATATATACATTTCGGTTAGCGTCGGCTAACTTTTTGGCAGTAAAAACGGCAGCGCGGCTTCTGATGGGAAGGGGCTGCCTAACGAACGGCGGGATACGTCATAGAGATACGGAAATAGCGGAAAACAGGCACTTCACGCACGAGGTATTTTATATACAGTGTGTCCGTTTTTGGTTAGTCGAGGCTAACCAAGTTTCAAAAAAGAACGCCGGTAGGCAGAACGCCACACGCCGACGGATACCTTAAATTTCCAGTTGAGTTTACCACAACCTGAGCGAATTTGCAAGTAAAAATTTTAAAACAGGCAGGAAAATAAAAAACAGTCTCGCAGGTACGAATCATCCAGTCCGCCTGTCCGTGGCGTTCGGTGCCGCGCAAATCCCATCACAAATGACCGTTTTCTCTCCCCAATTTCATATATACAAAGGGGTGACACGCATTTTGCGTGTCACCCCTTTGTATTCTCCTTCTGCGTTTATTCCGCGAAACCCTCTTTCAACAGTTCTCTTTCGATCTTCTTTTCCTCCGCGCCGTTGACACGGCGGAACATCAGCCGAAACAGCGCTCTGGCGATGGGCCCCACCAGAAACACCTGCACAGGCAGCGCCATAATGAAATTCCGGCAGTAGACCATCAGATAGTTGGGAACAAACTGACTGGTGAAGCCGTAGCCGTGCCACACGCCCAGAATACTGGCCAGCGCCACCTGCGAGATGACCGTAAAGGTCTGGATGGCAAGAATAATGAAAATAGGCCGGTCGCTGGGCTTTACCACGCGGAAGGCGAAATGCCTGGCCACATGGCTGGAAATAAAATAGGCGCACAGGAAAATGATGACAAATTCCAGCCACATTCCCTTTAACGCGGTCAGAAACGTCGCGTTCACAAAGGTGCCGGAAGCCAGCACCGTATTATAGAGCGTCATGATATACACCATGAGCCATGCGGTGATAGCGGTGAAGATAACGGATTCAAATTTTGTTTTTGGCATGTGGAAGTCCTCCTGTTTTAATGCTTTTATCTATTCCCGCCCTGACCGCAAAAAAATAAATGTCCCTCCGCCGTCCGACAGTGGCAGAGTGACATTTATTGTCTTACATGATATAGGGCAGCCGCAGGCACAGGCCTACTTGGCACGATGCGTATTATAGCCGAAACACAGCCCATATTGCAAGTATTTTTACAAAAAACATTTGAATTTTCCATCCTGATCCGCTATAACAGGTGCACAGCGTGTGGCAGAAATGCGCCCATACCGCGTCAAATCTATTGACAATACAGCAAGTATTCTCAGCTAAAAACCGTCTCAAACGCAACGTTTGAGACGGTTTTCGTTTTGATTTCCCGAGTACGAGCGACGCTGCGGCCGGTTCCTTACCAGAGCCCCATGACGCGCTGCATCAGCAAACTGACGGCGGTGATGCCCGCCCAGCAGCAGGCGCCCAGCAGCAACGGCTTGCCGCCGCTCTTCACCAGCTTGACCACGTTGCTGTTCAAACCGATGGCCGCCATGGCCATGATGATGAGGAACTTGCTCAGCTCCTTCAGCGGCTGGAACACCGCCGAGGACACGCCCAGAGACGTGCAGATGGTGGTGGCCACCGACGCGCAGATGAACCACAGGATGAACATGGGGAAGGCATTCTTCAGCCGGAAGCCGCCCCGCCTTCTTCGCCTGGAGCAGCGACAGCACCAGCGTAATGGGGATGATGGCCAGCGTGCGGGTCAGCTTGACAGTCACGGCCTTGTCCAGCGTCTGGCTGCCCAGCTCCCACATGCTGTCCCATGTGGAGGCCGCCGCCGTAACGGAGGAGGTGTCGTTCACCGCCGTACCGGCGAAAATACCGAAGGACTCGCCGGAGGTGGTGTCAAAGCCGATGGCCTGTCCCAGCAGCGGAAACAGCAGCGCCGCCAGCACATTGAAAAAGAAGATGACCGATATAGCCTGCGCCACCTCCTCATCGTCGGCGTGGATCACCGGCGCAGTGGCGGCGATAGCGCTGCCGCCGCAGATGGAGGAGCCTACGCCGATGAGTGTGCTGATATTGCCGTCGATATGCAGCAGCTTGTGGAGAGCGAAGGCCACCAGCAGCGACGTGGCGATGGTGCAGACGATGATGGGCAGGGACTGCTTTCCGGTTTGCAGCACCACGCTCAGGTTCAGGCCGAAGCCCAGCAGCACCACGGCGGTCTGGAGGATTTTTTTGGAGGTAAAGCCCACCCCCGACTTGCAGGCCGCGCCCGGCGTCCAGAACAGGGCGATGACCATACCGATAACGATGGAGAACACCGGGCCGCCGATGACCGGCACCAGCTTGCCCAACAGCCACGAGGGCAGGGCGATGGCAAGGCACACCGCCACGCCGGGAAGATATTTCTTGATGGTTTGCATATGATCTCCGTTTTACTCCTGTTCCTTGAGGATGGTCTCCACCATGCGGGTCAGGCCGGTCTCGATGATGCTGCGGGGCATGGCCAGGTTCAGGCGGATGTACCCGGCAGCATTGCCCACAAACAGGCCGTTGCCGCCCTCCAGCAGCACGCCCGCCTTGTTGGCGAAGAAGTCCGGCAGGTCGGTGGTCTCCGGCAGGCACTTGCCAAGGTCGACCCATGCAAGATAGGTGGCCTCCGGGATGTACATGACCACCTCGGGCAGCTCACGAGCAAGGAACTCTTTCACAAAGGCGAAGTTGCCGTCCAGATACTCCTTCAGCGCCTCATGCCACGCGCCGCCGTGCTCATAGGCCGCCTTGGCCGCCGTCAGGGACATGGGGTTCACCATGCCGAACAGCTTGTCCCGATCCTTGAAGCGATCCCGGAGCGCCTTATCGCGGATGATGATATTGGAGAAGGCCAGGCCCGCCAGATTGAAGGTCTTGCTGGGCGCCATACAGGTGATGAGCTTGGGATAGTCGCCCATGACCTTGGCCATGGGGATATGGCGGCGGCCGCAGCGGATCAGGTCGCAGTGGATCTCGTCGGACACCACCCACAGGTTATACTTCCGCATGATCTCTCCGGCGCGGCGCAGCTCCTCCTCCGTCCACATGCGGCCGGTGGGGTTCTGGGGATTGCACCAGAATACCAGCTTGCAGGCGGGGTCGGCGCACTTCTTCTCGAAGTCCTCGAAGTCCATCTCGAAGGTGCCGTCGGCCTTCTTATGAAGCGGCGAGGTCAGCACGCCCACACCGACGTACTCCGCCGCATGGACAAAGTAGCCGTAGGCGGGAGTGTTCACCAGCACCTTTTCATCCTTGGTGCACAGCGTCTCCGTCAGCTGGTACAGGGCGGGGATGATGCCCGGCGTCACGCAAAGCTGCTCCTGAGGGAAGCCCCAGTCGTAGTGATCCTTGCACCACTTGGAAAAGGCGTTGTAGTATTCGTTGTCGTACAGGCCGGTGTAGCCGAAGATGCGGCGGTCGATGCGGCCGCGGAGGGCGTCCAGGATCTCCGGCGCCACACCGAACTCCATGTCGGCCACCCACATGCGGACGAACTCCTCGTCCTTGTAGGGGAACACCTTCTCCGGGCCTGCGTGGAAAATATAGCCCCGGAAGCCGTCGGTATTCAGGGCATTGGTATGGCGGCGGTCGATGATCTCGTCAAAGTTATAGGTCATGGTGGTTGCTCCTTTCTATTTCAGCGATGGTCGCATTTCTGACACTGTATCATGGGCGTTTCACCCGCGTCTTTATAAAACACACCCGCCCACTGGCAGATGCTCTGCAAAATCGGCACCACGGACGTGCCCTTCTCCGTCAGGGAGTACTCCACACAGGGCGGTATCTCGTCGTAGGACTTCCGTGCCACGATGCCGTTGGCGATGAGTCCCTTCAGCGCGGCGGCCAGCACGGCGTCGGTGATGTTGCCCATTTCCTTACGCAGCTCGCTGTACCGCAGCGTCCCCAGCGTGGCCAGCACACAGATGATGCGGGAATTCCACTTCCCGCCGAATATCTCCATGCCGTACTCCAGCGGACAGCGAATGTCCTTTTCCAGCTTTCTCTGGTACATATCCCCACCTCCCGCGTTTTCTTCATTATAGCGGGATATCCCGCTGCTTTCAAGTCACTATGAAATTTATAAGCGGGTGCGTTTTCACACCCGCTTATGGTCTCAAAGCTCTTTCTTGTTGTCCGCGCCGGGGGTGGTGACGATGACCTTCTCCGGCGTGATGACAAGCGCGCCCTTGGCGGTGGCCGCGCCGTTGAACATCTTCTCCACCATAGCCTTGAAGGTGCTGACCACCTCGCCCTCGGTGACATACTGGGCCGTACCCTTAATCTGATAGCCCTCCAGATCCTGTGCGTCGTACACAGAAATGGCGATCTTACCGTTGCTGGCGGCCAGATTTTTCAGCGTAGTGTCCAGAAACACATCGCCGACCACCAGCTTGCCATCCGGCGTCACGTCCTTGAACGCAACAGGCACCACATTGGGCTCGCCATTGGCGCAGGTCGCCAGATCCCACATACCGCTCTTGAGCAGCTTCACCACATTTTCATTCAGCATGATACGTTCCTCCTTGTTTTTGAGCCGCACGGCTCATTCGTTGGGCTTATTATAAGCGCGGTACAAGGGGATGAAAAGATATGGGTCGGTTTATGAGCAGCTATGAAATTTGTGAGTGCTATGCGGCTGCCGGACGGCATACCGGAGTTTCCCAGCATCATCATGGCCGCACGCTGCTTGGATCCCAAAATGACTTCTGCAGTCTCTACGTACCGCACATCGGCGAAGCCCATACTCCGCAGCTTCTCCGCAAAGGCGTTCATGTCGCCGTGCATCCGGGGCTTCATGCTGAGGTGGAGATACTTGTCACATTTTCCCTCTTTGCAGGACCGCCACTGCGCACGGGATCTTGCCTTCGCACAGAACATAGCTTGCATCCGTATACCCGGCATCGGAGAAAAACCGCTTGTATGTGTCAAGGGTAAATTCCCGCTTAAAGTCCGCGCCCGCCTTGCCGATAGCATCGGAAACACCGTTGGTCTTACCCTTGTCCGTCTGGTTCATATAGGTCGGGATAATGATTTTCCCGCCGGGCCTACAGACGCGCTCCAGCTCGTGCAATGCCTGATACGGTTCGTCCAACAGATGGATCACGTTCGCCGCAATGACCGTATCAAAACGCCCGTCCGGATAGGCCAGCCGGAGGATATTCGCCTGTTCGAACCGGACATTGCCATATTTTCCATATTTCTTTTCCGCTCGCTCCAGCATCTTTGCGGAAAAATCGGTGGCGATCAGGCTTTTGCAGTGGGGTGCGATCACGCCAGTCAAAAGCCCCGTGCCGCAGGCACATTCCAGCACATCGTCCGAAGATGAGACCAGCCCCTCTACCGCCGCGCACAGCGCCTTGTTCGCTTTTCTATTGATGATATTGGCAAAAACATCGTATACCCACGCCACATTATCCCAGAACATCCTCGTCCCTCCGCACTAATTTATTCTCTTCCATGATCGACCGCAGCATTTCTGCAAAGCCCTGCGGATCTTGGATCTGGTACTGCATATGGTTACAGTTTTCAAAAACAGGAAAATTGCCCTCGGGATACGCCTTCATCACCGCATCCCTGTATTTAAGATGCTCCTCAATGCTGCCGAACTCAAAATATGTATTTCTTTGCAGTTCTTCCGAAAGCGGCAAAAAAGGCTTATCTTCCAGACTGTCCGAAAGCTGGCGGCGCAGATCGCCGTACCGCAGTGCCTTGCCCGCGGCAATAAAATAGGGCTTGATGGCTTCATCGTCACACCACATTATTTTTTTGAGCGTTTTGCCCTTTGACCAGTACAGGCTTTTGATGGCAAAATACAGAAATGGCGTCATGAGCCGACGCGTGCCTTTTCCGATCTGCGCGAATTGTCCGCCATCGAAAAAGACATGCCCTATCGGCAGTTCTGTTTGTGCGATAAAAGCCATGGCAAGGTCTGCCCCGATAGACGACGCAACGACCAGAGCAAGGCTTTTTACGCCCTGCCCGTGCAGGAATTTTTCAACTTGCCCCACCTCGTCCGCTTTGCCGTGGTACCTCTGTCCCGCGCAATAAACGGATGATGTCGGAAGAATGCAGAAGTATCTGTCCTGCAAATAATGCGCCACGGGTTCGCTGCTTGCTCCCGTTACGCCCATGGCGTGGAAAAACAGCACGGCAGGATTTCTCTTGTCTCCTAAAGTCTCAAACAGCATTTTTACACCTCTGTTCTATTTAATAAACATCATGTCCCTCGACAGCACCACCGATATGACCGCCATACCGACCATGCAAAGAGCGGAACCAAAAATACTCATATGAGTGATCCTCTTGTATTTTCAGCAATGGTTAGTTTGCGCTAACCATTGTACTTTTGAAAAGCCGCCATCGGCAGCCTTCAGATTTCTCGATCTTGCAGACACAATGAACGGCAGTGCCCGGTATGGCGGCGGTCACAAAGCGGCCTGCCTTTGTAGTATAGCACAGAACGCGCTAAAGTCAAAGAGTGATTTTCGCCGCTCGGGCTGGCCATTATTCGCACAACGTTCCCGTTTACGACATCAGTCGGTTCAAGGGGGGCTTGCTGGAACCGCTTTACGGATTTCTCTCTGAAATCTCTTATGCAATGATAGCGAGCGACAGTGCTTCTGTTACTGTCGCTCGCTTTGCTGACGAATGGCGCTGCTGTTAGAATACTCTATGAGGCCTGCTTCTTGCTACAACAGGCTCCTCAATATTGTTCCGATATCCTCGCTTACACAGATCGACTGCAGCTCGATCTCCCGTGGACAAGCCGCCTGTCCCTGATTGATACAGGCATAGATGGAGTTGGGAGTTTTGGCCGTCATCTGCCAGAAAGGATACTTGATGATGACAGGCGTGTTGTAGCCGACGCCTAATTCCAGAAAGAGGATTTTCTGTCTTTCGTGGGTTCGGAGAAAGTTTTCATATCGTTCTGCTGCCCTGTGCCAGCCCTCGTCTTCTACAAACGTATCATCACATCGGAGATTCATCGTCATAGGCTTTCCGCAATGGGGACAGACCGGCAGAAGTTCTGTCGGGATCTTCATGTTCTCTTGCCGCTCCACCATTTCCCGGATCACAGCTTCGTTATCAAAAGTTTCCTGACAGCACGGCTCACTGCACTGGAACAGTCCGTAATCGCCCTGTGTGTAGAACAGGCGCTTCTTGTCAAAACCGGCCTTCTGAAAACAGTGGTCAACATTGGTGGTAATGACGAAGTAGTCCTTATCAGCCACCAGCTTCAAAAGGTCATCATAGACCGGTCTAGGCGCGTCCTGATAACGGTTGATGTAAATATACCGGCTCCAATAGGCCCAGAACTCTTCCTGCGTGGGAAACGGATAGAATCCGCCGCTGTACATATCCTGAATACCGTACTTTGCTGCAAAATCAGAGAAATGCTCCTCAAACCGTTCGCCGGTGTAGGTAAATCCCGCCGCCGTGGACAGTCCGGAACCGGCGCCGATCACCACAGCGTCGCAGTCCCGTAGAGCTGTCCGCAGCCGTTCAATCTGCCCGGAGCAGTTTTTCGTAGATGGCTTTGTCCAGATCCTTGAAAACATTGAAGATCACCTTCCTGACGCTGGTTTGCTTTTGCAGAAATTTTTTGACTGTCCGAACCGCGATCTCCGCCGCCAGCTCGTTGGGGAAATGAAACTCCCCTGTGGAGATACAGCAGAACACCACACTCTCCAAACCGTTCTCCGCCGCCAATTCCAGGCAGGAACGGTAGCAGGATGCCAGCAGTTCCCGGTCATGCCGCGTCACGCGCCCCTGAATGATAGGACCAACGGTGTGCAGAACATACTTGCAGGGCAGATTGAATGCCGGGGTAATTTTCGCCTGTCCGGTGGGTTCCGGATAGCCCTGCTTTTCCATCAGTTCCGCGCAGACCAACCGCAGCTCTACGCCCGCATAGGTGTGAATGGCGTTGTCGATGCAGCGGTGGTTGGGGATATAGCAGCCGGTCATGCCGCTGTTGGCAGCGTTGACGATGGCGTCGCATTTCAGCGTGGTTATATCACCCTGCCAGAGATACAGCCCCGGTTGAATGGGCGTTAAGTCTACAATATCGGTGATACCTTTTGCGGCAGTCTCGCCCTGCAGGTATTCGTCCTGCATTTTTAAGAAATCCGCTCCAATGCACTGAGGAGCGCGAATATTCATCAAGCCCCGCAACAGCTGACGCTGGCTTTCCGGCTCTGCCGGAATATCAATCGTCCGATAGTCCATTCTTTCTTTCAAAAGCGACTGGAGCAAAAACAACCGCTTTTCACTCTGGTTCACCTTGCATCACCTCGGCATCATTCTATCACACGTTTACCGCCGTGTCGATCAGAACTCGTAGGGAGGTTTGCCGGAGAAGTCGGCGATAATGCCGTGAGCGTTATCCAGATAGAACACCTCAAAGATGGGGTTGGTCGCCTCACCGTACTGACCCTTCACAATGGGGTTCTGGATGCACATTTCCTTGGCCGCCATGTTGTTCTCGAACACAGCCTCGCCGTGCAGACGGATCCATGCATAGTCCGGACTGGAAACGGAGATCTCGATCTCCGGGTTTTCCTGCATGTCCTTGTAAACATCCTTGGTGTTGTTGGTGCAGAACCACAGCTTGCCGTCCAGTTCACCCGCAAACATGAAGGGGCGACACTTCGCCTTGCCGTCACGGCCGACGGTGGCCAGATACTGCACAGGATTGGCGTTCAGAAATTCTACGACTCTGTTCATGATACGTACCTCCAAAATACTTTTTCATTCCGAAAGGTTGCTTTTTTCTTTCGTTGGCATTATAATATCACCGTACAGCCTGTTTGTGAAGTAGACACTATATTGTGCTGTAGTTACCAAAAGGATACTATTGGAGGATATCATGGAAAAAGAGATACATACCGAGCTTCCCACCTGCCCGGTGGAAACCACACTGACGCTCATCGGTGATAAGTGGAAGGTTCTGATCCTGCGAGATTTGATGCGGGGAACGAAACGATTCGGTGAACTGAAGAAGTCCATCGGAAAGGTCTCACAGAAGGTGCTGACGACGCAGCTCCGGGCTATGGAGGAAAGCGGACTTGTTCACCGTGAGGTCTATGCCGAGGTGCCGCCGCGTGTGGAGTATTCCCTGACCGAGCTTGGCAGGAGCCTGAAGCCCATTCTGGATTCCATGTGGGCGTGGGGCGAGGAATACAAGAGCAACATGAAGCAGGCACTCAATTAAGCAGCAAGTTAAACGAGCGATCCTTCTCTCAAACTACTCCGTCTGTGGCCGGGTGTGTTCTTCACTACAACGTAAAGGGACAGCGCCCCTTCGATCGTCAGAACATCATCCATCGGAATCACCATAAGATCACCATGTACAGTGAGGGCAACAGCGCCAAGCTGTTGGGTGATATTGTCAACGGCACCACTCAGGTCACCGAGGGCATCAGCGCCGGTATGGGGCTGAATCTCAAGAGCCTGCTGACCGGTGCCTTGGGTGGAAAGCTCGTGGGTGAGCAGCCTGTGCAGGTGGTGGTCACCCTGCAGACCCCGCCCACTGCCGACGCCGCGCAGGACGCGACTGCCGCATCCGCACCTACCCCTGAACAGCAGGTGTGAGCAGCAACACATAAATGCATAAAGCAGCCGGGAGCCTCCAAATGGAGGCTCCCGGCTGCTATCAAAATATGTGGTTGCCCACCACTTTTGTTGTCTGCAAATCAATGCTTGTTGGTTTACTTTTCCGGCAGCACGATTCCCCTGCATGTGGTGCAGGGAATCGATATCATACCTCCGTTCCCGGTTTCAGCGGGCCATAGAAATAGCTGGCTGTTGCGCCGCCGTCGATGAGGAAGGTGGAGCCGCTGATGAAATCGCCCTTGTCGCTCATGAGCAGTTCTGCCACATTGGTCACCTCGTCCGCCGTGCCGGGGCGGCCCGCGGGGCATTTGGCGAACATGTTCTTATAGAAGTCACCGCGTGGGCCGTTGAACTCGTCCAGTGCCAGCGGTGTAACGATGATGCCGGGAGCAATGTCGTTGAGCCGTGCGCCACGCTTGCCCCATTCCACTGCCTGTGCCATGACCCGCTTTTCGTTGCAGCGCTTCGCCAGCTGATAGGCGTGGAGCGTATCCCGGATGTTCTCCGGCTGCAAGAAGTCGAGGGAAAGCAGCTCCTCCGTGGGAGTGGTTGCCAACTGAACGTCCTGCTCTGCTGTCAGAGCAGGCATCCGCCAGCCGGACTGACTGGAAATAGTAACAGCCACGCCACCCTCGGCAATGACCTTGCCCACCTCCTCCAGCAGCACCGCCGTGCCATAGAGATCGACCTTCAAAATCGTCTCGACGGACGCCTGACTGGGAGAAACACCTGCAGCGTTTACCAGCATTTTGATGGGGCCGTACTTCTGGCCCTCGGCGATCATCGCTTGGATAGATTCCCGGCTGGACAAGTCCATTTCCACAGGAACCACATCGAAGCCCGCCTCGTTCATAGTCTTGGCGATGGCCTGTGTGTTTTCGATTTTCTTATCGCCGACCACGATTTTCATACCCGCACCCATTCGGCGGGCGATGGCCATGCCGATCTGCCCGGCACCGGCCCAGAGCATCACATTTTTCATGCCTCGTCCTCCTCGAATCGTTCTTTATCCAGCATCTTGATGACTTTGGCAGGGTTGCCCACCGCTACGGCGTAGTCCGGCACGTCCTTGGTCACCACAGAGGCCGCGCCCACCACGGCGTGACGCCCCACGCGCACACCGGGCAGGATCGTCGCGCCCGCACCGATCCACGCATAGTCGCCGATCTCCACCGGCTTGCAGGTCAGCACATCCAGATCGTAAGGGTCGTGGTTGTTGGAGATCAACTGGACATTGGCAGCGATGCGGGCGTGATCACCGATGGTAATACCGCCCCGCGCCATGGCCAGCAGATTGGAGTTGACGAAAACGCCTTTGCCGATCTTCAGCATATCCAGCGCCGCGCCGCTCAGCGGCGGCGCGATGGTGCTGCCCTCGCCCAAATTGCCGCCCAGCAGCTCACGGAGCAAAGCATTGTATTCCTCCGAAAACGGCAGCGTGTGGTTCAACCGGAACAGCAGCTGCGCCGAGCGCTGCCGGTTAGCGCTGTGGGGAACGGTGCGCAGATCGACCCGAAACTCTTCGCACTTCATCTTTTTACCTCCTGAATCCATGATTCAAGTGCGGGCTTGGCACTGTCCACGCTGCTGCCGTGAATGGCAAGTCCCTTGGTAACGACCGCGCCCGACGCGGCTTTCTGAATGTCCTGCACCGTGTGGGAAAGGCCGCTGCCCTCATGGGTACAGAAGGGGTGAATGGTCTTGCCGGTAAAGTCGTAGCTTTCGAGAAACGTGTAAACCGCCATAGGCATGGTGCCCCAATAGTTGGGATAGCCCAGATAGATCTCGTCATAGGCATCCAGATCATCGGGCAAGTTCAGAACCTCCGGACGGACCTTCTTCTGCAAGTCGGCCTTTGCCTCGGCAATGCAGGTCTGGTAATCGTCGGAATAGGGCTGTGCTTGCTGGATCTTATAAAGCTCACCGTCGGTCAGGTCGGCCAGCATTTCGGCGGCCTTTTCGGTGTTGCCCACGGAAATGCGGCGGTACGCGCCGCCAAAGTAATTCTCTCCCGCACGGGAGTAAAATGCGATCAAAATCGCCATGTTCGTTCTCCTTCCTGCTTTATCTGATGGTTCTATTGTAGCCGAGGTATGCCTTGTAATCAATTTTACTTTTAGGGTTTTCGTATAAGAAAAACTGATAGAAAAAGCAGTGGACGACATGAGCTTGCCGTCTACTGCCTTCTTATCGAGTATAGGGTGTAATAAACTGAAATTTTCAAGTTCTTTTGATCTCAGAAAATTAACTCATTTATAGCCTTTTGGATATTGTTAAACGCATCAGCAAGTGGCTTGCCATCAACAAAAGCGTGGCTGATTTTCATGTGCATTGACATTCTGTATCGTCCGTTCTCGTCAACATATTTTCCCCACCCAATACACGGAATGATGTTATATGTTTGGTCATCGCTTCCGTAAGGAGTTGTAATAACAGGCAACGTCATTGATTGATAGTCAACCCACGGAATACATGAAAAATACAAAAGATCTGTTCTTCCAAGGTCACTGTTTTCAGGATGGGTGTTCTTCTCAGTCTTTGCTTTCTCAATAATGGCAGCGACGTTCTTGTAAAACTCGGTATAGTCACAAAATTCTGTACTACGGTTCACAAAATAGCCGTAATCATTGGCAACCGTGAAGCTGCAATCAAGCTTATCGTAAATATACGGCTCACCATCATACACTCTCATACGGAACTCCGGAATCGCATTCAGCTCCCTCAAAGCAAGGTACAGAAAATTGATAAAGAAGGACTGTCCCTTATTTCTACAGTAAGAAACAAGCGTAGTTACATCCATTCTAACAGTCATATCATATATGGATGTTCTCATGTTAATAAACTCATTGAAAAGCTCCGCTCTGTTCCAATTCTTGACATCTATTTTCTCTCGATGATTCATTACTATTCTCCTCCTCAAATTCCGATTTGTCGCTGTCTTTCTCATTTCGCAAACTGCGCCTTCAGCAGTTTGGCGAACTCCTCTACATAATATCCAGAGTTGTCCTTTCTCCAGAATACACAGTAGTTCCGCAGGATGGGCTCTTCGCCTCGCGTCAGCGGGATGCGGACGATAGACGTTCCCGTCGATGCCGTCTGTCCCGTTCCCTCCACGGGAAGAAAGCCCTTGCGCCCAATGACCATCAGGCGTGCTTCCTCCAGATTTTCCGCATACAGGAACTCACCGTGAAAGCCAACAACGTCGTGATAATATGCCTGCTCCGTTTCCTGCTGAGCTTCCGATGCCACCAGAATGCAGGGGATGTTCTTTAACTCCGGCGGTGAGATGCGCTCCATCTGCGTCAGGGGACTATGGGCGGACACCTCGATATAACTGCGGCAGGTGGTTAGTAGAAGATTGACGTATTCATCGGAGAATGCCCGCCGTTGGTCGTTGAGGACGAGATCAGCTTCGCCTGTGCGGAGCAAACCGTACAGTTCCTCGTGATTGCCGTAGGTAATTGACACCTCCACATCCGAGTGCTTTTCGGCAAACAGTGCCAGTGCTTGATGAAACTCCGCACCGGTATAACAGCGAAGATACCCGATTTTCAGATTCGTCTGATCGCCATGTGCGATCTTGGCAGCTTCGCTGCACATCCGCTCGTAGTCCGCCGTCAGGATCAGGCTCTTCTGATAAAAGTATTTACCTGCGGGCGTCAGGGTAAAGCCGCGGTTCTTGCGCTCCAGAAGCGGAAAGCCCAGCTCACGCTCCAACGCCTGCACCTGCTGGGAAATGGCGGATTGGGAAATGAAATTTTCCTCCGCCGCTTCGGAAAAGCTGTTCAACCGGACAACGGACTGGAAATATTTGAGCTGCTTCAGCATGGCGATGCTCCTTTCCTGTATGACTGTATACACAAGAGGATTATACCACAGGAGATACGTGTTCGTCCATGCTGGAAAACGGAACACGAAGCATCCCAAATACATCATTGGAATTTGTGAGAAAACCGTGTTCAAATAGCGGCCTCGCGTAAAAATAATCGTCCCGTATTCTGAGAGTTTTGCTGTGCATGTCTCCAATCAACAAAACAAAAAAGCCCTGATAAATCAAGGCTTTGCAGATAAGAAGAACTCCGCTTTTCGACAAAAATGTTCGAAAAACGGAGTTCATTCACTTGGTATGCCCGACTGGATTCGAACCAGCGGCCTTTGGAGTCGGAGTTATCAGGCCATCAAGCCGCAAACCCTTGTACCACAAGGGTTTGGTAGGTATTGCACAAATTTGCGGTGATTTATGAAAAAAGCCGAGAGGCCTTATGGCATAAGGCCTCCGGGCTTTTCCGCGGTAGTAGTCAAATAGTAGTCTGAACTCACGCCAGCAACTCCAATAATTCTTTTGCCGCATCGATGCAATCCTGCGCCTCTTTTTCAGAGACAGGGATATAAGAGTCAGACGGATAACGTGTCTCAATGTAAAACTGGTTCACATACGCGCAATCCCTGAGCTTATCCTTCAGCGGAGCGCCTGCCGCGATGGCCTTTCTGCAAAGAAAAACAAGGCTATGTCCATCAAACAATTCATCCGTTGTTTTGAGCAGCCAGCCCTTCAGCATTTTCTCCATGGCTTGCTGGCAATGAAAAGCAACCAGATCATTGCCGCCGTCATACTCCATCAGGATCTGTGCGCCCCGCAAGTCGTGGGCCGCTTTCTCATACCAGTCCTTATATCGCAGGCTGTCACCCATAGAGCACGACCCCCTCCCTGTTCAATTTATGGGCAAAGCTCTGGCTGTCTGCCACACTGCATTCCCACTCCTCAGGCGTATACAGAAGGAAGTCGATAGGAATGTCAGATTCCGTATCGCAATACAAGTCCGTCAGCAAGGCCCGCTTATCTCGCGTCGCCGCAACGATGCAAAGATCAACATCGCTCTTCGCAGTCGCCGTTCCCTTTGCCTGTGAGCCAAACAGCAAAATCTTCTGCGGATCGCAGAGCCGAATGATCTGCTCTTGAATCATACTCAGCTTTTCCATCGTATCGCCTCCTCACTGCACATCTTCTGTTCATAGTATAGCACAGAAGTCACAAAAGTAAAAGAGTCATTTTGCAGGCCTAAATCGCTGCATTTGTCTGCCAGTTATTCTAATATCCGTTATCACATTCTATAGCTTTACTTTTCCTGTTAAATATTCTACTATATAGTCACAAAAGGAAAACAACCCCAAACCAACTCAAATACAAAACATTTTTTAAGGAGGAATCTACCATGAAGAACATCAATAACTACATCCTGACCGCTATCGTCTCTCTCGTTCTGGTGGTCGCTACCTCTTTCCTGATGACCGCCGCTGATGAACCTATCCGTCAAGCCGGTTACTATCTGCCTGTGGTGTTCGGTGTCGTAGCCACCTGGGCCGCCGGTAAGGCCGGTCTGCTGGAACTGGACTATGAGGAGCGCGCCGCCCGCCGCAATGCTCACGCCGCCGCGTAAGGCAATCACAAACGACCATCTCTTTTCTCTCCCCAAATTCCATACATACAAAGGAAGTGACACGCAGAAATGCGTGTCACTTCCTTTGTATGTACACTAATCCCGTTTTTCGAGGAATGTCAGTACAGGCTGCGGTTCCGCCAGACGGTGGACGCAGAAATGGCCCACCAGCACCGTTTTTCTCTCCTGATACATCTGCATCAGCGCCTGACCGTAGGTCTCCGCGTCATAGCGGCGCTTCTCCGCCGTCACCGCGCCGGTATCCAGCAGGCATTGGGTCATTTTGCCGCACAGGTGCAGCATGGTACCCTCCGGCAATTCTCTCCGCAGCCGCTCCAAAAGCCGCAGCAGCGCATCCTGATACACCTGACGGAACATCCGCTCTCCCAGAATATCCAGCGTAGCCACCGGATCGGCCAGCGACAGCACCGCCGCACCCCGTTTGGCCGCCAGCGCGGCGTATTCAGCCACCCAGTCCTCCGCTCGCCGCAGCAGTTCATCACTGCGGCGTAAGGCAGAGAATACCTTCCCCAACGGCAGCAGCTGTGAGAGCACCGTCAGCGGGCCGTCCAGCTGATAGATCACCGGCTCCCGCGACGCCATCAGCTCCGCCATAACGCATTTCAGACGAGATATCTCAAAATCAGGGGCAGCGGGCAGCTCTTCCGCCGTGGAGTAAGGCGTCTCCACGATGCGCACGCCGCTTTCATCTGCCACCGGCTTCGCGCCAAGGCACCCCGCCAGCAGCGTGTTGTCCGGCGGAAGGATGCGCCACCCTTCTACGACACCGCCTGATGTATCATGGGCAAGGCTGCTGCCGCAGACAAAGCGCTCCGGCTCCAATGGCCGGAAGGACATGGCCTGCATGAGATGCTTTTCATAATCCGGCCAAGCGGACAGTTCCAGATACCGCACCTTTCCGGCCAGCGCTTCCGCCGCGTGAAGTTCCTTCTCTGACAGCAGGCACAGCACCGCACCGGTCAGGGCGGTGTTGCCTACATATTCGATCTTCTCCCGCACCTCCTGCGGCAATAGTCCCGCGCCCACAAGACTGCGGGGCGTCAGGTGAGCGCCGAACTGGCCCGCCACCAGTACCCGATCCAGTGCATCGGCCGTAAGTTCCGCCTGCTGCAGGAGGATCTCCACCCCCGCCAGGATCGCCCCCTTGGCCAGCTGCACCTGCCGGATATCCTGCTGGGTCAGCAGGACGCCGTTCTCCTCGTCCAGCACACAGCTGCGGCGCGGGCCGTCCGCCGTTACCACCGGGTGCATCTGGAGCCGTCCGGTCTTGTTTACCGCGCCGCAATCCACCAGCTCTGTCACCGCTGACAGCAGTCCGCTGCCGCAAAGTCCCTGCGGTGCGCTGCCGCCGATGGTCTGTAAGCGCCAGCCGGGTACGCCGTTTCGCCATACCATCCGGGCGTCCTCAATGGCGCCGTCAGCGGCCCGCATGCCGCAGCGGATGTCCATGCCCTCCAACGCAGGCCCTGCCGCGCAGGAACAGGAATAGAGCCTCCCCTCCCGGCTGAGCACCATCTCGCCGTTGGTGCCGATATCCAGAAACAGCACATTGCCGCTCTGCTTTCCGATCTCGCAGGTCAGCATTCCGGCGGTGATATCGCCGCCCACATAGGACGACACGGCGGGCAGACACCACACCGCGGCATCTGCCGCACCGGCAAGCCCCAGCTCCGCCGCACACATTTCCAACGCGCCGGTAAAGGCCGGGGCAAAGGGATACGCCGCCAGCGAGGACGGGTCTTTGCCGCCGAAGATATGGGTCATCACATTGTTGGCTGCCACGGCATAGCGGCGGATATCTGACGGGGACAGCCCCGTTTTTTCCAGCAGCTCTGCTGTCAGCGTCCGCAGGTCGGAGAGAATGGCCGCCTGCATTCGGGCAAGGCCCTCCTCTTCCCGCATAGCGTAATCGATACGGGTGATAACGTCCTGTCCAAAGGCCCGCTGGCTGTTGAGACAGGCGGCATCCGCCAGACGCTGCCCGTCGGAAAGCCGCACCAGGCAGGCCGCCACGGTGGTGGTGCCGATGTCCACCGCCACACCGAAGCCCGCCTCTCCATCGGTCTCCACCGCACGGTGGAGACCCTGAGACAGAACACTTCCAGCGGCGCGTGCTTCCGGCAGCGCGATGGTCATATCACCCTCGACAGTATGCAGACAGGCCAGCCGCCAGCCGTCGGCAAGCTCCCGCGCCGTAAAGAAGCGCTGCTCCTCCGCCGTGGCGGGGCAGGGCGTCAGCACCCGGACGCGGCATTTGCCGCAGCGGCCATGACCGCCGCAGGGGCCCTCCGTCAGGCCGCGTCGGGCCAGCTGCTCATAAAGGGACGCGCCCTCCGGCGCGTCCCACGCGATATTGCGTCCTTCAATGGTCACATGGGCCATCTTACAATTCCTCCTTCGCCGCGTCCACCATAGCCTGGATCACCGCCAGCGGCGTCTCCGTGGGCAGACCACAGGCAGGCGCTACGATATCCACGCCGCTTTTCCGGGCATGGCGCACCAGCGTCCGCACACGTTCCGGTGTCATGGTGTTCATGGCCAGCGTGGACACGTTGCCCATCAATGCCCGATCCGGCAGCACGGCGCGCACCTCACCCACCGGCACGATGGCGTCAAAGCTGAACACGTCGCAGTGGATATCCGGCAGTTGGCTATATACGCTTTGCAGCCGCCCGCAGATGTGCACCATCTTCACCGGCACGTCCAGCGCATCCAGCACCCGGTTCAGATACGGTACGGTGAAGCTGCGGAAAAACCGGGGGCCTACCACCTCGCCGGTGCCGCTGGGATCGGAGACGCACACGGCATCTGCGCCCGCCGCCAGCAGTGCCCGGCCATAGGCGATCAGCTGGTCTGTGACGAAGTTCATCAGCGCACGCACCGTCTCCGGCTCCTTGCGCATGGCCTTCAGCAGCACCTCCATGTCCACCAGCATCCCCGCCAGAGACACGGGGCCGGTGAGGTTGCCGATGACCGGCACGCCGTCGCGGCGCTCTTTCAGACGTCGGATGGCCTCCAGCACGCAGGGGATCCGCCCTGCGGTAAGGGACAGGGGCGTCAGCTCCCGCCACTGACCTACCTGTGTCAGCGGTGAATGTACCACCCGCGGCTCACAGAGCAGGTCGCCCATCTCCACTTTCGCGCCCAACGCCTCCGCCTCCACTGTCATGCAGAAGGGAACGCCATAATTCTCAAACCCGCCCGCGTCGTACAGACCCGCCGCAAGACCTGCCATTTTCGCCGGTTCACTGTGGGCCTCCGGCCACGGGCAGCCGGTGCGTTCCATAATGTCGCGGAACATCATGTTCATCATGCCGCCGGGGCAGACGCAGGGCGGGCGATCCAGCGTCTCACGACGCACCGCCGCCGTCAGCCGTTCTTTCGCTGTCATGGTCATAATCTCAGCCTGCCAGCAGACGATCCACCAGCTTCACAGCCTCGGTGGCATTTTCGGAATAACCGTCGGCACCGATCTTCTCGGCAAAGTTCCGGGACACCGGTGCGCCGCCGATGATGACCTTCACACCATCCCGCAGTCCCGCGTCCCGCAGAGCCGTTACCAAACGGCCCATGTGGTTCATGGAGGTGCTCATCAGCGTGGACAACGCCACCACCTGAGGCTTTTCCTGCCGCACCGTCTCCACAAAGCGCTCCACCGGTACGTCGCGGCCCAGATCGATCATCTGATAGCCCGCCGTTTCCAGCATGATCTTCACCAGATTCTTGCCGATGTCGTGGGTATCGCCCTGAATGACGCCGATGACTACCTTGGCGCCCTGGGCCGCCTGTTCGGTGGCCATCAGGGGCCGCAGCACGTCCAGACCGTTATACATGGCATCGGAGCAGATCAGCAGTTCAGGGATATAGTACTCCTCCTGCTCGTACAGCTCGCCCGCCTCGTTCATGCCGGGGACAAGACCGTTCAACACGCCCTCCTGCGGGTCATAACCAGCGGCAGCGTATTCCTTTGCCACATCGGTGACCTGTTCATCCTCCATATCCCGCACACAGCGGCTCAGCTCGGAAAGCAGCAGTTTCTTCTCTCTTGCCATGTCATTCTTCCTCCATGAAATAAGTGGGGTCAACGGGGCATCTGGCACATTTGCGTGCCTCGTCCATGTAGATCAGGGCGTTCTCCACCGGCGTACCGTAGGCAGTGCCGCAGCCCGGCGCCAGCATGAAGCCGCAGGGATTGTCCCACGCCTTGCGGTAGCAGCGGCGGACGGCGCGGCGCATCTCCTCCTCGGTGCCGTTGAAGAACACATTCACCGGATCCACGTTGCCCAGCAGGAACGCCCGGTCACCGATACGGCGCTTGGCGTCCGCCAGATCCACCTTATTGTCGATGGATACGGTACGGTAGCCGCAGTCGGCAATGTCCTCCAGAATGGGAGACGTATCACCGCAGATGTGGATACCGGGGTCGCTCTCCCCCATGGCGTGGCAGGCCGCCACGAATTTCTGGTGATAGGGCTGCACAAACTTGCGGAACAGCCGGGGCGAGATCACCGTGCCGGAGGCGATAGGATCGGACACGGACAGGCCGCAGCCTGCCGCCACAAACGCCTTCGCCGTCTCGATATTCACGTCGTTGACGAAGGCCATCAGCTGGTGCACCTTCTCCGGCTGGCGCAGCATGGCCTTCAGCAGCGCTTCCGTGCCCACCAGTCCCGCCGCGCAGGTCAGGGGGCCGGTCAACTCCATGCCGCAGCCCACCTCGTCGCCCAGCCGGTCCAGAATACGCTTGGCGGTCTCCAGACAGATGGCCAGCGCCTTGTCATTTTTCACACTGAGCCGATCGGCGTCCAGCACGCTGAGATCGTCCAGCGACACCGGATGGCGGATGATGGCGGGCGGGTTATAGTGGTCGTCGCTGACCTCCGCGCCGTAGGTAATGGCCATGCCGTGAAGGCCGTACTCCACGCCCACATTGTCGCAGCCAAAGGTCTCGTAGATCCTGCAGCGGGTCTGGGCCATGGACTCCGCGTCGCCGTAGGCCTGTGTGCGGCTCCAGCCCATCAGCCCCGGCGCGGGGGAACCGTAAAACAGCGCAATGGGCATACGATCCACCGCCTGCCCCTTTGCCAGCGCTGCCGAGCGCTGCTTGGGCGTCATCTGATCGTCTTTATGTACCATAATCTCTCTCCCGTTTCTTACAGAATTTCAAAGAACGCTTCCAGCCGGGTGGCAAGCTGACCGCCATCGCCGTCGGAGTAGTCGGTCTCCAGCCGCAAATAGGGCCTGCCCAGCGATTCCGACAGCTGCCGCACTTGCCACGACTCCACCGAATAGGGCGTGCAGGCCTGCAGATCTACCTCCACGATGCCGTCCACAGCGTAGTCCTCCGTCAGCTGCCGCAGCAGCGCCATGCGGTTGGTATCCGGCGTCATGACGGCGCAGCCGATATCCAGATACCGGGCGGCGATGGCCCGCACGATGTCCGGCGCGTCGGTGTCCACCATTTGCAGCGCCGCCTTCACGCCGGTACAGTTTTCAAAGCACACCACCGCGCCGCCCATTCTCTCGATGGCGCCCACGATCTTGTTCAGCACGCCGCCGATGGGACAGCCCGTCACCATAATGCGCTTGGCGTCAGCCGGTACGGGGCGTTCGCCACGCTGATAAGCGTCCATGATGCCCTGCCGCAGCTCCTCCATTTGCCGCACCCGCTGGGCGGGGTCGAACACGAAGCCCGCGCCGTCCAGCGCCGTATAGAGCTGCTGACCAAAGGCGGGCGGCGGTAACAGCTTCTGCACCGCCATCAGGTCAAGACGGGCGCGCCGCTCGGCGTTCCGCTGCCGTGCCGCGCTGCACAGGGCCTCGTCGGTGATGGTCACGCCGAAGTGCTCCTCCAGATAGGCCATGAACCGCCGCAGCTCCCCTGTCCACATGTCCAGGGCGTAGTCCTCCCGGCCCTGGGGCAGGTGCAGCACATAGACCGGCTTCAGCTTGCCCAACAACTCGTACATTTTCTTCTTGCCGTCACAGGTGGTCTCCCCCACGATCAGGTCGGAAAAGTAGGTATAGGGGCATTTATCCGATACGGCAAAGCCGTAGCTGGACTTGATGAGAGGACACAGGTTGGCAGGCAGATGGGCCTCCGCCGCACCGACGGTCTCCTGACTCATGCCGCACAGGCTCACCGCCGTGAACCCCGCCGCGTCCAGGATCTCCAGCGGCGTGAAGGTGCAGAAGGTGCCCGCCACGCGGCCGCCCTGCTCCTTCAGCTGCTTCACCCGCAGGAAGCCCGCCTTGCGGGCCTCGCCAAACTCCTGAAATTTTGCCGGTAACTGCTGCTCCATGGGGTCATCCTCCCGGTTTTCATCATTTTTCATTATAATAATGGTATTATACCATTTCATCTCGCCTGTGGAAAATTCTATCTATCAATAAAACATCGCTATTTATCGCATTTCAGAATAAGTGTCGTGTTTTTGGGCGAAACACTCTTGCGAAAATGCCGCCGCCGTCTTACAATAAGGACAAGAAAAAGCTGCGCAAGGAGGAATTTACCATGATCCAAGTAAACGCTATGGGCGACGCCTGCCCCATCCCCGTCGTCAAGACGCTGAATGCCATGAAGGAGCTGAAGGGTGCGGGCACCGTGCAGACGCTGGTGGACAACGAGATCGCCGTGCAGAACCTGACCCGTCTGGCGGAGAGCAAGGGCTGCTCCATCGAGACCGCCAAGCTGGGCGAAAAGCAGTATCAGGTGACCATCACCGTGGGCGAGGGCGCGGAGCTGCCGGAGAGCGCCGACGGTATCTGCACCGTTCCCGCCGCCGGAACGCCCGACAACACCGTGGTGGTGATCTCCGCCGACCACATGGGCGAGGGCGACGAGGCACTGGGCAAAATTCTGCTGAAGGGCTTCCTGTTCGCCCTGACCCAGCAGGAGACGCTGCCCAAAACCGTGCTGTTCTACAACGGCGGCGCGTCTGTCACCTGCGAAGGTTCCGCCTCCTTGGAGGACTTGCAGAAGCTTCAGGAGCTGGGCGTCGAGATCCTCACCTGCGGCACCTGCCTGAATCACTACGGTCTGACGGAGAAGCTGCGCGTCGGTGAAGTCACCAACATGTACGTCATCGTGGAGAAGCAGATGCAGGCCACGAAGGTCATCCGGCCTTGACCCGGCAGAAGAAGCCGGCGCTGGTCATCGCCTTCGACACCACCTCGCAGGCGCTGGCGGCGGAAAAGCTGTTTATTGAGTCCGGCCTGCCGGGGCGGATGATCCCCATTCCCTCCCAGATCACGGCGGGCTGCGGTCTGGCGTGGAAGGCGGAGCCGGAGCAGCGTGACGCGCTGTGCGGCGCACTGGAAAGCGCGGGCATCCGCTACAGCGCCTGCCGCGTATTGGAGATGTTCTGATGGAAAAGCTGATTTATCTGGACAACGCTGCCACCACGCTGCACAAACCGCCTCAGGTGGTAGAAGCGGTGAAGGAGGCCATTCTGACGGCGGGCAACGCCGCACGGGGTGCCCACGGCGTGTCCATGCAGGCGTCTCGCACGGTGTTCGAGACGCGGCAGAAGCTGGCGCGTCTGCTGGGCTGTCCGCAGGCGGATCATGTGGTGTTTACCGCCAACTCCACCATGGCGCTGAACATCGCTATTCAGGGCATTTTATCGCCGGAGGATCACGCCATCTCCACCGACCTGGAGCACAACTCCGTGCTGCGGCCCCTGTACGCTTTGCAGGAGCAGGGCATGGAGCTGGATTTCGTCCGTGCCGACCGGCAGGGCAATATCCGCTACGAGGACTTCGATCCCCTGTTCCGGCCCAACACCAGGGCGGTGGTCTGCACCCACGCCTCCAACCTGACCGGCAACATGCTGGATATCGCCCGCATTGCTGAGATCGCCCACGCTCACGGCGCGCTGCTGATCGTGGATGCCTCACAGACAGCGGGAACGGGCCCCATCGACATGACGGCGCTTGGGGTAGACGTGCTGTGCTTCACCGGCCACAAGGGCCTGATGGGGCCGCAGGGCACCGGCGGGCTGTGCATCCGTCCCGGCGTGGAGATTCGGCCTTTACTGCGGGGCGGCAGCGGCGTCCACTCCTTTGACCGTCATCAACCGGAGGCCTACCCCACCCGGCTGGAAGCCGGGACGCTGAACAGCCACGGCATCGCCGGACTGGACGCGGCGGCGGACTACCTGCTGGAGGTGGGCGTGGAAGCCATCCACCGGAAAGAACAGGCTCTGATGCGGCGGTTTTATGCAGGCGTGCGCCGTATCGACGGCGTGGCCGTCTATGGCGACTTCTCCCCTCCCCAACGGGCGGCCATTGTGGCGCTGAACATCCGGGACTACGACTCGGCGGAGATTGCGGACGTGCTGTCTGCCGATTACGGCATCGCCACCCGCCCCGGCGCACACTGCGCACCCCGGATGCATGAAGCGCTGGGCACGGTACAGCAGGGCGCGGTGCGGTTCAGCTTCTCAGTGTTCAACACGGAGGAAGAAATTGATGCCGCCATCGCCGCTGTGGCAGAGCTGGCGCGGGAATAGACCCGTGAAAATCATGCCGCATTCTCCCAAAACTCCATACAAAATGACTGACACGGGCGGTAGAAGCCGCAGGCTTTGACGTGCTGGATATTCGACGCTGATCTCAGTCGTAGTAAAACATTAAAAAACATAGGGCAGGTTCCGCATAAAGGGAATCTGCCTTATGCTGTAGCCGGGCTTGACCAACATCGGATCGTATGATAATTTTGGGTAGATACTTTAAAATGGCAGGTGGTCGGCGGATGGAAAACCCTTATGAACTGGCAAAAAACATCCTGCTTGCAGAAGCGGATACAGCGGCAGGCAGGTTTACCAGCATTGATCTTTACGGTGCTTCCGCCCAGGAGAACGGCGTGACGGACAGCGGTGACAGCCGTTTTCATCTGGAGAACGAGAGCGGCACGGGAGATATCACCCTCTATCGCGTGTTTCCCGGCATCGAGTTAGTCTATAACGATATGCACATGGCGTACTGCAACAAAAGCCAGCAGCCGACGCCCCATGTCATGGAGATTAACTACTGCAAGGAGGGGCGGTGCGAGTGCCTGTTCGGCGGAAACCAATACTGCTATATGTCCGCCGGAGACCTCTCCTTCTGCTCCCTCCATGACAGCGCCCACCAGTCCGAATTTCCCACCTCTCACTATCACGGCATCACCGTGACCATCGACTTTTCCGCCGTCACGGAGGAAATGAAAAAGGTGCTGGAGCTGCTGGCGGTGGATCTCAACGGGATCATGGCGCGGTCTCAAGCGGAGGAATTTACGATCATCCGGGCTGACCCCACGGTGGAGCATATTTTTTCCGAGCTGTACAGGGTCCCGCCCTCCATCCGCCGGGGATACATCCGTGTCAAGGTGCTGGAACTGCTGCTGATCCTGACGGGACTCGACCTGCCGGAAAACGCCACAAAACACACATCCTTCCCCGCCGCGCAGATCGAGACCGTCAAGCAGATCCACGCATTTCTGGTGGCACATTTTTCGGAGCACTACACCATCGATGCGCTTTCCGCGCGCTTTGACATCTCCCCTACAGTCATGAAAAAGTGCTTCCGCGGCGTTTACGGAGATTCCCTCTACGCCTACATGAAGAAATACCGCTTACAGGTGGCGGAGCGGCTGCTGAAGGAAAGCCGTGCCACCGTCGGTGAGATCGCCTTGCAGGTCGGCTATCAGAACCCCAACAAATTTACCTCCGCCTTTTGCGCGGAATACGGCATACCGCCGACAGCCTATCGAAAGAAAGTCTGAACGGATAGAAAATAGTCCGCTCAGTCATTGCAATTCCCATAAAAAGACTTTAAGATAAGTGTCGTAGTTAGCCAGAGCTAACTACGACACTTATCTTTCTGGGAGGGATTATGATGAAACAGAAAAAGATTCTCAGCCTGCTTCTGGCGCTGGCACTGGCGCTTTCCATGCTGGTCGGCTGCGGCAATACCGCCGCGCCGGATGTCCAGCAGCCCGCAGAGCCCAATGTCGCAGGCGATACCGTCACCGATGAAAACGCGGCGGCTGCCCAACAGCTTCTTGTCGATCTGACCGGCAGCTATCAGGAGCTTTGGCCCGTGATCCTGGACGAGCAGTATACGCAGCTGTGGCTGGATAACTGCGCGGCGCTGGTGGGCGAGGAAAACGCACAGGCCGCCTATGATAAGCTGTCCTCCATGGTCACCGGTACGGTCTACGGCGAGGAGGCCGTCGCGGCTTATGCCAACGGTGGCGGCGCTTATGACTGCGCCTTCACCGAGGGGCTGAGCAAGCTGGAGTTTGACGGCGCCAACGCCATCATCAAGGGCTATGACGCCGAGGGCAAGGAGCTGTTCTCCCACACCTATCACTATGTGGGCATGGAGGAGATCCGCGGCCTGTACGAGTTTGAGAGCGACGACGCCGATTCCGGTGAGTTTACTTACTTCTGCCTGGCGCCCGACACCAACACCACCACCTATCACATCGAGTTCCGCTACGGCAGCGACCTGAACGCGCTGGGTCAGTATGACGCGGGCAATTACGCCTACTGGCTGGCCTCCGGCATTTCCACCGAGTATGACCAGACGATGATTGAAAAGTGCATCGAGCTGTTCTGCACCGAAAATCTGTCTGAGTAAAAAGCTTTGCGGCAGAGGCCGGGGGAAACTCCGGCTTCTGTCGCTTTCACCGAAGGAGGAACGATCCCTGTGAAAAAGAATTCTGAAATTTCCAGAATGTTTGCCTATGCGGGAAACCGGCATTGGCTGACAATCCTGGGTATGATCCTTGCCGGACTCAGCACGGTGCTGTCCATGATCCCGTTCGTCTGCATCTGGTTTGTGGTGCGCGACTTGTTGAACGCGCTGGCGGCGGGAGACATGAGCCTTGCCGCCCACAGCGGGACTTACGCATGGTGGGCGGTGGGCTTTTCCGTCCTGAGTATCCTGCTGTATTTTCTCGCCCTGTGCTGCTCCCATCTGGCCGCGTTCCGCACCGCGTCCAATATGCGCAAGGCAGCCCTGCACCATATCGTCACGTTGCCGCTGGGCTATTTCAGCCAGAACGCCAGCGGGCGGCTGCGGAAGATCATCGATGACAACGCAGGGCTGACAGAGGAATTTCTGGCCCACCAGCTCCCCGACCTGACGGGCGCTGTGGTGATGCCGGTCGCGGTGCTGGTGCTGATCTTCACCTTTGACTGGCGGCTGGGACTGTGCTGTCTTGTCCCTCTGGCCATCAGCTTTTTCTTCATGAAACAGATGATGGGCGGCGACAACGCTCACTTTATGGAGGGCTATATGACTGCGCTGGAAACCATGAATAAGGAAGCGGTGGAGTATATCCGCGGCATCCCCGTGGTGAAGGTATTCCAGCAGACGGTCTACTCCTTCAAAAACTTCCATGCCGCCATCGAGGAATATGAGAAGTACGCCTCCGGCTACGCGCTGAAATGCCGCATCCCGCTGACGGGCTTCAATGTGGCGCTGAACGGCACGTTTATTCTGTTGATCCCCGTAGCCTGCATGATCCTTTCCGGCGTCACCGGTCAGGCGGCCTATCAGGACGTGCTGTTGGACTTCCTGTTTTACAGCCTGTTTACCCTCATCTGCACCACCATGATGAGCCGTGTCATGTTTTCCGGCGAACAGTTGATGGCCGCGAAAAGCGCTGTAAACCGCATTGAAAGCGTGCTGAAGGAGCAGCCTCTGGCGGAGCCGGAATGCCCGCAGCAGCCTAAGGATGCTTCCGTGGCCTTTGAAAATGTGTCCTTCCGCTATCCCGGAAGCGAGGAAAAAGCGCTGGATCATGTCACGTTTGAAATTCCGACCGGTAAGACGGTCGCTCTGGTGGGCGCTTCCGGCAGCGGCAAATCCACTGCGGCGCAGCTGATCCCCCGCTTTTATGACGCCACTGAGGGCCGTGTTCTGGTGGGCGGCGTGGACGTGCGGCAGATCAGCAAGCCGGAGCTGATGCGCAGGATCGCTTTCGTGTTCCAGAATACAAAGCTCTTCAAGGACACTCTGCTGGAAAATATCCGCGCCGCCCGGCCGGACGCCACGCGGGAGGAAGTCCTGCGGGCTGCCGAGGCCGCACAATGCAAGGAGATCATCGACCGGCTCCCCCATGGCCTTGATACCGTGGTGGGCAGCGGCGGCACCTATCTCTCCGGTGGCGAGAACCAGCGCATCGCGCTGGCCAGAGCCATTTTGAAGGACGCTCCCATCATCATTCTCGACGAGGCCACCGCCTTCGCGGACGCGGAGAACGAGCACCAGATCCAGCTTGCCTTTGAAAAGCTGACCGAGGAAAAGACAGTTCTGATGATCGCCCACCGCCTCTCCACCGTGCAGGACGCCGATGAGACACTGGTGTTTGACGAGGGAAAGATCATCGAGCGCGGCACTCATGCGGCCCTGTTGGCCGCGAATGGCCGGTACGCCGCCATGTGGAAGGACTATCAGACGTCCGTTCAGTGGAAGGTCGGAAAGGAGGGCAAATAACCATGAAATATCTTCAGAAAAAGTACGCCCTCAGCGAACAGGGCGCGAAGGACCTCTTTAAGGGTATCGTCTACTCTGCGCTGGCCTATATCAGTCTGATGCTTCCGGTGGCGCTGCTGGCCTACGTGCTGAACGCATTCCTTGCGCCCCTGCTGGGTGAGACTGGGAGCGGCACCAATGCCCTGCTGTATACGGTCATCGGCATCGTCATTCTGGCGCTGATCTTCCTGCTGCATTATCTCCAATACACCGTAACTTACTTGGGAACCTATGCGGAAAGCGAACGCCGCCGCATTACGCTGGCGGAAAAGCTGCGGACGCTGCCCCTGCGCTTCTTCCACGAGCGTGATCTGGCCGACCTGACCGGCACCATCATGGGCGACTGCGCGGGCTTTGAGCACGCCTTTTCCCACACGGTGGCCAGTTCTGGGGCTCTATCCTCTCCACGGCCATCGTCTGTGTCGCCCTGCTGATTTTCGACTGGCGGATGGGTCTTGCGCTGCTCTGGGTGGCGCCGGTGGCCTTTGCCATCGTTCTGCTGTCCCGCAAGTTGCAGGTAAAGCTGGGCAAAAAGCACATGGACGCGAAGCTTTCTCTGGCGGACGGTGTTCAGGAATGTCTGGAAACGGTGCAGGATATCAAGGCCTGCAATCTGGAGGAGGAATACCTCAAAAAGCTGGACGCGAAGATCGATGCCGCCGAAAAGTCACAGATCTCCTCGGAAACGGCCACCGCCAGTCTGGTCACCGCCGGTCAGATGTTCCTCCGGCTGGGACTGGCGACGGTCATCGTCGTGGGCAATACGCTGATGCTGCGCGGCGAGACGACGCTCTTTGCTTACATTCTGTTCCTTATCGCCGCCTCCCGGCTGTATGACCCGCTTTCCGCTGCCATGACCAATATGGCGGAGCTGTTCAATGTGGACTTGCAGGTGGACCGGCTGAAAGCCATCCAGAACTATCCAGAGGAAAAGGGCGAGAAGGACTATCACACCAATGGCTACGACATCACCTTCGATCATGTGGGCTTCTCCTACGAGCCCGGCAAGCCGGTGTTGAATGACGTCTCCTTCACCGCCAAGCAGGGACAGGTCACGGCACTGGTTGGCCCCTCCGGCGGCGGCAAGAGTACCATCGCCAACCTCGCCGCAGGCTTTTACGATGTGGACAGCGGCAAGATCACCCTGGGCGGCACGAATATCGCGCCCATTGACTCGACAGCCCTGATGAAGGACTTCTCCGTGGTGTTCCAGAGTGTGGTGCTGTTCAACAACACCGTGATGGAGAACATCCGCGTGGGCCGCAAAGACGCCACAGACGAGGACGTGATGGCCGCCGCCAAGGCCGCACACTGCCACGAATTCATCGAGAAGCTGCCGGAGGGCTATCAGACGGTCATCGGCGAAAATGGCTCTACCCTCTCCGGCGGCGAGTGCCAGCGGCTGTCCATTGCCCGCGCACTTTCGAAGGACGCTCCCGTGATCCTGCTGGACGAGGCCACCGCCTCTCTGGATGTGGACAACGAGACGGAGATCCAGGAGGCCATTACACGCCTGATAAAAGGCAAAACCGTACTCATCATCGCCCATCGGATGCGGACGGTGGAAAACGCCGACAAGATCGTCGTTCTGGACGGCGGCGTTGTCGCAGAGAGCGGCACCCATGAGGAGCTGATGCACAAGAACGGTCTGTACCGCAAGCTGGTAGAACTGCAAACCGCGGCGGCGGATTGGAAGCTGCGGGTATAAGAAGATAATCTCTCATTCCAGCAAAAAAATATCCCGCTGCGGAATTGCTCCGCAGCGGGATACTTTTTTGCTTATTTAAGTGTTCTCAGTTTCCATTTCCTCCGTAAATTCAGCTTTATCTGTCGCTTGCGGACGTCATTTCACTCCATAAAAAATTCCTTTTTTGAATGAGAGATAAATCGGGAATCCCGCAGCAAAGTTCAGAAAGCCGCCGATGACGATCCACACAAGCTCTGGTGAAGCGCCTGCGATCACGCTCTCAAGTATTCCGATAATCGCTCCCGCCAATCCCGAATAAACCGTCATGCCAAAGCTGAGATCCTTTTGACGTTTTGTGGCGATCTCCTTTTCATGGATCTTGTTCAGATAAATAAGATAGGCGACACCGAACAGGACGGCGGCCAGCGCTATAAGAGCCGCATAGTCCCATACATGGTGAAAACCGCTTCTGCAAAAGTAAAGAACACCCGCCACAAGATGGATGATCCAGCCGATATCACTGAGCAGCCCTAACACCAGAAACGGAATATCCGGCATCATCGCCGTATAGCGGACACCTTGCTTCCCCTTCTGTTGGAGTTGCCTGATATGATCCTCTGTTGTTTTTCTCTTTTCATGCAGGATATCTTGTATCGTATTCATGATATCTCCTCGTGATCCTGATACTTTATTAACATCTGCTTTTCAGCCCAAAGCAACATCTAAAACCATCATGACGCTGAATCCAACGGCAAAGAACACCGTGCCAAGATTGGAGTGGCGGCCCTGCGACATCTCGGGGATCAGTTCCTCCACCACCACATAGAGCATGGCGCCGGCGGCAAAGCTCAAAAGATACGGCAGCGCCGGTATCACCAACTGTGCGGCCAGAATCGTAAGCACTGCGCCGATAGGCTCTACAACGCCGGAAAGCACTCCGCCAAGGAATGCCCTGCCCTTGCTTTCCCCCTCTGCTCTGAGCGGCAGGGAGATGATCGCTCCCTCGGGAAAGTTCTGAATGGCGATGCCAAGGGACAAGGCAAGCGCACTTGCCGCCGTAATCTGGGCGCTTCCCGAAAGGAAGCCCGCGTACATCACACCCACCGCCATTCCTTCAGGGATATTATGCAGCGTAACAGCCAGCACCATCATCGTGGTACGGCCTAAATTGCTTTTCGGCCCTTCCGCCTGCTCGCTTCCCACATGGAGGTGCGGGATCAGGTGGTCAAGCGCCAGCAAAAACAGCACGCCGCACCAGAAGCCCGCAAACGCTGGGAAGAAAGCCAGCCTTCCCAAATACGCCGATTGCTCAATGGCCGGGATCAGCAAACTCCATATGGAGGCCGCCACCATCACACCGGCGGCAAAGCCCGCAAGGGAGCGCTGCACCAGATCGCCAAGCGTCTTTTTCGTAAAGAATACACAGGCCGCGCCTGCCGTGGTTCCGAGAAATGGGATCAGCAGCCCAAGAAAAACTTCCATCGTTTCACCGTCCTTTGTCCCGCATAACCGCCGTGTCCGCTTGCCCAAGTAAAAACTTCTCCGCATACCGGCAAAATTCTTCCGGATGGACGATGACCAATTCCGCGTGCGCCATCTTTGGGATGCCATGGATCCGTATTTGCGGGAAATACCGCTTGATGAAGCGGATGTTGCTCCGGCGATCCTTCTTCTCGTCGTCGCCGTACCAATAGGTGAGCTTTGTGCCGCTCCCGGCAGGCGTTGTCGGCAGCGTGTAATTGTTGCCGGACCAGAACACATTGCGGATCGTCCGGTCAGAGTAGGTCTTGAGATAGCGCTCTATCTCGTCATACTCCTTTACGGCATCATGGCCGGGAAGGGTAAACCGCTCCGGAGGAAATGCTGCTTCCAGCACCTTGTGGTTGTTGGCCACAAGCTTGAAGGACAGCACGTCTAGCGCCAAGCGCAGCTTTCGCAGCGGGTACGGGAACTGATAAGGGGTAATCCCTCCGTCAATGATGGCACGACCGACCGGAATCTCTCCCCGCGCCAGAAAACGGATCAGGCATGCGCCGCCCAAGGAGCAGCCGTAAGCCGCGTCCAAACGGACAACACCGCGGCCTTTTAAGTAGGCTGTTACCTCATCCACCGTCTGCTCCACGGAGGTAAAGTCTCCCGGATATTCCGGCTGATGGCCGTCATAGATCACCTGAAAAACGTGCCACTTTCGGGAAAGCAGCGCAATGGTCTCTGAAAATGCCCATACAGGCTCCGCTGTACAGGGAAAGAACAGCAATGTCCTCTCATGCTCTTGCCCGTGTTCCCATATCTGCATGGTTTTCACCTTCCATTCCATTTATTCGACATATATACATAAGGCACGCTACGGTTAGTCGTCGCTAACTTCTGTGTTTTTGAAAAGCCGCCATTGGCAGCTTTCAAATTCCTCGATCTTAATAGGCGCAATGAACCGCAACTCCTGGCATAGCGGCGGTCATTAAGCTTCTGCCTTTATAGTATAGCACAGAACTTTCAGAAGTGAAAGAGGGATTTTCACCGCCTGAGCCGCTGGTAAGACGAAATCCAAAGCCATCTGGTTTCTCTCTCATACAAAACTGACACGCATTTTGCGTGTCAGCTCTTTCTGTATTTGCTTCTTTCTGTGCTCTGTCCCCCCTCACAGCATCTCCCGATATTGCAAATACTCCATGAACCGTTTCACTGCCAGTGAAACGGTTTTTCCTTCCCGCACCGCAAAGGCGATGGTGCGGTAGGCGGGCACGTCCACCTCTTTCGCCACGATGCGGTAGGGGATGCGCTTCAATATCAACTGCGGCAGCATGCTGACGCCCAGTCCGCTCTCCACCATGGACATGATGGCGTAGTCGTCCCATGTGGTGAAGTGTACCCGCGGCTGCAGGCCGTGCTGGGTAAATACATGAGTGACCTCCTCATTGGCGCCCTTTTCCAGCAGCATGAACGGCTCGTGACACAGGGCTTCCAGCGACACCTTGTCCAGTTTTGTCAGCGGGTGTCCCTCCGGCAAAATCGCCAGCAGCGGGTCACGCTGCAAGGTGACAGTCTCAAACTCCGCCGCCGTGGGCAGCCGCAGAAAGCCACAGTCCACCCGCCCCTGGGCGATCCATGCCTCGATCTCCGTATAGTCCCCCAGCAGCAGCTCATAATCCACACCGGGGTAGTCCTTCTGGAACGCCCGGATGATGTTGGGCAGCCAGTGGGTGGCCACGCTGGAAAAGGTTCCAATGCGGATCAGCCCCGTCTGCACACCCCGCAGGTCATCCACCTGCATCTGCATCTTCTGATACTCCTCGCACAGCTTTCTGGCGTAGGGCAGCAGCCGTGACCCGTCGGAGGTCAGCTTCACGCCGGAGCGGTTCCGCTCCAACAGCGCGATGTGCCACTCCCGCTCCAGATCGCCGATCATGCGGCTGATGCCGGACTGGGAGTAGTGCAAGATCTCCGACGCCTTGGTAAAGCTGCCGTACTCCACCGTCTTCACAAAGGCCATGTATTTCAGAAGGTTCATATCCATGGTGACGCCCACCTTTATATCTGTTTTTGTGCTGATATGCATTTGGAACATTCGCTTTTGTTATGCTCTTTTCTATGGTACAGTATTACCGCGAAAAACGCAAGAGAAAGGTGAAGTATCATGTTTTATGTCAGCAATCCCACACGGGAGCCGCCCCGCACGTTCCGTAATTCCTTGCAGGAAAAGGTCTATGCCGCCCTGGCCGACTTGCAGATCGACTATCAACGGGTGGACACCGACGAGGCTATCACCATGGAGGACTGCGTCCGTATTGATGAAGTTCTCTCCATGCAGATGGTCAAGACGCTGTTCCTGTGCAATCGCCAGCAGACGGTCTTTTATCTGTTCATCACCTGCGGCGATAAGCCTTTCCGCTCCAAGGATTTCAGCACCGCGCTGGGTACCTCCCGCGTCTCCTTCGCTCCCTCGGAGCGTATGGAGGAGCTGCTGGGTACGAAGATCGGCGCGGCCACGGTGTTCAGCGCTCTGCTGGACACGGCGAAGGACGTACAGATCGTGTTCGACCACGATGTAGCCGCCGGTGAATGGTATGGCTGCAGCGACGGCACCACCACCGGCTATATGAAGCTGAAAACCGAGGATGTCCTGCAAAAGCTGCTGCCCTACGCCAAACACGACTATACCGTTATCACACTGTAAAAGAGGAATGACCATATGTCTCAGGCAAATATCTGTATTCTTGTTACCATTTTCATCTATCTCGTGGGGATGCTGGCCATCGGCGTGTACTACGCCAAGCGGACGGCCTCCACCTCTGATTTCTTTCTGGGAGGCCGCAGCCTTGGGCCCTTTGTCACCGCCATGAGCGCCGAGGCATCGGATATGTCCAGCTATCTGGTGATGGGCTTGCCGGGTCTCGCCTATCTCTCCGGCGTGGCAGATGTGGGCTGGACCATCATCGGTCTGGCGGTAGGCACCTACTGCTCCTGGCTGCTGATCGCCCGCCGCATTCGCCGGTACTCTCAGGTGGTGGATGCCATCACCCTGCCCCAGTTCTTCTCCGCCCGCTTCCACGACAGCCGCAGCATCCTCTCCGCCATCGCCGCCGTGATCATCATTGTGTTCTTCGTCCCCTACACGGCGGCGGGCTTCGCCGGGTGCGGCAAGCTGTTTTCCTCCCTGCTGGGCATGGATTACATGACCGCCATGATCGTTTCCGCCGTAGTCATCGTGGGCTACACGGCGGCAGGCGGCTTTCTGGCAGCGTCCATCACCGACTTTTTCCAGAGCATCATCATGACCGTCGCCATCTTCTCGGTGCTGGTGTTCTCGGTGGTGCAGGCAGGCGGCATCGACGCCGTGCTGGACAACGCCCGCGCCCTGCCGGGGTATCTGGCGCTGGACGCCTCCTATGTGGAGAACACCGGCGGCAGCGAGCCTTACTCCCTCCTGCACATCCTCACTACCGTATCGTGGAGTCTCGGCTATCTGGGGATGCCCCACTTCTTGCTGCGGTTCATGGCTATCGAGGATGAAAAGAAACTGAAGCTCTCCCGACGGGTGGCCTCCGTGTGGGTCACCATCTCCATGGCGCTGGTGGTGGTCATCGGCATTGCTGGCCGCGCCATGAGCGCCAAGGGGCTGCTGCCCCTCCTCCATGGCTCTGACACCGAGACCGTCATCGTCCAGATTGCCGCTTTCCTGTCCCGCTTCGGCATTCTTCCGGCGCTGCTGGCAGGACTGGTGCTGTCGGGCATTCTGGCCAGCACCATGTCCACGGCGGACTCCCAGCTATTGGCGGCGTCCTCCAGCGTATCCCAGAATCTCTTACAAGAAACTATGGGGCTGAAGCTGTCCCCCAAGGCCGCCTTGCTGGCCGCCCGTGGCACTGTGATCGTCATCGCCCTTCTGGGTATTTTCTTTGCCCGCGATCCGGACAGCT
Organism: bacterium; assembly: GCA_963640475.1. Lineage (GTDB taxonomy): Bacteria > Bacillota > Clostridia > Oscillospirales > Oscillospiraceae > Vescimonas. Next base: position 509 of record CAVHYW010000020.1, on the reverse strand, counting down.
CCGTGTTCGGCATCGTGTCCTTCGCGTGGGCAGGCTTCGGCGCGGGGTTTGGGCCTCTTGTGGTGTGTGCCCTGTTCTGGAAGCGCACCACCCTGCCCGGCGCCATCGCCGGTATGGCGGCAGGCGGCGTTATGGTGGTCGTGTGGAAATACCTCATCAAGCCGCTGGGCGGCGTGTGGGGCATCTATGAGCTGCTGCCCGCCTTCCTGACCGGCATTCTGGTCATCGTGGCGGTGAGCCTGATGACAAAGAAGCCCTCCGCCCAGATCGAAGCGGAGTTCGAACTGGCGAAGGGGCACGAAACCATCCAAGGCTAAATTCAGCGCGATGGCATGCCTGTCGCTGCGCTGGGAAAAAACAGTGGAGAAAACGATTGACATACCCGGCCGGCTCTGCTATCATAAGCCGCGGGTCAAAGGTGGCCTATTATCATCAACGGAGGTGAATGTTCATGGATAGCTGCGGAAGTAGCAGACGAAGCCGGGTATGCGGTACGCGGAAATACGGAA
>CAVHYW010000019.1:0-41850 GCA_963640475.1 bacterium | reverse complement strand
TGATTTGAAATGGACCGACTCAGTGAGTGCGGTCCATTTTTGCATTCATTTGACGCTTACACCGCACGGTAGAACCGCGCCAGATTTTCCGCGGTGAAACGCAGGTTTTCCCGGCATTGCGCCTTGACCTCCTCGAAGGGAGCGGGCGCGGGGTTGATGGGGAACACGCCGCTGACGCCCTCCGCGTAAGCGGCGGCGATGTCCGTTTCGCTGGCCCCGACCAGCGCCGCCACCGGTACGCCCAGCGCCTTGGCCTGCCGCGCCACGCCGATGACCACCTTGCCCCGCAGGCTCTGGCTGTCCAGCCGTCCCTCGCCGGTGATGATAAGGTCGGCGTCCGCCGCCTGCCGCGTAAAGTCCGTCAGCTCCAGCACCACGTCGATCCCCATTCGCAGCGGACTGGCGAAAAACGCCGCCGCGCCTGCGCCGAAGCCGCCAGCCGCGCCGCCGCCGGACAGCGACAGCACGTCGCGGCCCAGATCGCGGCGGATCACCTCCGCCAGATGGCGCAGACCATCGTCCAGCCGCCGCACCATGGCGGCATCCGCACCCTTCTGCGGGCCGAATACCGCGCTGGCGCCCGCCGGGCCGCACAGGGGATTGTCGATATCGCACATGGTCATGAAGGGCACGCGGCGCACCGCCTCGTCCACGCCGCTCATGTCGATGCGGGCAATGTCCTTCAGCGTCCCGCCCACCGGCACAAAGGCCGCACCTGCTTCATCGCAAAACCTCACGCCCGCCGCGGCTGCCGCGCCGCAGCCACCGTCGTTGGTAGCGCTGCCGCCCAGCGCCAGCACGATCTGCCGTGCGCCGTGCCGGGCCGCATGGACAATCAGCTGGCCTACGCCGTAGGTGGTGGTCTGCTCCGGATCGCGCTTCTCGCCCACCATGGGCAGTCCGGCCGCCGCGGCCATCTCCACCACGGCGGTGCCGTCCGGCAGCAAACCGTAGCAGGCGGTGACAGGCTCGCCGTAAGGCCCCGCACAGGCCACCGCGATCCGCTGGCCGCCTGCCGCGGCAAGAAAGGCGTCCACGGTGCCCTCGCCGCCGTCCGCCACCGGAATGGCGCGGATCTCCGCGTCCGGCTCCTGCGCGCGCAGCGCTTCCGCAACGATCCCGCAGATCTCCACTGAGGGCATGGTGCCCTTGAAGGAGTCCGGGATCAAGATGTATTTGCTCATAGGGCCTCCCTTTCCTGTATCACGCTGCCGCCGCTGCACAGCAGCTCCAGCAGCAGGTCGCCTACCGTCACCGCATCCTCCACCGTCAGGTAGCGGGCGGCGCACTCGTCCAAAAACAGCCGCCCGGAGGCGGGGAACTCCTCGTCCGCCAGCCACAGCCGCAGCCACAGGGGGTATCGGGGCAGAAAGCGGAAGCAGACGCACACGTCGGCGTTGCTGTCCACCAGCTCCCCGCCCAGTGCCAGACACCGCCGCCGCAGTTCCTCCACAGGCAGCAGGCCCAGCCGCTGACGGATCACCGACTCCACCCGCCGGTCGAAGCCGCCGCCCCGCACCATGCCGTCGGGGTACTGGGCAAAGGCCATCATCCGGCCCGACAGGGCCGTGCCGTCCGCCAGATCCAGATAGTGCAGCAGCGGCAGCGCGTGCCACATGTCCAGCGCCGGAGACACCTGAAAGTCCGGATAGCTGACCGTCACGGTCTGGCCCAGACTGGTCATGGTGAACCGCTGCCCGTCGAAGGTCACGGCGGCCCGCCGGGTCGTGGCGGGCAAGGCGCTGCCTTGCCACGGCCAGCATGCTGTCGTATTGCCGGTTGCCGGTCAACACAGGGCATCCCTCCTTTTCTGCCATTATACGGCCTGCCGCCGCCGCTGACAAGCGGTTTTCGTCTGCGAATGGGACATTTTGACGGGATTTCCTGCGAAAAAATTCTCTTTTCCGGCAAAAGACGGGATTGCGCGAAGAAGCGCTGTGGGGTATACTGGACGAAAAGAACGGAAAGGGGGCGGGGCCATGGGGCCGGTGACAACGCTGCCGCTGGAGAAGACGGCGCGGATCGACCTGCGTCAGGCGGCACGGTACTTCGGGGAACCGGGCGAGCCGGACGCTGCCACGCTGGCCCTGCTGGAGCGCGTGGCGCCGCCGGTGCTGGCGGCTGCCATGCCCCGTGCCGTGTGGCGGCGCTGCGGCGTGGCCGAGCTGGAGGCCGCCGGATTCCTGCAGGGGCAGGACGTACCGGCCCATCTTGCCGATTGTGACGAGGCGCTGCTGCTGGCGGTGACGCTGGGCGCGGGCGTGGACCGGCAGATCCGCCTGTCCGGTATCGGCGATATCGCCGCCGGTGTAGCGGCGGACGCGCTGGCCTCGGCGCTGGCGGAGCAGTCCGCCGATCAGGCGGAGGCCCTGCTGCGGCAGAGGATCACTGCTGAGGGGCGGTATCTCACCTGCCGCTACTCCCCCGGCTACGGCGACTGGCCCGTTACGGTGCAGCCGCAGGCGGCGGAGCTGCTGGATGCCGGACGGCAGATCGGATTATACGTTACGGACACCGCCCTGATGACGCCGCGCAAAAGCGTAACGGCGCTGCTGGGCGTCAGCCACCGCCCGGTAACGGGCCATTTGGCAGGGTGCGGACACTGCGCCCTGCGGGACAGATGTGAGTATCGAAAGCGAGGGAAGACCTGTGCAAGTCAATGAATTGTGGAACCAGCCCCATACCATCCTGCTGGACGGCGGCATGGGCACCATGCTGCAGGCGGCGGGCCTTCAGCTGGGCGCGCGGCCTGAGGAGCTGAACATCACCGATCCGGAGCAGATCCAGCGGATCCACGGCATGTATGCCGCCGCCGGAAGCCGGATCATCAACACCAACACCTTCGGCGCGTCGCCCCGCAAGCTGGCCAAAAGCGCCTATACGCTGGAGGAGGTCGTGGCGGCGGGCGTGGCCTGCTGCAAGCGTGCCTGCCAGCCCTTCGGGGCGCTGACGGCGCTGGATATCGGCCCGCTGGGCGAGCTGCTGGAGCCCATCGGCACCCTGCCCTTTGAAAGCGCCGTGGCGGATTTCGCACGCATCGTCCGGGCGGGCGCGGCAGCCGGAGCCGATCTGGTGGTGGTGGAGACCTTTACCGACCTGTACGAGCTGAAGGCCGCCCTGCTGGCGGTGAAGGAGAACTGTGACCTTCCCGTGCTGGCCAGCATGAGCTTCGAGGCCGATGGCCGCACCTTCACCGGCTGCACGGTGGAGAGCTTTGCCGCCACGGCCCGGGGCCTTGGCGCGGACGCGCTGGGCATCAACTGTTCTCTTGGCCCCAAGGAAATTTTGCCTATGGCCCGTCGTCTGGCGGCGGCCCTGCCGGGGGATTTCCCGGTGTTCGTCAAGCCCAACGCGGGCCTGCCCCGTGCCGACGGCAGCGGCTATGACATCACGCCGGAGCTGTTCGCCCAACAGATGGAGCCTTACCGGGAGCTGGGTCTGTTCGCCGCCGGCGGCTGCTGCGGCACCACGCCGGATTTCATCCGGCTGCTGGGCGGCGTGTTCCGGGACTGCGTGCCGGGCCGTGAGGCCCATCCCATGCCGTCGGTGCTGAGCTCTCCCGTGTCCTGCGTGACGGTGGATGCCGTGCGGGTGGTGGGCGAGCGCATCAATCCCACCGGAAAGAAGCGGTTCCAGCAGGCGCTGGCCCAAGGGGATATGGACTATGTTTTGCAGCAGGCGGTGGCTCAGTCGGAGCAGGGCGCGGAGCTGCTGGACGTGAATGTGGGCGCACCGGGCGTGGACGAACCTGCCCTGATGGAGCAGGCGGTGAAAACGCTGCAAAGCGTCATCAGCCAGCCGCTGGTGCTGGATTCCACCAACGTGGCGGCGCTGGAGCGGGGCCTGCGTGCCTATAACGGCAAGCCCCTGCTGAACTCCGTCAACGGTGCGCCGGCGGTGCTGGAGCATGTGCTGCCCCTGTGCAAAAAGTACGGCGCGGCGGTGATCGGCCTGACAGTGGACGGCGCGGGCATCCCCGCCAGAGCGGAGGAGCGCGTGGCCATTGCCCGCCGCATCCGTGACGCGGCGCTGGCCACCGGTATCCCCCAGGAGGATATCTATATCGACTGCCTGACCCTGACCGCCAGCGCCCAGCAGGACGACGTGATGGAGACGGTGAAGGCTTTGCGGCGGTGCAAGGAGGAGCTGGGGGTGCGCACCATTCTGGGCGTGTCCAACATCAGCTTCGGCCTGCCCTGCCGAGCGTATCTGAATACGATCTTCCTGACGCTGGCGCTGGACGCGGGGCTGGATCTTGCCATCATGGACCCGGCCAGCCCGGAGATGATGGCCGCCATCTACGCCTACGGTGTGCTGTCCGGACGGGACAAACAGTGCACCGCCTATATCGACCGCTACGCGGGCCGCGTTCCCGCCGCCAGCACGCTGGCCCGGATGATGGAGAGCGTCCCCAAGAGCGCGCCGTCTCAAGGCGCCTACGGCCCGCTGCTGAAGGCGGTGGAGCAGGGCCTGCGGGGCGAGAGCGCCGCCCTGACCCATCAGCTTCTGGAGAAGGTGCCGCCCCTGACGGTGGTGGACGAGGCACTGATCCCAGCACTGGACGCGGTGGGCGGCAAGTACGAGCGGGGCCAGCTGTTCCTGCCACAGCTTTTGCAGGCTGCCAGCGCCGCCCAGAGCGCCTTTGAGGAGATCCGCGCCGCCATGGCAAAGGACGGCAGCGCCGCCGCCGACAAGGGCCGCATCGTGCTGGCCACGGTCAAGGGCGACGTTCACGATATCGGCAAGAACATCGTCAAGGTCATTCTGGAGAACTACGGCTTCGAGGTCATCGATCTGGGCCGTGACGTGCCGGTGGAGACGGTGGTGGACACCGTGCGGGAGAAGCATGTGCGTCTGGTGGGCCTGTCCGCCCTGATGACCACCACCCTCAAGAGCATGGAGGAGACCATCGCCGCCCTGCACGAGGCCCATCTGGACTGCAAGGTGATGACCGGCGGCGCGGTGCTGACGGCGGACTACGCCAAGAAGATCGGTGCGGACTACTACGCCAAGGACGCCAAGCAGAGCGCCGACATCGCTAAGGTGTTCTTCCGGGTGCAGTAAACGGCTGATACGCCGCGCTTTCTGTGGAAAGCGCGGCGTTTTTTCTTGTGTGCGCCCGCCGCCGTGTGGTATGATAGGGCAAAAGGAAGTGACGCTTATGCTGCGCATGGAGATCGCGCTGTTTCTGGTGCTGGCCTTTGTGGCCTTCATCTACTTTTCCGCCGAGCGGCGGCACACGCCGCTGCACCGCACCTTTTCCCTGCTGCTGGCGGTGGTGCTGGTGCATCTGGCCCTCGACGGGGCCACCCTTTACACCGTCAACCATCTGGACACGGTGCCCCGCTGGCTCAACGACGGGCTGCACCGCCTCTTCATCGGCACCATGGTGCTGGTGGTGTATCTTTTCTATCAGTATATCGCCATTCTGGTGGAGGAGGAGACCGGCAAGCCCCGGCGGCTGGATCTGGCGGCCCGCATCTATCTGGCGGCGGCGGAGCTGGGCGCGTTCCTGCTGCCCATCCAGTACGCCGAAACGCCGCAGGGGAACTATTCCACCGGCGTACAGGCCAACGTGTGCTATGCCAGCGTGGCATTTTACCTGCTGCTGTGCGCGGGACTGCTGCTGTGGCAGTGGGGCCGCATCGACCCCAAGAAGAAGTTCGCCATCGCCGCGGCGCTGGTGATCGAGTTCACCGTCTGCGCCCTGCAGGGCCTGCACCACACATGGCTCATCAGCGGCATGGGCATTACCCTGATGACGCTGTCCTTCTATCTGACGCTGGAAAATCCCGATATCCTGCGGGCGGAGCTGACGGAGCAGAAGATGTCCATGCTGTACCTGAAAAGTCAGGTGAACCCCCATTTCCTCTATAACACGCTGGACAGCATCCGCATACAGGCCCAGCTGGACGGCGACAAGAAGGTGGCCGATCTTCTCATGCGGCTGGTGGATTTCTTCCGCCGCAGCGTAAAGGTGAACCAGCCCATGGTGCCGCTGGAGGACGAGCTGGAGCTGTTGGAGGCCTATCTGGAGCTGATGTGCTACCGCTATCCGGATCTGACATGCGATTACGACGTGGAACCGGCGCTGTACGACCAGCTGGTGCCCAACTTCATTTTGCAGCCCATTGTGGAGAACAGCCTGCTCCATGGCCTGAAAAACAAGGGCTATCGTGGCGCGGTGACCATCTCCGCCCGGCGGCAGGGCGACACGGCCATGGAGGTCTGCGTCCGGGACACCGGCAGCGGCTTTGCCCCCAGCAAAAAGGCCGCCGTGGAGGAAATGCTGCTGCACTATGACCGGCAGGCACCGAAGCTGGAGGGCAACAGCATCGGCCTTCTGAACGTGCAGAAGCGCATCAAGCTGCTGTGTGGCCAGGAATACGGCCTGTCCTATACGGAGAACGAGGGCGGCGGCGTAACGGCCCGGCTGCTGCTGCCCATAAAGGAGGAGACGCCATGAAAAAGCTGCGGGTATTGCTGGTGGATGACGAGATCATGATCCGGGAGGGCTTCAAGCGGCTGTTCGACTGGGAGGCCCACGACTGCGAGGTGGTGGGCGAGGCCGCCGACGGCATGGAAGCCCTGGCCCAGATCGACGCCCTTCTGCCAGATATCGCCATCATGGATATCAACATCCCCATCATGAACGGATTGAAGGTCATCCAGCTCAGCCGTATGAAGCATCCGGACATCGCCTTTGTCATCGTGTCCGGCTATGACGATTTCTCCTACTGCCGCGAAGCGCTGCGGCTCCAGATCACCGACTATATCCTCAAGCCGGTGAACTATGAGGAGTTCGGCAGCTGCATCGACAACCTGAAGATCAGCCTGTTCCGCCGCCGGACGGAGGAGCCTGCCGCCGCGGAGGAGGAGCGGCCCATTGCCGCCATGACCCGCTACATGCAGACCCATCTGGCCGAGGAGATCAGTCTGAACCTGCTGGCGGAGGAGTTCCATCTCAGCCCCCAGTACATCAGCCAGCTGTTCAAAAGCGAGATCGGGGTGAATTTCCTCACCTATCTCACCAACCTTCGTATGGAGCGGGCCAAAAAGCTGCTGCTGTCCACGGCGCTGCCGGTGTCGGAGGTGGCGGAGCAGTCCGGCTACGGCGACTACCGGGTGTTCACCAAGGCCTTCAAGAAGTCGGAGGGGGTCACCCCCTCCCAGTACCGCCGGGACTTTCTGGAAAACGATACATAAGCACAAAAAGGGAGGGCACCGCGGCGCGGTGCCCTCCCTTTTTGTGTCTTTTCTGAAGATTTGACACATTCGCCTGTAAAATCCGCCTATCGGAAGCGCCCTCCCCTGCGGTACAATAAGGGCACAACAGGAGGAGAGACGATATGACATCATCCAAACTGCTTTACATAGCCGCGGCGCTGCTGGCGCTTGCCGGTGTGCTGATGGCCATCAGCGCCAGCCTGATCGTGGGCGCGGTGCTGCTGGTGGCCGGAGGCTGCATGGCTGCCGCCGCACGGCTCTTTCAACAAAAAGAAGATCAACATACGGAGGAAAAAAATCATGAAAAAGAGACTGCATCGTTCCAATGAAAACAAGGTCATCGCCGGTGTCTGCGGCGGTATCGCGGAGTATTTCGACATGGATCCCACGCTGATCCGTCTGGCATGGATCCTGTTCTGTGCGCTGGGCGGCAGCGGCGTGCTGGCCTACATCATCGCCGCCATCATCATTCCCGAAAAGACGGCGGGGGACGTGGAATGAGGCCGCTGCGTATTTTGGCGCTGGCGCTGTGCGCCGTGGCCGCCAACCGCATTGACCGCTATGACGAAAAGCGGAACCAGAAAGGAGACGTCCATGAGTAAGAACCTGACCATCATTCAAAAATGCGCCCACATTTTCCGCATCCTTGTCCGCGTGGGACTGATCCTGTCCGTTCTGGGACTGGTGTTCGGCGCGGCGGCCGCGCTGCTGTGGGTCCGCTGGAACAACATGCCCGGTTCCGGTATCGACGCGCTAGACCGCCTGATGGCGGTAGTGGACAAGGGCAGCTATTACCGGACGCTGGCAACGCTGATCGCCGATGCCGTGGCCTGCGCCATCAGCGGATTGCTGCTGTGGTTCGCCCACGGCTACCTGACCCATGAGCTGGCTGACGGCACCCCCTTTACCGACAGCGGTGCCACGGAGCTGCGCCGTCTGGGCGTGCTGACCATCGTGCTGCCGCTGGTGGGCCTGATGGTGGGCGTGGCCCTCAATTACTGCGGATTGTGGGAGAGCCACGCGCTGGGTCTGACCCTCGGCCCCCTATGGGGCATGGCGCTGGCTACCCTCAGCGTAGGCCGAAGGAACGACGATGAATAAGAGGAGCCGGAGGGCTTTGACAGCTGTCAAAGCCCTCCGGCTTTTTACCGTTTCAGGGTGCTCAGAATTTGCCGCCGGAGCCGTGACCTCCGCCGCCGGAATCATGGTCATCACGGGTGTTCTTCCTGACGCGGGTCTCGGTGGTGTGGGTATAGCGGTCGTACCGCTCCGTCAGGTCAAGTCCCTCGGCGGTGACGTACACATCCGCCTCCGCGCCCTTGCGGACGGACTTCATCTTGGCTTTCAGGAGCAGGCATGCCACCAGCGCCACGCCGCAGCCCACCAGCAGCGCCGGCAGGATCACCTTGGTCAGCGGTTTTTTCACCGGCTGGCCCATATCCGCCAGCGCCAGATCGTCGCTGCATGTGGTCAGATAGGCGTGGAAGCCGCCGTACCAGTCGTCATTGCCCAGATAGGGCAGAAAGGCCTCCTCCAGCAGATCGACGGCATAGCTGCCAAAGGCGCTGTCCGCCAGTCCGCCGTCCTGAATGAATACCTCATAGTCTCTGTCCCACATGCTCAGCATCAGCATGATGCCGTCCCGGCCGTCGCCGATGCCGAAATCGTTGCCGCGGTAGATGTTCAGCGCCGCGGAATAGCGGTCGCTGCCGTAGACCTCATAGTCGTCCACTGTGACGATATACACGCCGCACTGGTACTGCCATGAGATGGCGTCCGCCATCTGCTCCAGATAGGCGCAGTCCCCGTCGGACAGCAGCCCGGCCGTGTCGTAAATGAAGGGGTCGCCCGGCTGCTGCTCCGCCCATGCGGGCACAGCCAGCGTCAGCGCCGCCAGCAGCGCCAGAAGAAGGGTCACAAACCGTTTTTTCATCGTTCGTCCCTCCCTCTTATGCCAGCCACATCAGCAGCGCCGCCAGCGCCGTCACCGGCGCGGCGATGGCCGCGAATGTGGTCCAGAACCGGCCCATATCCGTGGGCAGGTCGCCCACCAGCTTGCCGGTCTGGCCGTTCATGGCGAACAGGAAGTCCTTCCCGTTCCACTTGGTGTGCAGCATCCACACCGGCAGCAGGGCATAGTGTACCTTGCCCCGCTTCAGACGGATGTCCTGATTCAGGGGGATGCAGGTATCGTACTGATCCGCTGTCCGGCGCAGGGCCATCTCCAGCGACGCGGCGCAGCGGCTGTCGGCCCGGTCGCGGCTGTCGGCCACGGAAACGTCGTATTTGTCCGCCAGAAAGCCCGGTAAGTACGCGGTGGAGAAGGGCTTTAAGTCGGCGTAGTCATAGGGCTCGATGGAGTCCATGTGGTCGTCGGGCATCTTGCTGGAAGCGTCCACCGGCACCTTCTCAAAGGCAATGGAGCCGCCCCGGCGCACCTCATAGTGCTGGGTCTCCGTCACCTCTTCGTCGCCGGAGTCGTAGATGTGGGTGATAAGCCCCTCATAGTCCACAGTGCCCTCCGCCCTGCCGTCAAACATCCAGAAGGGGACGTATACGCCCTGGATCTTCTGAATGTGGTTGCCGTTGGTGAAGGCCTTGGGCAGGAAGGGCTTGCCCTTGTAGTGATTTTTCAGCGCCGCGATAGCGTCCTCCTTGCTGAGCTTGAAGGGGATCACATAGTCCGGCTTCAATGCGCCGCTGAACTGCCCCGGCACCACGGTGGGGTTGCCGCAGTAGGGGCAGGAGGTGGCGGCGGTGGTCTCGTCGCAGATCAGCTCCGCGCCGCAGCTGGGGCAGTTATAGGCCTTCATGCCGTCGGCCTCCGCGCCCCAGTCGCTGTTGAGGGACGAGGTGTCCCACCCATCCGCCGCCATGTCCGCCATCTTCCGGCGGTTCTGCTCCGCCTTGGCGTTGGCCTGCTTCGTGGCCTCCACGGCCTCGGCTTCCTTGCCGGCGTACAGGGCTTCGATCTCCGCCACATCGTACTTGCTGCCGCAGAAATCACACTCCAGCTTGCCCGACGCCCCCACAAAGTGCAGGGGCGCGGTGCAGGCCGGGCATTTATAGTTGGTTATTTGGGATGCCATAATGTTCCTCCCGATTCTTGCTCTTTGTCCCGTCAGATCGCTTACGGCCGGGGCTTGCCGCACTCGGCGCAGAACTTGCCTTTGTTGACGGCGCCGCATGCGCACGTCCACTCTCCGGCGGGCTTGGGAGCGCCGCACTCAGAGCAGAATTTGCCGGTATTTACCGCGCCGCATGCGCACTTCCATTCCCCGGCGGGAGCGGGCTTCGGCGCGCCACATTCGGCGCAGAACTTGCCGGTATTGCCGCTGTGGCCGCAGGAGCACGTCCAGCCGCCAGCCGCGGGCTGTGCCGTCGCCTGCTGTTGGCCCATGGCGTACAGGTTCTGGGCGTTCATGCCGCCCGCCTGACCGGCCATGTTCATGCCCATAAAGCCCATGGCCGCGCCGCCCTTGTTGTTGGCCGCCATCTTCATGGCGTCGCCCTGACTGCCCACCAGATGGGCCGCCGCGCGGGTGGGATCCATAAAGGCCGCGTTGCGCTGCAGCTCCTTGAGCATCTTCTCGTCCTCTTCGTCCGCCGTCACGCTGGACACGCCGAAGGATACGATCTCGATGCCGCGGAGGTCGCGCCACTTCTTACTGAGCACTTCGTTCAGCGCGTCGGCCAGCTCCATGGTGTGGCCGGGCAGCTGGGAGTAGCGGATGCCGTTCTCGCCGATCTTGGCAAAAGCGGGCTGGAGGGCGGTCAGCAGCTCGGTCTTCAGCTGATTGTCCAGCTTGTCGCGGGTATAGGCCTCCGCCACGTTGCCGCAGACGTTGGTGTAGAACAGCACCGGATTGGTGATGTGATAGCTGTACTCGCCGAAGCAGCGGATGCCCACGTCGATGTCGATACCGGCCCGCTGATCCACCACCCGGAAGGGTACAGGGCTGGGCGTACCGTACTTGTTGCCCATCAGCTCCTTGGTGTTGAAGTAGTAGATGCGCTGATCCTTGGGAGCCTCGCCGCCGAAGGTGAATCGGTTGGTCATGCTGTCGATGACGGCGCGGATGCTGCCCTTGAGATTGCCGGTGAACAGCGACGGCTCGGTGGACATGTCATAGGTAAACTCGCCCGGCTCGGCGCAGACCTCGATGATGCGGCCCTGATCCACAATCATCATGCACTGGCCGTCGGCCACGGCGATGACGCTGCCGTTGGAGATGATGTTGTCGCTGCCGTGCCTGTTGCTGCTGCGGCCGGAGGTGCGCTTCTGACCCTTGACGGCCAGAATGTTTTCAGGCAGCGCTTCACAATAGAAATATTCCTTCCACTGGTCGGCCATTACGCCGCCCACGCTGCCCAATGCTGCTTTGATCAGTCCCATGTCTGTTCTCCTTTTTATGATAGGTTTCTGTACGCAAATGGTGCAGGGTCTCTTACCTGCATTTTACTATATGCGGTGCGCCCGGTCAATTCATATTCAACAAATCCACGAAAAAACGTTGGCCGCTGCCGCGAAAAAAACGGATACCCTTCCGCCGGGGGGGGTATCCGTTTCGTCTTATTGCTGCTCCAGTGCCGCCGCCACAAAGCCCCGGAACAGGGGATGGGGCCGGTCGGGACGGCTCTTGAACTCCGGATGGAACTGCACGCCCACGAACCAGCGGTGGTCGGGATTTTCCACGATCTCCACCAGATGTCCGTCGGGAGAGGTGCCGGAGGGCACCAGTCCGGCGGCGGTGATGCGCTCCCGGAAATCGTTGTTGAATTCATAGCGGTGGCGGTGCCGCTCGCTGATCTCGCTCTGGCCGTACAGGGCGCGGGCGCGGCTGTCCGCCGCCAGCACGCAGGGATACTGCCCCAGCCGCATGGTGCCGCCCTTGCTGCTGACGCCCACCTGATCCGGCATCAGGTCGATGACGGGATGGGCGGTCTTGGGCGCCATTTCGGTGGAGTGGGCGTCGGCCCAGCCCAGCACATGGCGGGCAAATTCGATGACGGCGATCTGCATGCCAAGGCAGATGCCCAGATAGGGGATGTTGTTCTCGCGGGCGTATTGGGCGGCGGCGATCATGCCCTCGATGCCCCGGTCGCCGAAGCCGCCGGGCACCAGAATACCGCCGCAGCCGGAGAGCACCTCCGCCGCGTTCTCCGCCGTCACGGTCTCCGAATCGATCCACCGGATGTGGACCACCGCGCCGCAGGCAGTGCCGGCGTGGAACAGGGATTCCTCCACGCTGAGGTAGGCGTCGTGGAGTTGGACATACTTGCCCACCAGGGCGATGGTGACCTCCTTTTTGGCGTTCTTGATGTCGCTGACCATGGCGGCCCAGTGGGTCATATCGGCCGTCGGGCAGGAAAGGCCCAGCTTACGGCACACGATCTCGTCAAGACCCTCCTTCTGCAGCAGCAGCGGCACCTCATACAGGGTGTCCGCCGTGGTGTTCTGGATCACGCAGTCCTCGGAAATATTGCAGAACAGGGCGATCTTCTTCCGCATGTCCTCCGGGATGGGCACGTCGCTGCGGCACACCAGCACGTCCGGCTGGATGCCCAGACTCAGCAGCTCCTTCACCGAGTGCTGGGTGGGCTTGCTTTTCAGTTCGCCGCTGCCAGGGATCTGGACGATCAGGGGCACATGGATGTACACCACATTTTCCCGGCCCTTTTCCACCGCCACCTGACGGATGGCCTCCAAAAAGGGCTGGCTCTCGATATCGCCCACCGTGCCGCCGATCTCGCAGATCAGCACATCCACGTCCTCCTGCTCCATGGCGTAGACGTGGCTCTTGATCTCGTCGGTGACGTGGGGGATGATCTGCACCGTGCCGCCCAGAAACGCGCCCTGACGCTCCCGGTTGAGAAGATCCCAGTACACCCGGCCGGAGGACACGGAGCAGCGGCCCGTCAGGCTCTCGTCCACGAACCGCTCATAGTGGCCCAGATCCAGATCGGTCTCCGCGCCGTCGTCGGTGACGAATACCTCCCCGTGCTGATAGGGGCTCATGGTGCCGGGGTCCACGTTCAGATAGGGGTCAAATTTCTGGTTCCGCACCCGCAGGCCGCGCTGTTTCAAAAGGCGGCCCAGCGACGCCGCGCAGATGCCCTTACCCAGTCCGGACACCACGCCGCCTGTCACAAATACATACTTCATACGCCGTTCCCTGTTCCCTTCCGCGCGCCGCTTTTCCTGCCGGAGAGCTGGCGCTCACAAAAATATGCTACATTGTAAACGTGCGGCTTTCTGCCGTCAAGACGCAGATTTTCCAAAATACGCGGCCAAAAAGTGCGGCTTTTCATACCCTGCGCCGAAATTGAAAAATATGTGGATTTCCTCTTGTATTCAGCGCGGTACAGTGCTAAGATGTAAAATACACCCCTCTTTTTTGGGGAAGAAAAACCGGCGGCCATCGGCCGCCGGTTTTCATATGTCTAAGGGTCATTCCACCTTCTTTTTCGGCGTCAGGTTGGCGACGTAAACGCAGACGCAGATCACCACCACGCCGATGATCTGCCACAGGCCGAAGGGCTCCTTCAGCAGCACCACGCCAGCCAGTACGCTGACCACCGTGGTCACGTTGCTGAACAGCGACGCCTCCGACACCGTCAGGTGGGCGTTGGCGAAGTTCAGCAGGAAGTACGCCACCACCGAGGATACGATGCCCAGATAGACCACCGCGCCCCAGAAGCTGCCGCTCTGCACGGCGGGCAGGAACGTCTCCGCCATGTGGCCCGCGCCTTGGATCAGCGCCGCCGGGATGAAGAACACCATACCCACCGTGAACATCACATACGTCACCTCAAAGGCGGTGAACTTCGCCGCCGCCTTGTGGCTCAGGGTGTAGTACGCCGCGTCGCAGCCCACCGTCATCAGCAGCAGCACCAGACCCAGCAGGGAAATGTGGGTCTCGCCGCCCATGTAGATCAGCGCCACGCCGCCGATGCACAGCACCGCGCACAGGATCTGCCGCCGGGTCACCTTCTCGTGCAGCACCAGCACATCCATCAGGATGCAGGCGATGGGCACCACGGCGATGATGGTGCCTGCCACGGCGGAGGAGGTATACAGGATGCCGTAGTTCTCGCAGAAGAAGTACAGCACCGGCTGGATCAGCCCCAGCAGCACCAGCGAGCCGATGGGCTTGCCCCTCAAGGAGAAGGCGAACAGGGGCCTGCCCCGCACTTTGCCCACCAGCGCATTGGTCAGGATCACCAGCGTCATGGCGATAAAGGCGACAGTAAAGCGGAACGCCAGCAGCACCGTAGGCTTGGCCACCGCCAGCGCCAGCTTGGAGAACATGAAGCTCATGCCGAAAATGGCGCTGGCCAGCATGGCGAACACCAGCGACATGGTGTGGGTTTTCTTGTTGTGCATATGCATCATCTCGCTTTCCAATTCGGTTTATTTTATCATAAAAAGAGCTTTTTCGCAACGGGGGATCGGGGCGTTTCGCCCTCCGGGGCGAGTTACTTTTGCCCTTGGCGGCAAAAGTAACCAAAAACGCCACTTAAACCTGCGGTTTAAGAATCCGCGCACGCTGTTCCGATTGCGAATTTGCCACCTTCTACCACGCGTTCGCGGGGCATGGTTCTTTTCGCTGCGTATGACGTATCGTCTGTCCATCTTGCGCCGCTGCCGCTCATGCGGTGCAACGGTAGAAGATAAAGTGCTGTTCGTCATGGGCATCAGCGGCAGCGGCGCTGGTGCAGAGACGATCCTTTTACGAAACGGAATTGGAAATTCTGCGTGAACGTGCGGCACGCAGTTACAATTTTGTACACATTATAGCGCGCAAGGAAGTGAAGAAACCATTGGTTTCTTCCGGCTCTTTTGGCTACTTTTCCAGCTGTTGGGAAAAGTAGCCCGCCGGAGGCCGTTCTCGCCCCGCAGGGCGAAAATCTCAATCAAAAAAACACAAAAAAGCAAACGCCGAGCGACAGCCCGGCGTTTGCCTTACCATAAATCGGAAACAGAAACCGTATTTGTTTACCCGTATGGACACAATTTCCCTTCGTGTCACTTGGTCACACGACTGACGACGCCCACGATGACCAGCAGTACAGCCAGACCGGCCAGCAAGATATTCAGACCCATAACCGTCGCTCCTTTCTTCATGTGTTCCCGGGTTGATTATAAGATATCACAACACGTTCCATTTGTAAAACGCACCATTTTCATCGTTTTCATGAAAAAATGTTTGAACTCCGTTAAGAAGCTTGCTACAATAGGAGCAGAGGAGGGATCGCCATGAGTCTGACCAAATATGAGATCCTGCTGAAAGCGGCGGAGTGCGGCAGCTTCACCCGCGCCGCGCAGGAGTTGAACTTTACCCAGTCCGGCATCAGCCACGCCGTTAGCTCGCTGGAGACGGAGCTGGGGACAAAGCTGGTGGTGCGCAGCCACGGCGGCGTGTCCCTGACGGCGGACGGCCGGGCGCTGCTGCCCTATTTCCAACAGATGTGCGCCCTCCAGCACCAGCTGGAGCAGAAGGCCGCCGATCTGCGGGGACTGGACACCGGCCTTGTGCGGGTGGCCACCTTCACCAGCGTGTCGGAGAAGTGGATGCCCTATATCCTGAAAAGCTTTCAGGAGCTGTATCCCAAAATTGAGTTCGAGTTGCTGCCCTCCAATTTCAATAATGAGATCGAGGATTGGGTCACCCACGGGCAGGCGGACTGCGGCTTTATCAGTCTGCCCACAGAGCCTCATCTGGACTACTGGCTCCTGCAGCGGGACCAGTGGAAGGTCATCGTTCCCTGCGATCATCCGCTGGCGGGCCGGGACCCCTTCCCGCCGGAGGCGCTGGAGCAGTATCCGGTGATCCTGCTGGACGAGGGCGACGACTATGAGATACAGGAGGTGTTCGACACCCTGAACATCCGCCCCAATATCCAGTACACGGTGCAGCAGGATCAGACCATTCTGGCCATGGTGTCCAGCGGTCTGGGCATCAGCATCATGGAGGAGCTGATGCTCCAGCGGTGCGCCTATCCGCTGGTAGCCTGCCAGCTGCCCCGGCCCTTCTACCGCAACATCGGCATCTGCGTCAAGGATAAGAATGCGCTGTCCCTGTCCACACGGCGGTTCATCGAGCATGTTCGCCACTGGGTACTGGTCAACGGCGCGCTGGAAAGCTGATCCTCTATTTCAATCCATGCCGCCATCGGCGGCATACCGAAGTTCTTCACTTTTCGATTTTATCTGTTCTCTAAAGGTATCAGAAAAGCGCCCGACAGGGCGCTTTTCTGATACCTTTATTCGATCGTTCCGCCGCCCAGTACCTCGTCGCCGTCGTAGAGCGCCGCCGCCTGTCCGGCGGTGATGGCCCGCTGCGGCTCGTCGAAGATCAGGCGCAGCCGATTATCCGGCAGCGGCTCCGCCAGCGCCGGGGCCTCCACCTGACTGTACCGGGTCTTGGCGGTGCAGCGGAAGGGGGCGGCAGGGGCCTCACCGGCGATCCAGTTGACCCGGTTCGCCGTCAGCTCCCGGCGGAACAGCCTGTCGTTGTCCCCCAGCACCACAGTGTTGTCGGCTTCATTCTTGGCCAGCACATACACATGCTTTCCCACCGCGATGCCAAGGCCCTTGCCCTGCCCGATGGTATAGCAGGGAAGCCCCCGGTGCCGGCCCAGCACATGGCCCTCCTCGTCCATGAAGTTGCCCGGCGTCAGCTCCACGCCTTGGGACTGCAAAAACGACACATAGTCGCCGTCCGGCACGAAGCAGATGTCCTGACTGTCGGACTTATCGGCGTTCAGCAGCCCCGCCTCCCGGGCGTTCTCCCGGATGGCGGGCTTGTCATAGTCGCCCACCGGCAGCAGCAGGTGCGAGAGCTGATACTGGGTCAGCTGGTACAGCACATAGCTCTGATCCTTCCGGCGATCCGCGCCCCGCAGCAGGCGGTAGCGCCGCGCCGTCTCGTCATAGATCACCCGGGCATAGTGGCCTGTGGCGATGAAGTCATACCCCAGCGTCACCGCCCGGTCCAGCAGCGCACCGAACTTCAGGCATCGGTTGCAGTCGATGCAGGGGTTTGGCGTGCGGCCTGCGCAGTACTCCGCCGTGAAGCGTTCCATCACGTCCCGGCGGAAGGCGTCCACCTCGTTGAACACATAGAATTTCATTCCCAGCCGATAGGCCACCGCCCGGGCGTCCTCAGCGTCGTCGGCGCTGCAGCAGCGGCTGTCGCTGTTGGGGATCAGTTTCAGCATGGCCCCGTCGCAGTCGTAGCCCTGCCGCCGCAGCAGCAGCGCCGCGGCGGAGCTGTCCACGCCGCCGGACATGGCTACCAATACCCGATTTCCTTTATTTTGCTCCATAGGTTTACCTCGCTGTTGTTTGGGGTAGAATGCGTTTAGATATCCATTTATATAAAAGTGTAACCCCGGCCTAAGCCGGGGTCAAGTGAAATCTTTCGTTAATCCAGATGCTTTTCGTAAAACGCCTGATAGGGCAGCGCGTCGCTCAGCTCCATCATCACATGGGAGAAGCCGCCCGCGTAGTCGGTGCGGCTCTCCCGCACCTGACCGTCATTGCGCCGGATGTGGGGCAGCGATACCGTCACCAGCGTGCCCTCGCCCTCGCGGCTCTCCAGCAGCAACCGTCCGCCGTGGTCCTCCGCCACGCGGCGGCAGATGAGAAGGCCCAGCCCCATACCGTGGACGGGCAGCTCCATCCGTCCGGCCTCCTGCCACCGGTCAAAAATGCCGTCGGCGATCTCCGGCGGGATGCCGCAGCCGGTGTCCCGCACGCTCAGCGCCAGCTGCTTGCCCTTGTCCTCCAGCGTCACGGTGATAACGCCGCCTTTAGGGGTGAATTTCAGGGCGTTGCTCAGCAGGTTCCACACCAGCCGCTCCAGATATGTCCGGTTCACGGCGGCGATCACGTACCGCTCCCGGCAGACGAACCGCACCTCCACCCCCGCCTCGCGGGCGATGGAGCCTGCCTGACGGCACAGCTCGTCCAGCCATACCACCAGCTCCAGATTCTGTGTGTCAAAGGGCGCGTCTGACAGAAGCTCCGGCGCGGTGTTCAGGTTGTTCACCAGCCGCAGCATCCGGTAGTAGCTCTGCTGCATGATGGCCTGCTCGTCGCCGCCGTCCTGCGCCGCCAGCCGCTGTGCGGCCATGTGAAGGTTATTCAGGGGCGCGCGCAGGGCCGCCGCCACATTGGGCAGCACGCTGCTGAGAATATGCTGTTCTTCCTCGCTGAAATATGCCATGCCCGCACCTCTTTTCCCTGTCAGCTTTTCCCTGAACGTGAGGTGTTATCACAGGGAAATGACGGCTGTTCAGGCACATCATACCAAATGACCAAAAGAAAAACAAGCGGATTGTCGAACTTTGTCGAAACTTGGCGAAAAATTTTTAAAAAGGGGCTTGCATTTTACGAAAGAATTGCATATAATTCTAAACGTACCATATGTTTGATATATTCCATTAGGAAGGAAGTTTTGATTATGAGCATTAAAGTTGGCATCAATGGTTTTGGCCGTATTGGCCGTATGGTTCTGCGCTGCTCCCTGAATCATCCCGAGATCGAGATCGTGGGCATCAACGATCTGTGCCCCGCCGACTATCTGGCTTATATGGTGAAATACGACACCATGCATGGCAAGTTCGACGGCGATATCCATGCCGAGGGCAACAACATCGTGGTCAACGGCAAGGCCATCCCCGTGTCCGCCGAGCGTGATCCCGCCAATCTGCCCTGGGCCAAGGTGGGCGCTGAGTACGTCATCGAGTCTACCGGCCTGTTCCTGACCAAGGAGAAGTCCGCTGGTCATATCGCTGCCGGTGCCAAGCACGTGGTCATGTCCGCACCCTCCAAGGACGACACACCCATGTTCGTCTGCGGCGTCAACGACGACACCTATACCTCCGACATGCAGTTCGTGTCCAACGCCAGCTGCACCACCAACTGCCTGGCTCCTATTGCCAAGGTGCTGAACGATAACTTCGGCATTGCCGACGGTCTGATGACCACCGTTCACTCCACCACCGCCACCCAGAAGACCGTCGACGGCGTGTCTCTGAAGGACTGGCGTGGCGGCCGTGCCGCTTCCGGCAACATCATCCCCAGCTCCACCGGCGCCGCCAAGGCCGTGGGCAAGGTCATTCCTTCCCTGAACGGCAAGCTGACCGGTATGTCCATGCGTGTCCCCACGCTGGATGTGTCCGTGGTCGACCTGACTGTGAATCTGGTGAAGCCCGCTTCCTATGATGAGATCTGCGCCGCCATGAAGAAGGCCAGCGAGGGCGAGCTGAAGGGCATCCTCAGCTACACCGACGAGGCCGTTGTGTCCTCTGACTTCCTGGGCGACACCCACACCTCCATCTTCGACGCCAAAGCCGGCATCGCCCTGACCGATACCTTCGTGAAGGTGGTCAGCTGGTACGACAACGAGATCGGCTACTCCGACAAGCTGCTGTGCCTGATCGAGCGTATGTACGCCGTGGATCACAAATAAGCTGGCGCAAAATCTAACGATTTTGCTGCAAAAAAGGCTTGCGGCCGGCTGCGCGCGTCCTTCGGACACACTGGCGGCCGAGAAGAATTTTTCTGACGCACATGTCGTCAGAAAAATGATTTGAATGATTCGCGGCGTCCGCGCCGCGAACTCTGCGAGGCCTTTTCAATAAGCTATTTTCAAACTTTCAAGTTTTCCTTCTTTTTTGTTCCAGGAAAAACGCCGCCTCTATGGCGGCTTTTTTCCTTTCTCCGCGGGCGGTTTGACGCTTTTTGGCTTGCCACCGCCATATATTTCGTGAAATTCTGCAAAAAAGTGCTTTTCCGAAAAATCCCTCTTTCTTTTTCATGGAATGTATGGTACAATAGGTACAAGCGCCGTTGGGCGCGCAGGAAAGGAAACACCCGTATTATGGAAAGCAACGCACTTTTGAACGCGAAGCTGTCGCTGGACAGCGATATCTCCCTGTATGCCCAACTGGTGGGCATCATCAAGCGCAACATCTCCACCGGTGTGCTGGCGGTGGGCGACCTGCTGCCCAGCGAGGCAGAGCTGTGCCGCACGCTGAACATCAGCCGCAACACCGTCCGTCAGGCCATCGGCGAGCTGGAGGAGGAGGGCCTTGTGGTCCGCAAGCGCGGCCGGGGCACCTTCGTGGCCGACCCGTCCACCAACCGCCGGGGCGTCCGGTACTCCTTCACCACCGAGGTATCCTCCATGGGCAAGGAGCCCAGCAGCACGCTGGTGGATTTCCAGATCACCACCCCCTCCCCCATCGTCTGTGACAAGATGGAGCTGCGGGAGGGTACGCCGGTCTACTGCTTCACCCGTATCCGCAACGTGGACGGAGAGCCGCTGATCCTTGAGACCAGCTATTATCCCCAGTACATCTACCCCAACCTGACCCGCGACATGGTGCAGACCCACAGCTTCTACTCCCTGCTGTATCATGTAGGCATCACGCCCTTTGCCGCGGAGGAGAGCTACGAGGCCGTGACGCTGGACAGCGACAGCGCCAAGCTGCTGGGTGTCGAGCCGGGCAGCTGCGCCTTCTATCACCAGCGCCGCACCCGCACCGAGGATGGCCGCGTGTACGAGTATACCCGCAGCTTCATCCGGGGCGACCGTGTCCGGCTGGACGTACATATGCAGAAATCCGGCATCCACTTCAACCGCAGCATCGACTGACGGAAGATACCTGTATCACAAAAGAGCGACGAATTTTTTCGTCGCTCTTTTCTTGTGTCCTGCAGGATTTGTTCACAAATAATTCAACGTTGCAGCCCTTGACATTCGTGACCGTCGGTGGTACACTGGTTTAGCACTCAGAGATAGCGAGTGCTAAACGGAGAATCGATATGGAACTGACAGCGCGAAAAAAGCAAATATTGAAGATCGTGGTGGAGAGCTACATCGACACCGCCGAGCCGCTGGGTTCCAAGGCCATCGCCGAGCGGATGCCGGAAAAGGTCAGCTCCGCTACTGTCCGCAACGAGCTGGCGGAGCTGAGCGACATGGGCTATCTGGAGCAGCCCCACACCAGCGCCGGACGGATCCCCTCCCCGCTGGGCTACCGGCTGTACGTCAACGAGCTGATGGAGCGCAAGCCCATCTCCGACGAGGAGGCCGCCCGGATCAACAGCACCTTACAGCAGGAGCTGAAGGGCACCGATCAGGTGATCGCCAAGACCGGCCAGATGGTGTCCAGCTTTGTGGACTACCCCACCTACGCCGTGGCGGATCACACCGCCGCCGCCACTGTGCGGCGCTTCGAGTTGATCGCTGTGGACGCCGCGTCGGTGATCGCCGTGGTGATGCTGTCGGACAGCCGGGTGAAAAGCCAGTTGATGCACCTGACGCTGCCGCTGGCGGCGGAGACGCTGCCGGAGCTGAGCCACCTGCTGAACACCCACTTCACCGGCATCGGCGCCGAGGAGATGAACGCCCACCTGATGAACCTGTCGGATCAGGTCAGCGGCGACTGGTTCCTGCTGCTGAATCAGGTGGTGGAATACGCCGCCGGACTTCTCAAGGAGACCCAGCAGCACGAGGTGTTCACCAACGGCGCCAGCCAGCTGCTGAAATTCCCGGAGTTCCGGGATATCGACAAGGCCCACGACCTGATGCATTTCATGGTGGACAGCAAGGAGGATCTTCCGGTCCCTGCCGGAGGTCAGTCCATGCAGATCCTCATCGGGCCGGAAAACGTCAACGACGCCCTGAAGGAGAGCAGTGTGGTGGTGGCCAGCTATGATATCGGCGACGGCATGCGGGGCCTTGTGGGTGTGGTCGGTCCCACCCGGATGGATTACGCCACCGTGGCGGCCCGCCTCAGCTACTTTGCCGAGAGCCTGACCCGCATGTTCGGAAAGCATGAACTTCCCCCAAAGGAGAATGAGATACAATGAGCGATAAGAAGAAAAAGGATACCCCCGCACAGGAGCCGGAAAAAGAAAACACTGCTCCCGTAACGGAGGAAACCGCAGATACCCCCGCCGAGGAGACTACACCTGAGACCTTCACCGTCACAAAAGAACAGATGGAGAAGATGGAGGGCCTTGCCAAGCTGGTGGCGGACGTCAACGACAAATACCTGCGTCTGGCCGCGGAGTACGACAACTACCGCAAGCGTACCGCCAAGGAGAAGGAAAACATCTACGGCGACGCCAAAGCTGACACCATCAAGCCCCTGCTGGCCGTGTACGACAATCTGGAGCGGGGCATCGCCCAGTATGACGAGGCTGATGCCCACCGTCAGGGGCTGGAGCTGATCCTCCGCCAGTTTACCGAGACGCTGACCAAGCTGGGCGTCACGGAGATCGAAGCCAAGGGCCAGCCCTTTGATCCCGGCCTGCACAACGCCGTGATGCATGTGGAGGACAAGGAAGCCGGAGAGAACACCGTGGTCGAGGTATTCCAAAAGGGCTTCATGCTGGGCGACAAGGTGCTGCGCTTCGCCATGGTGAAGGTAGCAAACTGACCGCGAATTTCCCGGAACGCTGTTCCGATTTGAATAACAAAAAGTAATAATTATATATGAATATACAGGAGGCAATCATTATGTCTAAAGTTATCGGTATCGATCTTGGCACCACCAATTCCTGCGTCGCCGTGATGGAAGGCGGCGAAGCAGTCGTTATCCCCAACGCGGAAGGCAACCGCACCACCCCGTCCGTCGTGGCTTTCAGCAAGACCGGCGAGCGTATGGTGGGTCAGGTGGCAAAACGTCAGGCCATCACCAACCCCGAGCGCACCATCTCCTCCATCAAGCGTGAGATGGGCACCGACCACCGCGTCACCATCGACGGCAAGAGCTACACCCCGCAGGAGATCAGCGCCATGATCCTGCAGAAGCTGAAGGCGGACGCCGAGGCGTATCTGGGCACCACCGTCACCGAGGCGGTCATCACCGTTCCCGCCTACTTCACCGACTCTCAGCGTCAGGCCACCAAGGACGCCGGTAAGATCGCCGGTCTTGACGTGAAGCGTATCATCAACGAGCCTACCGCAGCCGCTCTGGCCTACGGTGTGGATAAGGAGCAGACCCAGAAGATCATGGTGTACGATCTGGGCGGCGGCACCTTCGATGTGTCCATTCTGGAGATCGACGACGGCGTGATCGAGGTGCTGGCTACCGCCGGCAACAACCGTCTGGGCGGCGACGACTTCGACCAGTGCATCATGAAGTATCTGGTCAGCGAGTTCAAGCGTACCGACGGCATCGACCTGAGCGGCGACAAGGTGGCCATGCAGCGTCTGAAGGAGGCCGCCGAGAAGGCCAAGATCGAGCTGTCCGGCGTCACCAGCAGCAACATCAACCTGCCCTATATCACCGCCGACGCCACCGGCCCCAAGCATCTGGACGTTACCCTGACCCGTGCCAAGTTCAACGAGCTGACCGGCCATCTGGTGGACGCCACCATGGGCCCCGTGCGTCAGGCCATGTCCGACGCCGGTCTGAAGCCCTCCGATCTGGCCAAGGTGCTGATGGTGGGCGGCTCCAGCCGTATCCCCGCCGTGGTGGACGCCGTGAAGAACTTCACCGGCTCCGAGCCCTTCAAGGGCATCAACCCCGATGAGTGCGTGGCCATGGGCGCTGCCCTGCAGGCCGGCGTGCTGACCGGCGACGTCAAGGGCCTGCTGCTGCTGGACGTCACCCCCCTGTCTCTGGGTATCGAGACCATGGGCGGCGTGTGCACCCGTCTGATCGAGCGCAACACCACCATCCCCGTCAAGAAGAGCCAGATCTTCTCCACCGCCGCCGACAACCAGACCTCCGTTGAGGTCAACGTCCTGCAGGGCGAGCGTGAGATGGCCGCCGCCAACAAGAGTCTGGGCCGCTTCCATCTGGACGGCATCGCTCCGGCCCGCCGCGGCGTGCCTCAGATCGAGGTCACCTTTGATATCGACGCCAACGGCATCGTGAACGTCAGCGCCAAGGATCTGGGCACCGGAAACGCCCAGCACATCACCATCACCTCTTCCTCCAACATGTCCAAGGAGGACATCGAGAAGGCCGTCAAGGAGGCCGAGCAGTATGCCGCCGAGGACGCCAAGATCAAGGAGAAGGTAGAGGTCCGCAATCAGGCCGACCAGATGGTCTATCAGGCGGAAAAGACCCTGTCCGAGGTAGGCGACAAGGTTCCCGAAAGCGAGAAGGAGCCCATCAAGGCCGGTATCGAGAAGCTGAAGGAGACCCTGAAGGGCGAGGATACCGACGCCATCAAGGCCGCTACCGAGGAGCTGACCCAGATGTTCTATAAGATGAGCGAGAAGCTGTACCAGCAGCAGGCGCCTCAGGGCGATCCCAACATGGGCGGCCAGCAGCCCGGCGGCGACCCCAACGGCGGCCAGCAGTACTACGACGCCGACTACAAAGTAGTCGATGACGACGATCAGAACAAGTAAGTAATGTATCCCGCAATAAGGGGCAGGGTGACCTGTCCCTTGTTGTGGCGTTTAGGAAAAGCGCGTCTCTTGTGTCAATACGTCGTTTTGGCGGCTTGACGTACACAAAGTACGCCTGCGCCGCAGCGCCTTGTCTTGACGCAAGATCCGTTGCCTTTCATCGTTGGGGCATCCGCCGCAGGGTGGCTCCGGCACAGGAAAACCGGTAATAGGAGACATATCACATGGCTCAGGAAAAACGAGATTATTACGAGGTCCTCGGCGTCAGCAAGGGCGCGTCGGAGGACGAGATCAAAAAAGCATATAAAAAGCTGGCCCGCAAGTACCACCCGGACATGAACCCCGGCGACAAGGAGGCCGAGGAGAAGTTCAAGGAGGTCAACGAGGCCAACGAGGTACTGTCCGATCCCGATAAGAAGGCCCGGTACGACCAGTTCGGCTTCGCGGGCGTGGACCCCAGCTACGGCGCAGGCGCAGGTGGCCCCGGATGGGGCGACGGCGCGGCGGGCTTCGACTTCGGCGATCTGGGCGACATTTTCGGCAGCTTCTTCGGCGGCTTCGGCGGTCAGCAGCGGCGCAACCCCAACGCACCCCAGCGGGGCGAGAGCATCCGTGCCGCCGTCACCGTTTCCTTTACCGAGGCGGCCTTCGGCTGCGAGAAGGAGATCACCGTGGAGCGCAGCGAGCAGTGTCCCACCTGTAAGGGCAACGGCTGCGCCGCAGGCACCACGCCGGAGGTGTGCCCCACCTGCCACGGCAGCGGCACCGTCACACAGGCGCAGCGCACGCCCTTCGGCGTGATGCAGAGCCAGACCGTCTGCTCCAAGTGCGGCGGCACGGGACGGATCATCCACCAGCCCTGCCCCGACTGTCACGGTCAGGGCCGCGTCCGCAAGCGCCGCTCCATCAAGGTCAACATCCCCGCCGGTATCGACGACGGCCAGACCATCTCCCTGCGGGGACAGGGCCATACCGGGAAGAACGGCGGCCCCAGCGGCGATCTGCTGATCACCGTCATGGTGCAGCCCCACGAGATCTTCCGCCGGGAGGGCACCTCCGTGTTCTGCGAAGCGCCCATCACCTACGCGCAGGCGGTGCTGGGCGGCACGCTGGAGATCCCCACCATCGACGGCAAGGTGAAGTACGACATCCCCGAGGGCACCCAGACCGGCAGCGTGTTCCGCCTGCGGGGCAAGGGTATCCCCGTCCTCAATGGCCGGGGCCGGGGCGACCAGTACGTCACCGTTACCATCGAGACACCGAAAAATCTGAACAAGGAGCAAAAGGAAGCCCTGAAGAAGTTCAGCGACCTGCTGGGCGAGAGCAACTACGAAAAGCGCAAGAGCTTCTTTGGTAAGAAACACTGATGTATCTGGCTGATTATCATGTGCACTCCACCGGCTCGCCGGACGGCCACCTGACCATGGCGGAGATGGCCCGGCAGGGCGTGGAGCGGGGTCTGGATGAGATCTGCTTCACCGACCATGTGGATACCCTCCACTGGGGCACCACCATCCCCCGCTCGGACTACGACTGGGCCTCTGCCCAGCGCCAGTATGACGAGGCGGCGGAGCAATGGGGCGGTCAGATCCGGCTGAAGCTGGGCGCGGAGCTGGGCGAGGCCTATCTGGGCTTTGACCGGGCGGCCCACCTGCTGGATACCGCACCTCCGCTGGACTTCATCATCGCCTCCGTCCATATGTCCCATGACGAGAACGGCTGGTTCGACCTCTTTTACATCGACGGCGACCGGGACGACGGCTACTACCACGCCGTCATTGACGCCTATCTGGAGCAGGAGCTGAAGCTGGCCCAATGGGGCCGGTTCAGCGTGCTGGGCCACCTGACCCTGCCCATCCGCTGCATCAACGAGCTGCGGGGCAGGAACATCTCCTTCCGGCCCCACATGGCGCAGGTGGAGGAGATCCTCCGCACCATCATCCCAAAAGGGCTGGGCATCGAGTGCAACACCAACCGGGGCAATACCCCGCTGCCGGACGCCGATATCCTGACACTGTACCGCCAGCTGGGCGGCGAGATCATCACCCTCGGCTCCGATGCCCATATCGCCGAGCATCTGGGCTGCGCCATCGAGGCGCGGCAGGAGCTGCTGCGGCAGTGCGGCTTCCGCTATTTCACCACCTTTGACCGCATGAAGCCCTCATTTCAGGCGCTTTAACAGGAACACACTATACAAACGACCATCAGGAGGAACATCATCATGAAAATTGCCATCGGCTGCGATCACGGCGGCTATCTGCTGAAGCAGGACATTCTCATCTGGCTGGAGGAGCACGACTACGAGTTCGAGGATTTCGGCTGCTATAACACCGAGAGCGTGGATTATCCCGTGTACGGCGAGAAGGTGGCCCGTGCCGTGGCCAGCGGCGAATGTGACAAGGGCATCGTCATCTGCACCACCGGCATCGGCATCTCCATGTCCGCCAACAAGGTCAAGGGCATCCGCTGCGCTCTGTGCGGCGACAGCTACAGCGCCGAGATGACCCGCCGCCATAACGACGCCAATGTGCTGGCCATGGGCGCCGGCATCATCGGCCCCAATCTGGCCAAGAAGATCACCGAGGTGTTCCTGACCACCGAGTTCGAGGGCGGCCGTCACGCCCGCCGCGTGGGCCTGCTGGATAACATCCAGCCCTGACTATGACAAAGGGCTATCATAACTATCGGGGCCGGGGCCGCAAGCGCCGCCAGCAGATCGTGCTGGCCGCGGTGCTGGTGGCGGTGATCCTGGCGGCGGCAGCCTTTCTGGTGATCCAGAACTACATCGTCTATGACGACGCGGGCAAGGCCCACGTCGAGTGGCCCTTCCGGAAGGAGGAGCCGCAGCCTGACCAGCAGGAGCCGGGCGTACCGGATGGCGAGGTGACCATCGACTATGTGGACACCGGCTACGCGCCCCATCTGGAGACGCTGCACGCCCAGATGTTGGAGACCAACGTTCTGCGGCAGGATCCTCAGTCGGTGCTGGACAGCTTGACGGAGAACGCCTTTGCTGTGGAGACCAAGCGGGTCAACGGCTCCATCACCTATACCACGGCGGTGGAGGTGCCGCAGCAGGTAGACGTGGCGCAGTATGACACCATGGCCAACCTGCAAACGCTGCTGGCAAGCGACGCCTATTCCATCGCCCGCATGTCCGTGTTCTGCGACAGCTACTTCGTCCGGGCCTATCCCGACGCGGCCATGCGCGTGGAAAGCGGCAGCTTCTGGTACGACGCCGCCAGCATGGCGTGGCTGGACCCCACCAATCCCCAGGTGCTGGTGTATATCACCACCCTGTGTCAGGAGTACGCCCAGCTGGGCTTTGACGAGATCGCGCTGGATTACTTCAGCTATCCCACCGCCGGACGGCTGGATTCCATCGCTGGTCTGGAGGGTGTGGATAAGGTGCAGGTTCTGACGGATTTTGTCCAGAGCCTGCGGGCCAACCTGCCGGACGGCGTGAAGCTCAGTATCGTGCTGCGCAGCGAGCCGACCGCCGATTTCGGCCTGTCGCCGGAGATGCTGGCGCAGAACTTTGACCGCATCTATCTGGAAGCTGGCGTAGATGCCGCGGCGCTGGGGCAGCAGCTGCCGGAGAAGTTCGACGCCGATACCCGCCTTGTGCCCATTGTGGCCGTACCGGCGGAGACCGGCAGCTATCTTGTGAAATAAACAGAAAGGACATCCCTGCGGATGTCCTTTCTGTTTGTTCAGTGAAGAGAGAATAGAGAAGAGTGAAGAACGTAGGTATGCCGCGCAGCGGCACGCCACAAAACTCTCCACTCTTCATTTTTTACTTTTCGTTCTTATTTGATGCCAAACAATCTTTTCCCGTTCTCCATGGTCAGCCGGGCCATTTCCTCCGTGGTCATGCCCTTGATCTGAGCCAGCTTTTCCGCGATATAAAGTACATTGCGGGAGTCGTTGCGCTTGCCCCGCATGGGGACGGGGGACATGTAGGGAGAGTCCGTCTCGATCAGAATACGATCCAGCGGAACCATCTCCGCCACCTCTACAGTCTTGCGGGCGTTTTTGTAGGTGACAGGGCCGTCGAAGCCCAGATACCAGCCCAGTGCCAGCAGTTCGCGGGCCATCTCCACGCTGCCGGAATAGCAGTGGAACACGCCCCGCAGGGCGGAGTACTCCTTGACGATGGCCAGCGAGTCGCCGTGGGCGTCACGGTCGTGGATAATGACCGGCAAGTCCAGCTCCAGCGCCAGCGTCAGCTGGGCGCGGAACACCTGCTGCTGGAACTCCCGGGGCGGGTTTTCAGCCCAGTAGTAGTCAAGGCCGATCTCGCCGATGGCCACCACCTTGGGCTGCTGTGCCAGCTGCCGCAGCAGGTCGATATGCTCCGGCACGAAGTCGCCGCAGTTTTCCGGATGGATGCCCACAGCGGCGTACACGTGGGGGTGGCGCACCGCCAGATCGACAGCCACCTGAGAGGACGCCAGCGTGCAGCCGGGGTCGATCACCAGACCGTCGAAGGCGGCAAGCACCGCGTCACGGTCGGCGTCAAAGGCCTCGTCGTCATAGTGGGCGTGGGTGTCGAACAGCGTCATACCAGCTGTACCTTACCCATCTCGGTACCGTCGATGTACTGGGCCTTCAGCTCACGCAGGCGGGTCATGTGGGGCTGCTGCATGTGGACGCGCTGGTGCTCCTCGGTCTCCCACTGCTCGATCAGCAGCACCACGTTCTCCTCCTGCGCGGAGAAATAGTAGTCATAGCGGATGCAGCCCGCCTCGGCGCGGATAGTGGTCAGGATGCCCTCGGACACGATGTCCCGGACGTAGTTTTCCCGGCAGCCGGGCTTGGCGGTGTATTTTACATATAGTGTCAGCATTTAAAATCACGCTCCTTTGCGCCTATTGTAGCGCAAAGGAGCGTGATTGTCCATATAAGTTTAGGGTTTGACGAAGTACGATGCTGCGCTCCGCTTTTTTGTAGGGGCCGATGCCCTCATCGGCCCGCACGGTTTACGAGGACTCTTCCTGTATACGGCGGGGCGATGTGGGCATCGCCCCCTACGAAATGTCAAGGGATCGTTTTCAAACCGTTCAGCAGAGCTTGGCACCTGCGGGGACACTATCATCAATAATCATCAGGTTTACCTTCTCCTCGCCCTTTTCCTTGTGGACGGCGGAGATCAGCATGCCGCAGGAGGGAATGCCCATCATCTTCCGGGGCGGCAGGTTCAGGATGGCCACGGCGGTCTTGCCGATCAGATCCTCCGGCTCATAGTAATGGTGGATGCCGGAAACGATGATGCGGTCGGTGCCGGAGCCGTCATCCAGCGTGAACTTCAGCAGCTTGTCGGACTTCTTCACCGCTTCGCAGTTCTTGATCTTCACGGCGCGGAAGTCGGACTTCAGGAAGGTGTCAAAGTCCACCTCCTGCTCCACATAGGGCTCCAGCTCGATGGCGGGCAGGGCGGCCTTCTTCTGGGCCTCCTGCATGGCGTTCAGCTCCGCCAGCGCCTTCTCGGTGTCCACGCGGGGGAACAGGTTCTCGCCCTTGGCCACCTGCACCTCGGCGGACAGGGTGCCCCAGACGTTGGCCTTCTCCCAGGTATGATCCCCGGCGGAAGCGCCGATCTTCACGAAGATCTTGTCGCAGCTCTCCGGCATCACGGGGGTCAGCAGGGTGGTGCAGACGCGGATGGTCTCCAGCAGGTTATAGAGAACGGTGGCCAGACGGGCGCGCTTGGTCTCGTCCTTGCCCAGCACCCAGGGCGCGGTCTCGTCGATATACTTGTTGGCGCGGTCGATGACCTTGAACACCTCGTCGATGCCGTTCTGCAGCTGCAGCTTCTCCATCTCGGCCTCGTAGCGGTCACGGAGGGCGCAGACGGTCTTTTTCAGGTCGCAGTCCTCCGGCGCGTCCTCACGGTCGGCGGGCAGCTTGCCGCCGAAGTACTTCTCCACCATGCCGGTGGTGCGGCTGACCAGATTGCCCAGCTTGTTGGCAA
Organism: bacterium; assembly: GCA_963640475.1. Taxonomy (GTDB): domain Bacteria; phylum Bacillota; class Clostridia; order Oscillospirales; family Oscillospiraceae; genus Vescimonas. The sequence continues at coordinate 11,259 of CAVHYW010000019.1, read as the reverse complement.
GGTCGGTGTTGATGGTGGAGATCAGCAGCTCGTTGGAGAAGTTGCCGTCGGAGCCGAAGGGGAAGGTGCGCAGCAGGAAGAAGCGCAGGGCGTCCACGCCGAACATCTCGGACAGGGCGTAGGGGTCCACAACGTTGCCCTTGGACTTGGACATCTTGCCGCCGTCGATCACCAGCCAGCCGTGGCCGTACACATGCTTGGGCAGGGGCAGGCCCATGCTCATCAGCATGGCGGGCCAGATGATGGAGTGGAAGCGGACGATCTCCTTGCCCACGATGTGATAGTCGGCGGGCCAATAGCGGTCGAAATCGTTGTAGGTGTCGTTGTCGAAGCCCAGGGCGCTGGCGTAGTTGAACAGAGCGTCCACCCAGACGTACACCACATGGCCGGGATCGAAGTCCACGGGGATGCCCCAGGAGAAGCTGGTACGGCTGACGCACAGATCCTCCAGACCGGGCTTGATGAAGTTATTCACCATCTCATTGACGCGGGTGCGGGGCTGCAGGAAGTCGGTGTCCTCCAGCAGGTGCTGCACCTTATCGGCGTACTTGCTCAGGCGGAAGAAGTAGGCTTCCTCCTCGGCGTCGTGGACCTCACGGCCGCAGTCGGGGCACTTGCCGTCCACCAGCTGGCTCTCCGTCCAGAAGCTCTCGCAGGGGGTGCAGTACTTGCCCTTGTACTTGCCCTTATAGATGTCGCCGTTTTCGTACATCTTGCGGAACACGGACTGGATGGTCTTGACATGATAGTCGTCGGTGGTGCGGATGAAGCGGTCGTTGGAGATATTCATCAGCTTCCACAGATCACGGACGCCGCGCGGGCCGTCCACGATGCGATCCACGAAGGCCTGGGGGGTCATGCCGGCTTCCTCGGCCTTGGTCTCGATCTTCTGGCCGTGCTCGTCGGTGCCGGTCAGGAACATGACGTCGTAGCCCTGCAGACGCTTATAGCGGGCGATGGCGTCGGTGGCCACGGTGCAGTAGCTGTGGCCGATGTGCAGCTTGTCCGAGGGGTAGTAAATGGGTGTGGTGATATAGAACTTTTTCTTTTCCATGGGGATATTTCTCCTTTTCCGCCGCCCCGAATGGAAGGACGGCTTAAAATTATTTTTCCTGTTTTTTCTGAAAATATAAAACGCCCTTAGCGTCATGCTAAGGGCGACTTGAACCGGTCGCGGTACCACCTTGCTTCGCCCCGGCCTTGCGGCCGCGGCCTCATGGAGTGCCAGCACACTCCCGCGCTTTAACGGGCGCTCTCCCGTTCCGGCCTGACGTTTTTTCCGCTTGGCCGGACAGCTCCGGAGCCATGTTCGCCGGTTTCCTCCGCGCCCGCTTTCACCTTTCCGGGCTCTCTTATGGCGGTATCTGCCGGTTACTCTCTCTTTCATCGCCTTTTTCTGCATTTTTAAGCATCATACTCTAAAATGTAGAGTTTGTCAACCGTTACGGCGGTTTTCTGTGTAAATTCACGCTTTACAGCGGAAGAAAAGTTTTGTATAATGTGGGTTGGAAATTTTTTATGGTGGCGAATTACCATCACACAGGAGGAACAAAAAATGTCTTTCAAGATCCTTGTTATCAATCCCGGTTCCACTTCCACCAAGATCGGTGTCTATGAGGACGAGACCCTGCTGTTTGACAAGACCCTGCGTCACAGCGCCGAGGATATCGCCCGGTTCAACTCCATCCCCGCCCAGAAGGACTGGCGCTGCCAGCTGGTACTGAAGGCCCTGCGGGAGGAGAATTTCGATATCAACACTTTGGACGCCGTTTCCGGCCGCGGCGGTCTGCTGCGTCCCATCCGCGGCGGCACCTACGCCGTCAACGACAATCTGGTAAACGACTGCACCATCGGCGTGCAGGGCCAGCATGCCTCCAACCTGGGCGGCATCATCGCCCGCGAGATCGGCGATTCTCTGGGCATCCCCTCCTACATCGTTGACCCCGTGGTGGTGGACGAGCTGGCCGACGTGGCCCGCTATGCCGGCCATCCCCTGTTCCAGCGCGTCAGCATTTTCCACGCCCTGAACCAGAAGGCCGTGGCCAAGCGCTTCGCCAAGGAGCACGGCAAGAATTACGAGGATCTGAACCTGATTGTCTGCCATCTGGGCGGCGGCATCTCCGTGGGCGCTCACTGCCACGGCAGCGTCATCGACACCCAGAACGCCCTGGACGGCGACGGCCCCTTCTCCCCCGAGCGCTCCGGCTCCCTGCCCACCGGCCAGCTGGTGAAGCTGTGCTGCTCCGGCCAGTATACCGAGGCTGAGCTGAAGCGTATGCTGTCCGGCCGCGGCGGTCTGGTGGCCTACACCGGCTCCAACGATATGCGCTATCTGCTGGCCGAGGCCAAGAACGACAAGAAGGTCGCCGGCGTGGTGGAGGCTTTCCACTATCAGATCGCCAAGGAAGTGGGCGCTATGGCCGTTGTCCTGAAGGGCAAGGTGGATCAGATCATCCTGACCGGCGGCATCGCCTACGGCAAGGAGACCGTGGACGCCATCAGCGAGATGGTGGACTGGATCGCTCCCATCACCGTCTATCCCGGCGAGGACGAGCTGCTGGCTCTGGCACAGGGCGCACTGCGCGTCCTGCGCGGCGAGGAGAAGGCACAAGAGTATCGCCGTCCCCGTCCCACCGAGGCGTAACAAACAGCGTATTCTCTAAGGACGCCCGGCGGCTTTCGCTGCCGGGCGCCTTTTCCCTTATTGAAAAGGAGGTCATTTTTCATGTTTATCAGCAACGATATCCGGTATATCGGCGTCAACGACCATCAGGTGACGCTGTTTGAGGGGCAGTACGACGTGCCGCTGGGCATGGCCTACAACTCCTACGTCATTCTGGACGGGAAGATCGCCGTGATGGACACGGTGGACACCCATTTCGGCAAGGAGTGGATGGACAACCTGACGGCGGCGCTGGAGGGCCGCACGCCGGACTATCTGGTGGTGCAGCACATGGAGCCGGATCACAGCGCCAACATCGTGCGCTTTATGGACGCCTATCCCGCCGCCACCGTGGTGGCGTCTCAGGCGGCGTTCCGGATGATGAAGCAGTTCTACGGCAGCGACTACGCCGATCGCCGTCTGGTGGTGGGCGAGGGCGACACGCTGGCGCTGGGCCGCCACACCCTCACCTTCCTGACCGCCCCCATGGTACACTGGCCGGAGGTCATCGTCACCTATGACGGCACGGACAAGGTGCTGTTCTCCGCCGACGGACTGGGCAAGTTCGGTGCGCTGGATGTGGAGGATCCTGAGGGCTGGGCCTGCGAGGCGCGGCGCTACTACTTCGGCATCGTGGGCAAGTTCGGCGCACAGGTGCAGGCGCTGCTGAAAAAGGCAGCGGCGGTGGACATCCAGACGGTCTGCCCCCTTCACGGTCCGGTGCTGACCGGCGGGGAGCTGGCGGAGGCCCTGCGGCTGTACGACATCTGGTCGGGCTACGGTGTGGAGAGCGAGGGCGTGATGATCGCCTACGTCTCCGTATACGGCAACACGGAGAAAGCGGCGCAGCTGCTGGCCGAAAAGCTGAAGGAAAAGGGCTGCCCCAAGGTGGCGCTGACCTGCGTGCAGCGGGAGGACTGGGCCGAGGCGGTGGAGGACGCCTTCCGCTACGGCAAGCTGGTGGTGGCCGCCCCCACCTATAACGGCTTCCTGTTCCCGGCCATGCGGGAGTTTATTGAGCACCTGACCGAGCGGAACTACCAGAACCGTCAGGTGGCGTTTATCGAGAACGGCTCGTGGGCCCCTGCCGCCGCCAGAGAGATGAAGAAGCTGCTGGAGGGCTGCAAGAACGTGACACTGGGCAGCACCGTCACCATTCGCTCCGCCGTGACGGAGGAAAACAAGGCGCAGCTGGATATGTTGGTTAACGAACTACTGTAAAGCAAAGGCACCCGGTTGGGTGCCTTTGCTTTACAGTAGAGAGAAAAGTGAAAAATGAAGAGTGAAAAGTTGTGGTATGCCGCCGCAGCGGCACACCGAAGCTCTTCTCTTTTCTCTCTTCACTGAGGAATGAGACACATCGTCTCATTCCTCTTTTATTTCCTGCAGGTACTTATACAGCGTGGGCTGAGCGATGTGCAGCAGCTCGCACACAGTGCCTACCGCGCCCCGTGCCCCGAAGATGCCCTTTTCGTTCAGCCGCTGGATCAGCCGCAGCTTGTCCTCCTTGCTCTCCAGATTCAGCGGCTTCAGCAACGCGATCTCGCCCAGGATCATCTTCATCACCACATCGTCCAGCGAGTCCCTGTCCGGCTGCACCTGCGTTTCCACAGGCCGGTCACCGATAAAGGCGTCCAGCGTCTGCTGTAAATTCACATAGGCGCTGATGTCCTGATTCACGCACAGGATATAGGCCAGCTTGCCCTCCCCGTCCCGGAAGAACAGCGACGAGGAGCGCAGCGGCGTACCCTTCCGGCTGAAGCTTTTGTACCCCGTGGTGTAGTCAAAGCCCTCCGCCGCCCGCTGCCGGGACACCAGCTCCATGGGCGACAGCAGATCCTGCTGTCCCACCTCCCGTCCGGTGATGTGTCCCTGCGCGATCCAGATGATAACGCCGTCCTTATCATGGAGCACCACCTCCGTCTCCGGCCCCATCACATGGGTGAGAAAGTCGCAGAATTTGATTAAAAGTTTCTCCTGTTCCATGGCGCTGCCACCCTTTCCAGATAAGATTTTATCTAAATTCTACACGCGGTTGACAAGGATTGCAAGACGTGTTACACTCCAAATTGTAGAAATTTTTTATATGCATAGATAATTTTTACATACCGAGGTGAATACCATGGCATGGGAAGGGCTGCTGCGGCAGCGGAATATCGTCTTTCTGGGGGAGGCCGGGTGCGGAAAATCGGAGCTGGCCGTCCATCTGGCGCTGGAGCTGGCGTCGCAGGGACGGGAGGTCCACTTTTTCGACCTCGATCAGACCAAGCCCCTGATGCGCTCCCGCGACGCGGAGGGCCTGCTGGAAAGGGCAGGCGTTACCGTTCACTTCCAGCAGCAGTGCGCCGACGCGCCCACACAGGTGGGCGGCCTGATCCCCCTGCTGCTGGACGAGGAAAAGACCGTCATTCTGGACGTGGGCGGCAAAGACACCGGCGCGAAGCTCATCGGCGGGTACGCCCACCTGCTGAAAACCGCCGACGTGTGGTTCGTGGTGAACCCCTATCGCCCATGGTCGGCCACCACCGAGCATATCGACGGCACCCTGTCCGCCATCCTGCGGGCCTCCCGGCTGAAAATGCCCCGGTTCCTGCTGAACCCCAATCTGGGCGGCGACACCACGCTGGAAGAGTATCTGGACGGTATCAAGTTGGGTCTCGATATGCTGTCGCCCTACGTCGCCGTAGAAGCCGCCGCCGTGCCCGCTGGGCTGTATGAACAGGCGAAAGGGGAAACACCCCTGCCCCTGATCCCCATTACATCCCATATATCCGTCCCGGAAGCGGGACTTGAGTGAGAGATATCAGTAAATTGAAGGAGGAAACACTATGCCGCAAGTCACCATCCGCGCGGAGAGCTGCAAAAGCTGCGGCTACTGCGTGAAGTTCTGTCCCAAGGGCGTGCTGGCCGTGGGACACGACGTGAACTCCAAGGGCTACCCCTACGTCACGGCGGCCCATCCGGAGAACTGCATCGGCTGCGCCATCTGCGGCCGCATGTGTCCCGACGCCGCCATCGAAGTGTATAAGTAAGGAGGGAAGAACATGGCAAGAGTATTCATGAAGGGCACCGAGGCCATTGCCGAGGCTGCGGTGCGCAGCGGCTGCCGGTTCTTCGCCGGCTATCCCATCACCCCCCAGAACGAGATCCCCGAATATCTGGCCCGCCGCATGCCGGAGGTAGGCGGCACGTTTGTGCAGGGCGAGAGCGAGGTGGCCTCCATCAACATGGTCTACGGCTCCGCCGGTACGGGCACACGGGCCATGACCAGCTCCAGCTCCTGCGGCATCAGCCTCATGAGCGAGGGCATCAGCTTCTGCGCCAGCGCCCGCCTGCCCATGGTGTACGTCAACGTGCAGCGGGGCGGCCCTGCCATCGGCACCATCCAGCCCGCTCAGCAGGACTATACCCAGGCCACCAAGGCCAGCGGCAACGGCGGCTTCCGCATGATGGTGTTCTCTCCCGCCACGGTGCAGGAGGCGGTGGACATGACCTACGCCGCCTTCGACTATGCCCAGCGGGATCATAACCCCGTTCTGATCCTCACCGACGGCGTCATGGGTACTATCATGGAACCGGTGGAGCTGCCGGAAATGCGCAGCGACGAGGAGGTCAAGGCCTTGAAGGACGCCCTGCGTCCCACCTCCGCCGTGGGCCACAACTCCACCAAGGAGCCTCGCGGTATCGTGGCGGCTGGCCGCTGGTCCTCCAAGGATCAGGAGCAGTCCTGCCGGGACATGGAGGCCCTCTACGAGAGCTGGAAGAAGGACGTACAGGTGGAGACGATGTTCCTTGACGACGCGGAGCTGGTGCTGACGGGCTACGGCATCTGCGGGCGTATCGCCCGCAGCGCGGTGAAGCTGCTGCGAGCCGAGGGCTATAAGGTGGGCTTCATCCGCCCCAAGACCATCAACCCCTTCCCCTATGATACCTACGCCGGACTGGACTTCGGCCGTGTGAAGGCCATTCTGGATGTGGAGATGTCCATTCCCGCCCAGATGGTCAACGACGTGAAGCTGGCGGTCATGGATCGCTGCCCCATCCACACCTGCCTCCACGCAGGCGGCGAGATCATGGGCCGCGACGAGGTCATTCAGGCAGCCAAGGCGCTGCTGGAACGCTGAAAGGAGGCGCCGGAATATGGAAAAAGTCTACGCGAGAACGAAAGGCATCAAGGCCGACATGGTGTCCGGCTTCTGCCCCGGCTGCATGCACTCCACCATCATCAAGCTTATCGGCGAAGTGCTGGAGGAAATGAACCTGCTGGACAAGGCCGCCTGCGCTGTGGGCGTGGGCTGCTGCGGCCTGCATATGGATTACATCACCTACGACTACTTTCTGGCAGCCCATGGCCGCGCCTGCGCGGTAGCCACCGGTGCCAAGCGCAGCAACCCCGAGTCGCTGGTGTTCACCTATCAGGGCGACGGCGATCTGGCCTCCATCGGTCTGGCGGAGACCATGTCCGCCGCCAACCGGGGCGAGAATTTCTCCGTCATCTTCGTCAACAACGGTATCTATGGCATGACCGGCGGCCAGATGGCCCCCACCACCTTGGTGGGCATGAAGGCCACCACCGCCCCCAAGGGACGCGATCCCAAGGAGCACGGCTACCCCATGCACATGTGCGAGATCCTCAATCAGCTCACCGCCCCCTACTATCTGGAGCGTACCAGCTGCAACACCCCGGCCAATGTGGCCAAGACGAAAGCGGCCATCAAGAAAGCGTTCCAGAACCAGCTGGACGGTAAGGGCTTCTCCATGGTGGAGATCGTCACCAGCTGCCCCACCAACTGGGGCCTTGACCCGCTGGAGTCTCTGGATTTTCTGGAGCAGAACATGCTGAAGGAATTTCCGCTGGGCGTGATTCGGGACAGAAGCAAGGAGGGTGAGTAAATGGAACGGAATCTGATGGTGGCCGGTTTTGGCGGACAGGGCGTCATGACCCTGGGCAAGTTCTTGGCGGAAGCCACCTGCGACAGCACGGACAAAAACGTCACCTTTTTCCCCTCCTACGGCGCGGAGCAGCGTGGCGGCACGGCCAACTGCTACGTGGTTATCTCCGATGACGACATCGGCGCGCCCCTGGGCGACAGCATGGATGACCTGATCGTCATGAATGATCCTAGCTTGAACAAGTTTCTCTATAAGCTTGTCCCCGGCGGCACGCTGTTTATCAACAGCTCCATCGTCACCAGTGAGATCACCCGTGAGGATGTGAAGGTGGTAAAAGTCCCCGTCACGGAAATGGCCCTTGAGATGGGCAACGCCAAGGTGCTGAACATCATCATGCTGGGCGCTTATGTGGGCTATACGCAGGTGGTTCCGGAGGATGTGGTGTGGCAGACCATCGAGCATAAGCTGGGCAAGAAGCCCAAGCTGCTGCCCCTGAACAAGCAAGCCTTTGAAGCGGGCCTGAAGATCGGCAAGGACGCCCGGTAAACGAAAATCGTTTTCTATATACGAAACAAGAGCCGTGTGGAGAAACCTCCACGCGGCTCTTATGCGCATTATACAGGCGTTTTTCTCCAAAATTTCCTTTACAAACCGTATAACACCGTGTATAATTTACCCGTTGTATTCAAATAGAGAGAAACAGGGTGAGAGAGTAACATGGCAACTGATTTTTCCCGCACGCTGTCCCTGCTGCGGCAGGAGGCGGGCATCTCCCAGCGGAAGGCAGCCGCCGCGCTGGGCATTTCTCAGGCGCTGCTGAGCCACTATGAAAACGGCATCCGCGAGCCGGGCCTTGCCTTCGTGACGAAGGTGTGCGACTTTTATCATGTCTCGGCGGACTATCTGCTGGGCCGCACCGCCAGCCGTGACGGCAGCATTATCGAAGCGGCGGAGCTGTACGATGCCAGCGACGAAAAGGGTACGCTGAAGGGCAGTATTCTGGCCACGCTGCAAAAGAAGCTGGTGGTCAACACCACCGGCGTGTTGTTCGACCTGCTGGGCAAATGCGGCGACCGGACGGCCATCACCGCCGCGGGCGACTATCTCAGCACGGCGCTTTACACGCTGCTGCGGCACTTCTACCGCCGTGCCGGCGGCAACGAGGACTTTTTCGCCACCGCCGCCGTGGATTTCGATGCCGGAACGGTGGACGCCGCCATGCTGCGCAGCCGCGCCGCCTATCTGCGGGCGCTGTCGGCGGCGGAGAAGCTGCCGGAGCTGACCTCCGACGATCTGACCGCCGCGCCCGGCGTGGGCCAGAGCACCGCGCAGGTGGTCCACAACGTGGACGAGCTGGCGGGAAAGCAGTAATACATCCCGTAGGGCGGCATGACCACATGCCGCCGCGAACAGAGTAACAACTTCCACCGTTGAATTGCATGAGCGGCAGCGGCGCGAGAAGAAAGACGATTCGTCATGTGCCGCGATACCAACCGTGTTCTGTGAACGCGCGGTAAATGGCCGCATATTTATAACAGAGTATAGCGTGGGCGGATTCTTAAACCGCAGGTTTAAGCTGTCCTTTTGATCACTTTTGGGACGGGGCGTCAAGAAAACATGCCGGTGGCATGTTTTTAGCCTCCGATCTCGGCGGCTATGCCGCCGTAGTGTCATCTGTGCTTGCACAGTATGACGCGGCCAAAAGTGACTCGCGCCGGGGCGCGAAACACTCCAAACCGGGACGTTAAGATACTTGCCCCTACGCCCGGTAAATGAAAACACCCGATACCGACACTTCCTCAAGGAGATACTTTATATGTTTGACCAATCTCATATTCGCAATTTCTCCATCATTGCCCACATTGACCATGGCAAGTCCACGCTGGCGGATCGCCTGCTGGAAAAGTGCAACGCCGTGCCGGAGCGGGAGATGGAAAACCAGCTGCTGGACAACATGGATCTGGAGCGTGAGCGTGGCATCACCATCAAGTCCCGCGCTGTACAGATCTTTTATAAGGCGCAGGACGGCGAGGTCTATGCCCTGAATCTGATCGACACACCGGGCCATGTGGACTTCAACTACGAGGTCAGCCGCTCTCTCGCTGCCTGCGAGGGCGCGTTGCTGGTGGTGGACGCCACCCAGGGCGTGGAGGCCCAGACGCTGGCCAACACGTATCTTGCCATGGATCACGACTTGGAGATCCTGCCCGTGTTCAACAAGATCGACCTGCCCGCCGCCGACCCCCTGAAGGCCAAGCAGGAGGTGGAGGACATCATCGGCTTGCCCGCGCTGGACGCGCCCGAAATTTCCGCCAAGCTGGGCATCAACATCGACGCCGTGCTGGAGGACGTGGTGAACAACGTCCCCGCCCCCAAGGGCGATCCCAAAGCGCCCCTGCGGGCGCTGGTGTTCGACAGCCAGTATGACCCCTATGTGGGCGTGGTGGTGCTGTTCCGCATCATGGAGGGCACCATCCGCAAGGGGCAGACCGTCCGCATGATGGCCAGCGGCGCGGAATACACCATTCTGGAGTGCGGCTATCTGAAGCCGCTGGGCAACGAACCTACCGACTGCCTGCAGGCCGGTGAGGTGGGCTACTTCACCGCCAGCATCAAGAACGTGAAGGACACCCGCGTGGGCGACACCATCACCGACGCCGCCGCGCCCGCTACGGAGCCGCTGCCCGGCTACCGTCCCGCCCAGTCCATGGTGTACTGCGGCATTTACACCGAGGACGGCAGCAAATACCCCGACCTTCGCGACGCGCTGGAGAAGCTTCAGCTGAACGACGCATCCCTGACCTTCGAGCCGGAATCCTCCGTGGCGCTGGGCTTTGGTTTCCGCTGCGGCTTTCTGGGCATGCTCCACATGGAGATCATTCAGGAGCGTCTGGAGCGTGAGTTCAATCTGGATCTTGTCACCACCCTGCCCAGCGTCATTTACCACGTCTATAAGTCCGACGGCACCATGGTGAAGGTGGACAATCCCCACAACTACCCCGACCCCGGCAGCATCGAGCACGCCGAGGAGCCATATGTGAAGGTGTCCATCATCACGCCCCAGGACTTCGTGGGCAACATCATGCCCATGTGTCAGGAGCGCCGGGGCGAGTTCAAGGATATGCAGTATCTGGACACCCATCTGGTGGAGCTGCACTATCAAATGCCCCTTAACGAGATCATCTACGACTTCTTTGATACCCTCAAGGCCAACACCAAGGGCTACGCCTCACTGGACTATGAGCTGTCCGGCTACCGCACCAGCGATCTGGTGAAGGTGGATCTGCTGCTGAACGGCGACGGCGTGGATGCCCTGAGCTTCATCGCCCACCGGGATAAGGCCTATGGCCGCGCCCGCCGTCTGTGCGAGAAGCTGAAGGAGAACATCCCCCGCCAGCTGTTCGAGGTGCCTATTCAGGCGGCTATCGGCGGCCGTATCATCGCCCGCGAGACGGTAAAGGCCATGCGCAAGGATGTGCTGGCCAAGTGCTACGGCGGCGACATCACCCGCAAGAAGAAGCTGCTGGAGAAGCAAAAAGAAGGTAAAAAGAAGATGCGGAACCTTGGTACAGTGCAGGTGCCTACCGAAGCCTTTATGGCTGTGCTTAAGCTGGATAGTGATTGATATAAAAAACGGCCGCAAGGCTCTCTGCTGGTAAGACAGTAAAATTCAAATTTCTTGGAACAGGCATGATTTCGGTCAT